>NZ_JBSSEP010000022.1:0-112322 GCF_054061835.1 Pseudomonas sp. TE12234
GTGGGAGCGGGCTTGCCCGCGATAGCGGTCTGCCAGTCACATCAAAGGTGTCAGTCAGGCCGTCATCGCTGGCAAGCCAGCTCCCACAAGTCCGATGGTATTGCTTGATTTTGTGAACGATCCAAAAACCTGTGGGAGCGGGCTTGCCCGCGATAGCGCATTGGCAGGCACCTCAAAGGCGCCTGTCAGGCCGTCATCGCTGGCAAGCCAGCTCCCACAAGTCCGATGGTATTGCTTGATTTTGTGAACGATGCAAAAACCTGTGGGAGCGGCTTGCCCGCGATAGCGGATTGGCAGGCACTTCAAAGGCGCCTGTCAGGCCGTCATCGCTGGCAAGCCAGCTCCTACAAGTCCGAAGGCATTTCTTGATTGTGTGAACGATCCAAAAACCTGTGGGCTTGCCCGCGATAGCGGATTGGCAGTGACATCAAAGGCGTCTGTCAGGCCGTCATCGCTGGCAAGCCAGCTCCCACAAGTCCGAAGGCATTTCTTGATTGTGTGAACGATCCAAAATCAGTGTGAGCCCTGCAGGAGCAGACTGGCTTCTACAGGGGTGGTGGGGTTTTTCAGATCGGGTCGCGGTGGCTGTTGCCGTCGACCAGTCGGGCAATGCCCAGCGGGTTGGCGTTTTTCAGGGCGTCGGGCAGCAGCGAATCCGGGCAGTTCTGGTAGCAGACCGGGCGCAGGAACCGCTCGATGGCCAGGCTGCCGACCGAGGTGCCACGGGCATCGGAGGTGGCCGGGTATGGACCGCCATGCACCATCGCATCACAGACTTCGACCCCGGTGGGGTAGCCGTTGAACAACACCCGGCCAACCTTTTGCTCCAGCAGCCCAAGCAATTGCCCGTGCGCCTGCAGATCCTGTGCTTCGCCGATCAGGGTCGCGGTGAGTTGTCCGTGCAGGCTGTTCAGGGCCTGTTGCAGTTCAGCCTCGTCGGCCACTTCGACCAGCAGGGTGGTCGGGCCGAACACCTCCTCTTGCAGCAGTGGATCACCCCGCAGTAACAGGCTGACATCGGCCTTGAACAGTTGCGGCCGCGCCTGATTGCCCTGTTGCTCATGACCGGCCAGGTGCGTCACCCCTGAATGGCAGAGCAACGCCTGCACGCCTTTCTCATAGCTGGCGAGGGTGCCGGCATTGAGCATGGTTTGCGCGGGTTGCTCGGCCATCAGGGTCGCGAGCCGTGCGCTGAACGCGCTGAACTGTGGGGAACGGATGCCGATCACCAACCCCGGATTGGTACAGAACTGACCGCAGCCCTGGACCACCGAGGCGACCAGTGCGCCGGCAATGCTTTCACCACGTAGCCGCAGGGCTTCGGGTAGTACCACCACTGGGTTGATGCTGCTCATTTCGGCGAACACCGGAATCGGCTGTGGGCGTGCAGCGGCCATGTCGCATAGTGCACGGCCGCCCTTGAGCGAACCGGTGAAGCCGACCGCTTGAATCGCCGGATGCTTGACCAGCGCTTCGCCAACGCCGGCCCCGTAGATCATGTTGAACACGCCTTTGGGCATGCCGGTCTGTTCGGCGGCGCGAATGATTGCGTCGGCGACGATGTCGGCGGTCGCCATGTGGCCGCTGTGGGCCTTGAACACCACCGGGCACCCGGCGGCCAGGGCTGCGGCGGTATCGCCGCCGGCCGTGGAGAAGGCCAGCGGGAAATTGCTCGCGCCGAACACCGCGACCGGGCCGACACCGATCCGGTACTGGCGCAGGTCGACCCGTGGCAACGGTTGACGGTCGGGCAGGGCGCGGTCGATGCGCGCACCGTAGAAGTCGCCGCGACGCAGGACCTGGGCGAACAGGCGCATCTGGCCACTGGTGCGTGCGCGCTCACCCTGAATGCGTGCGCCCGGCAACGCGGTTTCGCGAGTGACCAGGGCGACGAACCGGTCATCCAGTGCATCCAGTTGCGCGGCAATGGCGTCGAGGAAATCCGCCCGACGTGCGGCTGGCAGGTTGCGAAAGGCCGGGTAAGCGGCTGCCGCGGCCCGGGCGGCGGCGTCCACTTCCTCCACCGTGGCTTGCATGAACGAGTAGGGCAGTGCTTCGCCGGTGCTGGCGTCACGGCTTTGCAAGGTGATGCTGCCAGCGGCACTGCGCGCACCGCCGATGTAGTTGTGGCCGAGGATCCCGGACATTGAGTACTCCTGTCGCAAATGAGGAATGGAACCCCTGCAGGAGCGAGCTCCTGCAGGTAAAGAGCTCACGCCAGCGAATCAGCCCGACGCGTGCTGGTCGAGGCCGGGTCCAGCGCGGCAATGCGCGCCGCCGACTCGTCATCCACTGAGCGCAGCGACTTGCCACGGGTCTCGCGGGTCAGGCCGACGGCGACGATGGAGATCAGCGCGGCGCCGACCAGGTACCAGGCGATCGGCGTCGAGCTGTGGTACTTGTTGAGCAGGGTGATGGCGATCAGCGGGGCCAGGGAGCCGGCGAAGATCGGCGCCACCTGGTAGCACAGCGACAACGCGGTGTAGCGCACGTGAGTCGGGAACATTTCGGCCATCAGCGCCGAGTAGGGTGCGTAGGTCATCGACTCGATGGCCAGGCCCAGGGTGATGGCCGCCATGATCAGCCAGTTGTTGCCCGTGTCCATCATCGGGAAACCGACGAAGCCCCAGAAAGCGGTGAGCACCGCGCCGACCAGGTACACCGGTTTGCGCCCGACCAGGTCCGACAGGTAGCCCATCAGCGGAATCAGGAAAAAGTGCAAAAGGTGAGCGCCGAACATCAGCAGCAGGATCTGCGAGGTGTCCTTGTGCACCACCAGCTTCAGGTAGGTGATCGAGAACGTCACGACGGTGTAGTAGAGGATGTTTTCGGCGAAACGCGCGCCGATGCCCACCAGCACCGAACGCCAGTGGTGGCGCAGCACTTCCACCACCCCCAGTTGTTGCTGGCGGGTCTGTGCCTGGCGGGCCTGGGCTTCCTTGAAGATCGGCGCGTCATCGACACTGGTGCGAATCCAGTAACCGATCAGTACCACCACCGCCGAAAACCAGAACGCCACGCGCCAGCCCCAGGCGAGGAATTGCTGCTCCGACAGGTTCGACGACAACAGCAGCAGGGCCACCGTCGCCACCAGGTTGCCGGCAGGTACGCCGGCTTGCGGCCAACTGGCCCAGAAGCCTCGGCGATTGTCCGGGCAGTGTTCCGATACCAGCAGAATCGCACCGCCCCATTCGCCGCCAAAGGCGAAGCCCTGGATCAGGCGCAATAGCACCAGCAATACCGGCGCGGCGTAGCCGATCTGGTCGAAACCGGGCAGGCAGCCCATCAGGAACGTGGTGATGCCGACCACCACCAGGCTCAGTTGCAGCAGGCGTTTGCGGCCGAACTTGTCACCGTAGTGACCGAACACCAGGCCACCCAGCGGTCGGGCGAGAAAACCCACGGCATAGAGGGCGAAGGCGGCAATGATGCCGTCGATGGGGCTGTCGGTCTGGCGAAAGAACAACTGGCCGAACACCAGTGCCGACGCCGTACCGTAGAGAAAGAATTCATACCACTCGGCGACTGTGCCGGCCATGGCCGCGGCCACGACGCGCTTGAGTCCCGAGGGTGTGGTTGCGCTTTGAATGTGTTGAGCGTTGGACATGCTGACGTTCCCTGTAGAGGCGCAAAAAAACAGGCAGCCGGGCCGGACCCGCCAGGGCCCGCCCGGCAATCACTCAGAGACCGACGTCCGGCAGCTGCGGACGGTTGGCCAGGGCCTTGGCCATGATCTGCTCGACGAAAACCCGGTCGGCTTCCGGCAAAGCCAGGCGCGGTGGACGGGTCAGGGCGCTGCCGCGACCGGCGATGGCTTCACACAGCTTGATGCACTGCACCAGGTCGGCGCGGGCATCGAGGTGCAGGATCGGCATCAGCCATTCGTAGATCGGCATGGCTTCGGCGAAGCGTCCGGCCTTGGCCAGGCGGAAGATGGTTTCACCTTCTTTCGGGAACACGTTGGACATGCCCGACACCCAACCCTCGGCACCGACGGCGATGCTTTCCAGCACCACGTCATCGAGACCGGCGAACAGCACGAAACGATCACCGACCTCATTGCGCACGTCGATGAAACGACGGGTATCGCCCGAGGAATCCTTGAAGCACACCACGTTGTCGCAGTCGGCCAGGGAAATCAGGATGTCCGGGGTGACGTCGTTTTTGTAGATCGGCGGGTTGTTGTAGACCATCAAGGGCACGTCGGCGTTTTTCGCCACGTAGCGGTAGTGCTCGGCGGTCTCGAACGGCTTGGAACCGTAGACCAGCGCCGGCATCAGCATCACACCATCGACCCCGACCTTGCGCACAGCGTTGGCGACCTTGGCCGCTTGCACGCTGGTGAATTCGGCGACGCCGCAGATCACCGGTACGCGACCGCGAGAAGCGTCCACGGCCACTTCAGTCACGGCGATTTTCTCTTCGGCGGTCAGCGAGGTGTTTTCGCCGACCGAACCACAGACCACCAGGCCCGACACGCCATCACGGATGACGTTGGAAATCACTTGGTGGGTTTTGTCCAGGTTGATGGTGAAGTCATCGTTGAATTGCGTGGTCACCGCGGGGAAGACGCCACTCCAGTTGATTCGCTTGCTCATTGTTGCCTCCGGTTCGTTAAAAGTATTTCGTATACGATATTTAAAGTGAAAGCGTTCGGCTAGTGCTTTTTTCAGGTTTTTTCGGGTTTATCCGGCCGTTGGTCTGGTGATGGCTCTGTGGCGAGGGAGCTCGCTCCCGCTCAACTGCGCAGCAGTCGTAAATTCAGACAGCTCGCTAAATCAGACACACAGCAATGGGGGCCGCTACGCAGCCCAGCGGGAGCAAGCTCCCTCGCCACAATGGCTGTGCATTGATATCAAGCACCCGGCCAGGTATCCGAAAGGCGATAGCCCTGTGGCCATGGATCGCTCGGATCGAGCAGCAGTTGATGGGTGCCGGTGATCCAGGCTCGTCCGGAAATGCACGGGTAGATGGCGGCGCGGCCGGCCACTTCGGTCAGCGAATCAATGCGGCAGTGGAACTCGGAGCCGATGATCGAGCGTCCGATAAAACGCTCGCCCACTTGCATCAAACCCTTGGCCTGCAACACCGCCATGCGTGCCGAGCAACCGGTGCCGGTGGGCGAGCGGTCGATTTTGCCCGGTTGAATCACCACCGCATTGGCGCCGGTGGCGATGCCGTTTTCATGGACGACGGGCGCGGCAATCTGGCAGAACGAGATGTGCGACCAATCGGGGTTCAGCGGATGGACGAAGCCCAGTTGTTCGTTGGCTGCCCGGGTGATCTTCAGCCCGACCGCCACCAGATCGGCGGCCTCGTCCGGGCGGATGGAAAAACCCAGGCCCTTGGCGTCGGCGATCACGAAACTGTCGCCGCCGTAAGCCGTATCGACCTGCAGCGAACCGATGCCCTCGACTTCAACCCAGGCATCCAGGCGATCGGCGAAGGAGGGTACATTCTTGATTTCCACCCGTTCGACCTTGCCGTCTCGGCAGTCGGCCACGGCCTCGATCAATCCACCGGGGGCTTCCAGCACCAGGCGGGTTTGCGGCTCGGTCATCGGCAGGATGCCGCTGTCGAGCAACACCGTGGCCACGCACAATGAGTTCGAGCCGGACATCGGTGGCGTGTCGGCCGGTTCCATGATGATCCAGGCCATCTGCGCCCGCGGGTCCTTGGCCGGCACCAGCAGGTTGACGTGACGGAATACCCCGCCGCGCGGCTCGTTGAGCACGAAGTTGCGCAGGGTTTCATCCCTGGCGATCCAGCGCGACTGCTCCCACACGGTGGCGCCGGTCGGCGGCGCGACACCGCCGACAATCACATCGCCGACCTCGCCTTCGGCGTGGCAACTGACGACATGGATGACTTTTGATGAACGCATTGCTTTGCTCCTTGTTTCGCCTGTCAGGCCTCATCGCGGGCGTGCCCGCGATGCGGTCATCAATTACTTCACTGATTTGAGAAACGCCGCCGTCTCCGCATGCACCGGATTACCGATGACCTGGTCCGGCGAGCCGATCTCGTGCACCAGGCCGTTGCGAAAGAACGCCACGCGGTCGGACACGTCGCGGGCGAAGCGGATCTCGTGGGTCACCAGAACCATGGTCATGCCGTCTTCGGCGAGCATGCGCATGGTGTCCAGTACCTCGCCCACCAATTGCGGGTCGAGGGCCGAGGTGGCTTCGTCGAACAGCATGTAGTCCGGCGACATCGCCAGGGCCCGGGCGATGGCCATGCGTTGTTGCTGACCGCCGGACAGCTTGCCGGGGAAGGTCTTGAGCTTGTCGCCCAGGCCCACATGGGTCAGCTGCCTGACCGCCAGTTCTTCCGCTTCGGCCTTGCTTTTGCCCAGCACCTTGCGCGGCGCCAGCATGACGTTTTCCAGCACCGTCAAATGCGGGAAGGCGTTCCACTGCTGGAACACGATGCCGATTTTCTGCCGCAGGCGGTTGAGGTCGGTGGCGCTGTGATGAACCTCGACACCGTCGACGCGGATGTTGCCTTTCTGGATCGGTTCCAGGCCGTTGATGCACATCAGCAGGGTCGATTTGCCGGAGCCGGAACCGCCGATGATCGACACCACCTCGCCCTTGTTCACCGTCAGGTTCACGCCCTTGACCACTTCGAGGTTGCCGAAGGATTTATGTACGTTGTCGATCTCAATCATTTTCTTGCCACCTTCTTTCCAGACGAGCGCCGAGGCGGGCGACCACCAGGCTCATGACGTAGTAGATAAGGCCCGCGATGCACAGCACCAGCAGCGGTTCCTGGATGCGGGTGACGATGGTTTGCGAGGCGCGCAGCAGTTCGACGATGCCGATCCACATCACCAGCGCGGTGTCTTTCATCACCCCGAGCACCAGGTTCAGCCAGCCGGGGAAGGCCACCCGCGTGGCCATCGGCAGGACGATCCAGCGCAGGTCCTGGAGAAAACTCAGGCCCAATGAACGACTGGCCCGGCGCACCGTGAACGGCACGGCCAACACGCCACCGCGTACGATTTCGGTGAAGTACGCGGCGGTGTAGACCCCCAGCACGATGCACCCGACGCTGAAGGCACTGATGTTCAGGCCGACGATGCTTTTGAGTGAGTTGAACAGCACGAACTGGATGAGCAGCGGCACGCTGCGGAACACATCCAGCACCCAGGCCAGCGGCAGGCTGGCCCGTGGCAACAGCGCCCGCAGCAGACCAAACAGCAGGCCCGCCAGGGAACCGAGGATGATCGACCAGAACGTCAGCTGCAGCGTGACCCAGGCCCCGTTGAGCAGGAACAGCAGGTCATTTGAGGAAAAATCGGTGGCAAACATGGACAGCTCCTCAGTAACGGAACAACCGCCAGGCCATCAGCCGGGCTGTCGCGACGATCGCCTTGGCAATCGCGTAATACAGCACCGCCGCGATGGCGAAGTACTCGAAGGTGCGGAAGGTTTTGACGTTGTATTCCTGGGTCACGCCGGTCAGGTCATTGTTCAGCCCGACGATCACCCCCAGCGACGTCATCAGCACCGCCCAGA
This sequence comes from Pseudomonas sp. TE12234, assembly GCF_054061835.1. NCBI lineage: Bacteria > Pseudomonadati > Pseudomonadota > Gammaproteobacteria > Pseudomonadales > Pseudomonadaceae > Pseudomonas > Pseudomonas sp. TE12234. Next base: position 7,521 of record NZ_JBSSEP010000022.1, read on the forward strand.
CCATTTGATTGGTCAGCGGGTAGAAGACGATGCGCAGCAACTGCGGAACGATGATCATGCGGTAGGTCTGGAAGGCGCTCATGCCCAGCGAACGTGCGGCGCGTACCTGGGTGTGGGGCACGGCCTTGAGCCCGCCGCGAAAGTTTTCCGCCAGGTAGCCGGCATTGTTGAAGGTGATCCCGGCCAGCAGCGCGAGCCACGAACTGACATGCAAGCCCAGGGAGCCGAGGCCGAAGTACAGGACGTAGATCTGGAACAGCGACGGGGTGTTGCGGGCAATCGATACCCAGCCATTGCCAATGCCGCGCAACAGTGGATTTCTGGCTTCACGCATGACCGTCAGGGCCAGGGCGATCAGCACGCCGAAGATCATCGACAGGGCAGCGGTCTCGAAGGTGACCAGGGCGCCGGTGAGCATATCGGGCAGGGCGCGCAGGGCCGAGCGCCATTGGAAGGTGTAATCAAACATGCGCGGGGCTCTCCAGTTGGGCAGCGGGTTGCAGCCAGGCCGGCAGTCGCCCGCTGGCCGTGGCACTGCACGCGGCATCGACGCATTCGGCCAGGCTGGCGAAATGCACCTTGCGCCCCACCAGGCCTGGGGCGTAATGGGCGTACTTGCCGGAGTTGGTCATCAGAGTGGTCGCGGCCGGCGGAATCACCGGCTCACCGAGCATGCACCAGCAGGTGTCGGTGACCAGGGTGGCACCGAAGGCCTCGATCACCGCGAGATGCCCGGCCTCGCGCGCCTGTTCCAGTACCGCGCGCCCGCAGGTGATGGCGAGCACCACGTCCGGGTGCTTGTGCCGACCCCGGCACAGCCGCGCCAGGTGAGCGAATTCGCCGAGGGAAAAATGCGGGTTGCCCAGCGACACCACATCCACCCGTGGGTCACGGGCGCTGTTGAGCTCGCGCCAACTGAGCATCAGGTCCTGCAGGCGGATTTTTTCCACGGCAATGTGTGTGCCGGCTTCCAGCACCTGTGCCGGGTCGATGGCCTCCGGGGTGATCCCGGCGATATGAAACAGCGGCGCTGCCGAGGTGGTGGCGAAAGCCGCACCGAAGGCTTTCAGGTCGTCCAGGCTCGGCTTGCGCTTTTCCAGGCCGAGTACGAGGGGCACACGGCTGCCGGCCAGTGCGCCGATGTGATAACCGAGCAGCGGGTAAAAGGCATCGTCCAGTTCACCAAGGGCCGGCAACTCGATCTGCAACCGCGCCTTGCGTTGCGCATCCAGATGGCAGCCAATCAGCGGGGCGCGGCCGGTCAGGGCGATGCAGATGTCGAGGTAGTCCGGATACTTCAGGGTGCGCGCGCCCAACACGCTGTTGGCATAGACCACGGCGTTGGATTCGGCCCAGACAATCTGCTCGCCCGCCTTGGGCGCCGTGTCGAGCAAGTAGGGCGCACAGGTGTAGCTGAGCTGTGCGCCCATCGCCATGTAGGCATCGCCCAGGGCACTGGCCGGCTCGCCGAGGGCCGGGTCGACGCCCAGTTCGCGCCAACGGCGCTGATCCACGGAGATCGAATTGAGGGTGGTGGGCACCCGGACTTTCGCGCCCCATTGCACTAACTGTCGGGCAAAGCGCAGGCTCGCCGGTCCGGTGTAAATGCAGCCGTCAATGTGCGCCTGGGTGACATCCACCAGGCTACGGGCACCTTGCAGCTCGGCCATGCGCAGGACGATCTGCATGGCCACCTGGGCGGCTTTGCCCTGCTCGCCGCCGAGCAGGGCCTGGTCGTGTTCGGTCAGTTCGATTGAGGTGTGTGTTGCGTCTGTCCGCAACGGGCTGTCGATGGCCTGCCAGGCATCGCCCGGCGGCTGATCGAACAGGCTCACAGTGGTGTTTTCGACCCGGGCAAAAGCCCCGCCGCGCAAGGCGACGAAGGCCTCCTGGCCGATGCACAGCACCGGCAGGGAACGCTCGAAAATGGTCTGAGCCACCAGCACACCCAGGGTCAGGATCTCGTCGGGTTCGGCCAGCACCAATGCCGCCGGTGCATGGCCGTTGCTGATCAGTTCCATCAACACGCTGCTGCCGGTGCACGAGCCACGGCCGCTGGGAATCGCCAGCACACGACCGGCCAGGTATTCGCCACTGAGGGGGTGGTGGCGATCGATGACCTCGCCAGTGGCGGAATCGACCCCGCCCCAGAAACTCAGGCCGACATCGGCGAACAACAGGGCGCCTTGAGCAGCGCCCGCGACCAGGCTGCGACCGGTCAGAAAAGTGGACCTGGGCATACCGGACACCTTAGTAGTAGACCTGTGGCACGGTCAGATTGGTCGGCGCGATATCGGTGCCGACCCATTTGACGAACAGCTCCTTGTAACGCCCGGTGCGCACTTGCTGGTTGACGAACAGGTTGAGGTAGTTGATCAGGCCATACTCGTTGCGCTTGGCGCCGAGGGACACGTAGTCGATCACGTAGGGGGCGTTACCGGCGACTTTGAGGTTTTTGTATTTGCCCGACTTGAGCGTGGCAGCGGCGACGGTGTTGGTGACCACGGTCGCGTCGATGTGGCCTTGGGCGACGGCCAGCAAGGTGTCGTTCTGCGACTGGTAAGCACGGAAACTGCCGGTGCCCCAGTTCTTCACGTCTTTCTCCAGGGCGATGGCCTCATAGGTGCCGCTGGTATTGCCCACCGCTTTGCCCTTGAGGTCGTCAAAGCCGTTGATGCCGGTATCGTCGCGGGTCAGCACCACCATCTGGAAGGCGAAGTACGGCACGGTGAGGCCGACGGTCTTGGCGCGTTCGAGGGTGTCGGACGTGGAGGCGACGATCACATCGGCTCGCCCCGAGACCAGCGCCGGGATACGGTCCGGAAACGGTGTCTCGACCACTTCGGCCTCGACCCCGAGGATCTTCGCCAGGTCATGGCAGTAGTCCACGTCGAACCCGGCCGGGTTGTTGCCCGCATCGCGGAACCCCATGGGCGGGAAGTCCAGGGTGACGGCACAGCGCAGCTTGCCCGAGCCGATGATGTCGTCGAGCTTGTCGGCCTGTGCGGTGGCGATGAAAGAGGTACTGAGAACAGCGCTGAGGGCTACGGCAAATGCGGGGTTTTTCATAGAGGCCTCGTGAGTGTGATGTGCTGTTGAATATCGTATCGAGGATTTCGTATACGATATTAACAATAGCAATCAATGTGCCTGTTTCCAGTTTTGGCCGTGAAATTGTTTTTGGGCCTTGGGTTAGAGGCGTTTCAGGGGGGTGACGGCGGGGAGGGTTGCGCCGTTGACCCAAGGGGTGGTGTTACATATGGGAGCAGCGGTTGCGCTGATGCCCCGTTAAGAAACATGGGAGTACATATCCGTTTCTGCGGTAACGGCTGCTGGCGGTTTCGCCCTGACGGCGAGTCACTTGGAAAAGCCCCAAGTAACCAAGGGCTCTTGCCCCTTTCGTTCGGTGCCTCGCCCAGGCTCGGCATGCCTTCGCTCCGGTCCTGCTCCGTGGGCCCGCCGCCATCGGCCATCCATGGCCGGGGGCGGCTAACCCGGCATCCATGCCGGGTTGCCCACTGCGCAAAACCTGCGCTCAGCCTCTCGAGGGGGCAAGAAGATCAAAAGCAAAAGCGAGGCGGCCTGACAGCCGACCTGATTGCAGGGTTGGCATGCCGGGCCACAGTGAGGCACCGAACGAAAGGGGCAGAGCGCTTTGGTTACTTTCGCGCTCTTCGAAAGTGACCCGCCGTCAGGGCGGAACCGCCAGCAGCCGTTACCAAAAAATGGATATGTACACGACCAAAACCAGCCCAAACATCCCTAACCCCGATCCCCCCGATACTGACTCGGCGACAAACTGGTCAACGCCCGAAACTGCCGGCTGAACGCACTGTGGTCGGTATACCCGCAGCGCAAGGCAATGTCGGTAATCGGCAGGTCGGTGTGCAGCAACAACCGCGATCCCTCTTCCAGGCGCGCCTTGTGGATCATCTGCCGTGGCGTGAGCTGGAACACTCGCTTGCAGTGACGCTCCAGTTGCGCCACGGAATAGCCGGCAATGGCGGTCAATTCGGCGAGGCTGATGGGCTGGGCGAAGTGATTGCGGATGTGCAAATCCACCGCGGCAAGCTTCTGATAGGCCGGATGATTGGACTGCGGCGATTGCAGGTCGCGGGAAATGCCGGCCAGGCCGACGATGTGCCCGTGTTCATCGTACAGGGCGAGTTTGTGGGTCAGGCACCAGATCGGCTGATTGCCGAAATACAGGTGCAGTTCCAGTTGATCGGCCAGTACCCGGCCGCTGGAGAGCACGCGTCGATCCTGTTCGGTGTACAGCGGGCCGAAGTGCTCCGGGAAGACCATGTCGGCGGTGCGTCCCAGCAGATCCTCGCGGTGCTTGAACCCACAGCGCCGGGCCAGGGTCTGGTTGACGAAGGCGTAGCGGGCCTCGCGATCCTTGATGAAAAACACCACATCGGAAAGGGTATCGAGGAGCGGCGCGATCGGCTGGAGGCTGTTGAGCAGCGTCGGCAAATCGCAGGGCTTGAAGCTGGTGAGCGAGGGGTACATGGCGTTGGGGGCCTGATGGCGACCCCCGGGATCATAGTGGCTCGGCCGCGTGGCCGAAACCCCTGGCGCGGTCATGGCGCTGGCGGGGTATCGTCCAGGGACATCAAGGTCTCGATGCGCGCCGGGCTAAACGGAGGGCGTGGCGCCGAGGGTTGCCAGCCAAACAGATGCTGTACCGCGCCGCCACACACGCGCCCCTGGCAGGCGCCCATGCCGCAGCGGCTGGTCAGCTTGGCCGTGCGCCAATCGGTGTGCCCGGCCAATGCACCATGGGGCACGTCTTCACAGCGGCAGACCAGGGTGTCGGGACGGGCCAGCGACTTGAGTCGCGGGTCGAGGGCGAATGCCTGATTCAGTGCTTTGGCGAACCCCTGCCAGCGTGCCCGGCGTGGCCACAATTGCCGGGCCGCTTCGACATCACCCATGGCGGCGTGGCCGGCAATCGCGCCTTCGACCAGGGCCAGTTCACTGCCGCCGAACCCGGTGCATTCACCGGCCGCGTAGTGATCGACGCGGCTGGCTTGCCAGGCATCCACTGCCAACGCCTGGCCTTCGAGGGCGTAACCCAGTGCCTGACCCAATTGAACGTTGGGGATCAGACCAAAACCACAGGCCAACCGATCACACGCCAGTTCGACGATCTTGCCTTGCTGGTGCAGGCGCACAGCTTCGAGTCGGTCGCTGCCAAGGGCCACCAGCACATGAGTGCCGGCTCGGTAGTGGCGGTCGAACAGCGTGAACGATTGCAGCAGTTTGTTCGGCCAGCGAGGCAGTTGCGTCGCGAAGCCAGCCACCGCCTTGAGCGAGGCTTGTTCGGCGATGCATTGCATGGTGGCCCCGTGTTTTTTCGCGGTGGCGGCACTGGCCAGTAACAGCGGCCCGCTGCCGGCGATGACCACGCGCTGGTCCTGCACCGGCAGCCCGGCCTTGATCAGCGCCTGCAAACCACCGGCGCCGGTGACCCCCGGCAGCGTCCAGCCGGGGAAGGGCAGCAGCAATTCACGGGCGCCGGTGCACAGAATCAGTTTGTCGTAGCTGATCAGCCAGCCGTGCTCGTCGTCTTCGACCAGCAGTTGTTTCGGGCCGGGATTGGCGATCACCCGGGTGCCGGGGTGATGGCGGATGTTGCGGTGCGACTGCAAGCGCTCGCGCAACTGACGGGCCTGGACCGGCACGCTGGCCTGCGGACCGTCGCGCCAGATTTGCCCGCCCGCCAGCGGATTGTCGTCGAGCATGACAATGCGGGCGCCACTGGACGCGGCGGCCAATGCGGCGGCCATGCCGGCGGGACCGGCGCCGACGATCAACAGATCGGCATATTCACTCATGGGCGCGTCTCCACCTGCATGCCGTCACGGCAAAGGGTCTGGCAGGCCAGGCGCCGTCGACCGTCGATGGTCACCCGGCATTCCTGGCAGATGCCCATGCCGCACAGCGGTGCGCGGCGCTGGCCACTGACCGAGGTGCGTGTGCAGCCGTCGCCGCCCAACGCCAGGGCCGCGGCGACGCTGGTGCCCTCGGCGACTCTCAGGGCATGGCCGTCGAGCATCAATTCAGGCATAGGCGGGTTCTCCGAGAAAACGCTGGGGCAGGTAGGGTAGTGCGGCCAATGGCGGGGTTTCGTTGAACAGTTGCGCGACCAGCAAATCAGCGGTGCCGGGAGCGGTGGTAACCCCCAAACCTTCGTGACCGACCGCCAGCCACAAGCCCTGGCGTTGCGGGTGCTGACCCACCAGGGGCAGGCCATCGGGGCTGGCGGCGCGAAAGCCGGTCCAGGCGCGGATGCCATTGAGTTGCGCCAACCCCGGCATGTATTGGGCCGCGCGCTTGAGCATTTTCGCCAGCATCCAGCCTTCGACCTGCGGATCGGTGGTGCCGAATTGCCGCGAGGCGCCGATGAACAATTGCCCGGTGGGACGCGGCTGAATATTGCAGGCCGTCGAGGGCCCCTTGGCGTTATGGGCGCTGGTGACGTAACCGAGCTCCACCAGGGTATGGGTGACGGTGGCGGGGTAGCGATCAGTGATCAGCAAGTGGCCTTTTTTCGGCTCGATGGGCAGCTCCGGGCACAGCTCATTGGCCTGGATGCCGTTGGCCAGCACCACCGCTTCGGCGCTCAGCCACTGACCGTCATCGAGTCGCACCCGGTTGCCATCGACCTCGATGACCCGCGCCCGGCGCTGACGGATGTTCGGCGTGTCGAGCATCCAGCTGGCCGTCGCGGGCGCGTACAGAATGCCGTCGCCATTGATCAGCAGACCCCCTTCAAGGCCCTCGGACAGCTCCGGCTCACGCTGGCGCAAGGCACTGGCGCCGACCAGTTCACAGGCCACGCCCTGGGCTTGCAGGTTCTGGAATTTACTGTGGGCCACCGCCATTTCTTCGGCATTGGCCGCCAGCCACAGGGTGCCGTTGCTGCGGTACGCGCAGGCCTCGGGCAGGTCCGCTGCCTGCTCGCGCCAGCGCTGCAAGGAATGATTGCTCAGTGCCAGTTCCGCCGGGTTGTCGTCGAGCACCAGCAGGTGGCCCATGCCCGCCGCCGTCGCGCCATGCAGCCCGGCGTCGAGCACCAGTACCTGCAAGCCACGCCGCGCCAGTGCCTGGGCGCAGGCCGCGCCGATGATGCCCGCACCGATCACGATCACATCGGCCGCATGGCTGCGATTCACGGACGGATGCCCCAGGCGAACGGGTCGTCCTGTTCGATGATCAGGCTGGCTTCGGCACTGATGAAGGCGCGGCCTCGAATGGTCGGCACGATGCGCTCGCCTTGCCATTCGAAAGAGCCTTCGAACTCGCTGCCAATCACACTCGCCTGGCGCCAGATCTGTCCGGGCTGCAACTTGTCGTCGGCCGCCAGGCACGCCAGTTTGGCGCTGGTGCCGGTGCCACAGGGTGAACGGTCGTAGGCCTTGCCGGGGCAGAGCACGAAGTTGCGGCTGTCTGCATGATCGTCATCGGCGAACAGTTCGACATGGTCGATCAGGCAGCCGTCTTCGCCACGAATACCCTGGTCTTGCAGCGCTTGTTGAACGGCGTAGGTGTAAGCGGTCAGGGCCTCAAGGTTGTCGCCCGCCACCCGCAGCCCGTGATCGGCAATGAGGAAAAACCAGTTACCGCCCCAGGCGATGTCGCCGGTTACCTGGCCGATGCCCGGCACCTGCACTTGCAGCGCCTTGCGATAACGGTACGCCGGCACGTTGCGCACACTCACCGAATGGTCATCGTGCAGGGTGGCCTGCACGGTGCCGACCGGCGTCTCGATGCTGTGCACGCCAGGGCCGATTTTGCCCAGGTGCGCCAGCGAGGCGACGAGGCCGATGGTGCCGTGGCCGCACATGCCCAGGTAGCCGCTGTTGTTGAAGAAAATCACGCCGGCACAGGCGCTCGGGTCCACGGGTTCGCAGAGCAGGGCGCCTACCAGCACGTCGCTGCCCCGTGGTTCCAGCACACAGGCCGCACGCCACTGGTCGTGCTGCTCGGCCAGGCGTTGGCGTCGTTCGGCCATGCTGCCGGTGCCCAGATCAGGAAAACCGGCGGTCACCAGGCGGGTCGGCTCGCCGCCGGTGTGGGAGTCGATCACGGAGATGCGTTTCATCGGAGGGCCACGTCCATTCGGTTGAGTGACCGAAAGAGTGGCCCGTACAGCGGGGTGCCGGCTTGATGGATTTAACCGATGCCGATGACGAAATCAGCACAGTCATTGCCGCAGTCAGTGAGCGTGGGGCAGGTGCTTGAACAGGGTCTCGCAGACCCCGGCGATGTGTTCGTCCAGCAGCTTCACCGCCAGGTCGACGTCCCCCGCACGGCACGCCGCGAGGATCTCGCGGTGCTCGTGATCGGCGCGTTCCTTGCCGGCCGACAGGCTCATCTGCATGCGCAGGTAACGCTCCAGTTTGTCGTTGACCGAACGGATCAGGCTGACCAGGAACGGCCGTTGCGCCGGTTCATAGAGGCAGGCGTGCAGTTCCCAATTGAGTTCGGCCCAGCGCCCCACATCGTCCTCGCCGACGAACTCCTGGCAGATACGCTCGGCACGGGCGAAGGTTTCTTCTGTCATGTTGGGAATCGCCAGGCGCAACACCTTGTCCTCAAGCAACATGCGCACTTCGAACATCTGCGCCAGTTCCGCATCGGAAATGCGCGTGACCATCGCCCCGCGATTGCGCTGGAACATCACCAGCCCTTCGGCCTCCAGCCGCTTGAGCGCCTCGCGCACCGGGATCTTGCTGACGTTGAACTGGCGGGCAATGTCGTCCTGGCGAATCGGCTCATCCTCGGCAAAATGCCCGGCGACGATCGCGTCTCGCAGATGACGGGTGATGATTTCCGACGTCGAAGGCGTGTTACCAAGGTCGGGAGCGTTGAATTTGGGTAGGTTCACGGCGGCGGTCGTTCGGAGAAAAGAGATAGCGACAGGGTATACGAAATTCGTTCGCTGATCTTGCCTGGCGGCGACGCGTCGCCAGCCTTTAAAACCCTCACTCCGCCCAAACCGCTAAACCGAAACCACGCGTCAAGAAAGGTAACCGCGACTCAGTTACGGTGGTGCGCGAAGCGGCTCGCACCGGCGACGAGGGTTTCATTTACTTCGTTGTCACCGGAAAACATCGGTCGAACAAGTGAGGCCGAGTGGTGTTACTTCCCATGCATTTTTGACTATCGGGTCAATCCCGCGCCGGCATCAACACTTCGCACTCCGCTAGCCAGGCCAGCAGCTTTTGCACGCAGACATCGATGGACAAGGTACCGGTGTCGAGCACTAACGCGGCCGAGGCAGGTGGCTCATAGGGTGCGGAAACACCGGTGAAGCCCGGCAGTTCACCACTGCGCGCACGGGCGTAATGACCTTTCAGGTCACGCTGCTCACAGACGTCGAGCGCAGCACTGCACCAGACTTCGCGATAGTCATCACCCAATCGTCGGGCAAAGACCTCTCGCAGTTTAACCAACGGCGCAATCATCGCCAGAATCACGATCTGTCCGTTCTCCACCAGCAACGCTGCGACCTCGCTGGCGCGGCGGATGTTTTCCTGGCGATCCTTGTCGGTGAACCCCAGGTCGCGATTAAGCCCAACCCGTAGTCCATCGCCATCAAGTACCAGACTTTGCACGCCGCGCTCGAACAACGCGGCGTGCAGCGCCTGGGCCAGGGTCGACTTGCCAGCGGCCGGTAAACCGGTCAGCAGAATGGCTGCCCCACGATGACCGTGGCGGTCTTCGCGTTGTGCCCGGCTGATGCTGCCAGCAGGCGCCATCACATTACCGTCCCTGGACATGCGCTGGCGGCACCGTGATGTTGCCGGCGGCCCATGCATCCTCGCGGCTGGCCAGCGCGGTGGCGATCGACTGCACCTGCGTCGATTGCACCTGATCCGGCAGTGGGTCGAGCCCGGCGCTGGCGAAGATCTGCCCGTAAGCGTTGCGCAAATCCGCGTACGACAGGTCGCGGCGCAGGTCGGCTTGCAGGGTGTTCAGTTCGCCCTGGATCAGCTCCAGTTCGCCGATGCCCGCGGCCTGATGACGGTTACGCAACTGGCCAAGAATCTGCCCGTCGATGTTCGACAGCTGCTGGTTGGTCTCGAACTGGCGCAGCGCTTCGCGGTAGTTGGCGTTGGCCACGTAGAGCTGCGCCAGCACCGCGATTGACATCGCCTGGCGGCGTGCCTTGGCCACTTCTTCACCGGCCTTGGCCACGTCGATGGCCGCCGGGGCGGAAATCACGTTGAACAGGTTCCAGGTGATTTTTACCCCGTAGTCGGCCCACTTGTCGTTGACCAGAAACGAGTTGCTGTCGTAATGCCCGCCAGCCGAGAGTTCCAGCCCCGGCAGCAGCCGCAGCATGGCTTTGCGGGTTTCGGCGGTGCTGATGCGCGTCTGATAATCCTGCTCGCGCAGTTCCGGACGACTGGCCAGAGCCTCTTGCTCAAGGCTCGCCATGTCAACCTTGAGCTCCGGAACCGGATAATCCTCCGGCGTCGCCAACGTCAACTCAGTGCCCATCGGCAGGTTGATCAGGGTCGCCAGTTCGGTTTTCGCCAGCGATAGTGCCCGCCGCTGTTCTTCGAGCTGGCGCGTGGCTTCGATCAGCGAACGCTGATACCCCAAGGCCTGCACCGGGTCGCCGATACGCTGCTCGCTCATGCTCTGGCTGTTGTTGCGCGCGGCATCGACCCGCGCCATGAGGCTGTCGATCTGCTTGAGCAGGCGTTCAGCAGCCACAGCTCGCCAATAAGCCGAGCGCACGTCCTGAACGATGGTGTTGATGACCTTGCGCCGACGTTCCTGAACGATCAGCCGTTGATCGCCCTGCTGCTTGGCGTTGATGTAGCTGACGCCGAAGTCGAGGACGTTCCAGACCATGGTCAGGTCGGCGACCCTGCGGTCGCGGTCCTGGGAGGTCGAGGGTTCGAGGGATTGGGTGCCGGTGCGCACACTCTGGCTGCTGGAGCCGCTGGTGTTGTTGCGCCCCACGTAACCGGCGTCCAGGGCCATGCGCGGCAGCATGTCGAAGCTGGCGAGGTCGAGTTGGCGCTTGGCCAACGCCTCTTCCATGATTTTCAACCGGCCTTCAAGGTTGTATTTCACCGCACGGGCCATGGCTTGATGCAGCGTCAGTGGGCCACTAAGGGGCTCCTGATCTTTGTACATGCTCGCCAAATCGCTTCTGGCGCGCTGCTCGCTGACACTGCGTTCGATCGGCTCACTGGTCACCGCACATCCGCTGATTGCAAGCGCCAGCAAGCTGGCGCCGAATAATTTCTGACTTTTCTTCATCCTTGGACCGCCCCTGGGTACCGCACAAAATTAGGTTTTTAATCAGGCTTGCATTTCGCTGATGCCGACCTGTTGCAACGCTGCAGCCAACGCCTGGACCTGCTGCTTCTCGGCGTTTTCAAGTTGTTGAAGTTGCTCGCCCAAAGTCAGTGCACCATAGCCACCGTGCAGGCCTTGAGCGGCATTGCCACTGTGCTGGATCGACTTGTCACCGAACGCATTGAGCGAACTGTCGCCATCGCCCGACTCATGATTGAACAGACTCGACAGCGTGCTGCTGCCAAACACCCCGCCATCACCCCCGCCAAAACCCAGGAAACCGTGAGCGGAACCCTTCCCGCCGTTGTCGCTGCTAGTGAACACCTGAGCGATATAGCTGGGGCTCAGTGCGCCACGATTGATGAAAATATCCCCCAGTGGGCGGATGCCATCGCCCAATACCCGCTGTTCGAACAACGGTGCAAAGGTCAGCAGTGAGCCGAGATTACCGGTTGGCGGCGTGAAGATAATCGGCTGCAACGGCACGTTCGGAGGACTTTGCGGCAGTGCCGGGTCGCTGACCGAGACCACGACGGCCGGCACCGTGTTGATGGTGAAATTGTTGGAGATCGCGCCACTGGCGCCCGCGTTCCCGGCGAGGTCGGTCACGTTGCGGGTGTCCAGCCCGATGAAATTGGTTGCATCGTTGATGTTGGCCGCCGGGGTCAGGGTGGCGGTCCAGGTCTTGCCGCCGTTGCTGCTGCTCAGGTTGGTGAGGGTGCCATTGGCCACGCTGATGTCGGACAAATCGAAATGCTTCACCGCCTCGCTGAAGGTGAAGGTCACCTGCGAGGTCTGGCCAACGCCCAGGTTCGGGTTGTCGATGACGATGGTCGCGGTGGGGCGATCACTGTCCAGGGCGTAGTTGTTGGAGATGGCCAGCCCTGTCCCGGCATTGCCTGCAGTGTCGTTGACATGACTGTTGTCGAGCACAATCAGGTTGGTGGGGGCGGTCACGTTCGCCGTCGGCGTGAACGTCGCGGTCCAGGTCTTGCCGCCGTCACTGCTGGCCAGGTTGGACAACGTGCCGTTGGTCACGCTCAGATCGGACAGGTCAAAACCGGTGACCGCTTCGCTGAAGGTGATGGTCACCAGCGAGGTCTCGCCGATGCCCAGCAACGGTTTGGCGACGACGATGGTCCCGGTGGGCCGGTCGGCATCGAGCACGTAGTTGTTGGACAGCGTTACGGTACTGCCCGCATTACCGGCGCTGTCCTGCACATTGGCAGTGTCGAGCACGATCTGGTTGGTGGCATCGTTGATATTCGCGGTCGGCGTCAGGGTCGCCGTCCAGGTCTTGCCGCCGTCGCTGCTCAGCAAATTGGACAGCGTGCCATTGGCCACGCTGAGGTCGGACAGATCGAAACCACTGACCGCCTCACTGAAAGTGATGGTCACCTGTGAGGTCTGGCCAATGCCCAGCAGCGGATTGGCCACCACAATGCTTGCCGTTGGACGTTGCGTGTCGATTGCGTAGTTGTTCGAGTCGGTGGTGCCCACCCCAACGTTGCCGGAACCGTTCTGCACGCCGGTGTTGTCCAGGGTGATCAGGTTGGTGGTGTCGGTGATATTCGCGACCGGGGTGAAGGTCGCCGTCCAGGTAATACCGCCATCGCTTGAACTGACCGCGCTCAACGTACCGTTGGCGATGGTCAGGTCGGCGTTGGTAAAACCGCTGACCGCCTCGGAGAAGGTGATGGTCACCAATGAGGTTTCGCCCACCTTGAGTGCATTGTCGGCCACCACGATGGTCGCCGTCGGACGCACGGTGTCGATGGTGAAGTTGGCGGAATCGGTGGTGCCGCTACCGGCGTTACCGGCCAGGTCGGCGACGCCGGTGTTCGCCAGGGTGATCAGGTTGGTCGTGTCTTTTATGCCGGCAGTCGGGGTGAAGGTGGCCGTCCAGGTGATGCCGCCATCGCTGCTGCTGACCGCCGTCAGCGTGCCGTTGGGAATCGTCAGGTCGGCGTTGGTGAAACCGGTCACGGCCTCGGAGAAGGTGATGGTCACCAGCGAGGTTTCACCGGCGGCCAGCGTCGGGTCGGCGATCACAATGGTCGCGGTCGGGCGCTGGCTGTCGATCGCGTAAGTATTGGAATCGGTGGTCGCGGTACCGGCGTTGCCGGCCAGGTCGGCAATCCCGGTGTTGTCCAGGGTGATCACGTTGCCGCTGTGGGTGACGCCGTTCAGCGGCGTCAGGGTGGCGGTCCAGGTCACGCCGCCATCGCTGCTGCTCACCGCGCTCAGCGTACCGTTGTCGATCGTCAGGTCGGCGTTGGTGAAACCGGTCACCGCTTCACTGAAGGTGATGGTCACCAACGAAGTCTGGCCGATTCCCAGCGCAGTGTCCGTCACCACGATGGTCGCCGTTGGCCGCACGGTGTCGATGGCGAAGTTGTTGGAATAGGTGGTGCCCGCGCCGACGTTGCCGGAACCGTTCTGCACGCCGGTGTTGTCCAGGGTGATCAGGTTGGTGGCATCGGTAATGGCGCTGGTCGGGGTGAAGGTCGCCGTCCAGGTCATCCCGCCATCGCTGCTGCTGACCGCGGTCAGCGTGCCGTTGGCAATGGTCAGGTCAGCGTTGGTGAAGCCAGTCACCGCCTCGCTGAAAGTGATGGTCACCAGAGAGGTGTCGCCAATCTTCAGCGCGTTGTCGGCCACCACGATGGTCGCCGTCGGACGCACGGTGTCGATGGTGAAGTTGGCGGAATTGGTGGTGCCGCTACCGGCGTTACCGGCCAGGTCGGCGACGCCGGTGTTCGCCAGGGTGATCAGGTTGGTCGTGTCTTTTATGCCGGCGGTCGGGGTGAAGGTGGCCGTCCAGGTGATGCCGCCATCGCTGCTGCTGACCGCCGTCAGCGTGCCGTTGGGAATCGTCAGATCGGCGTTGGTGAAACCGGTCACGGCCTCGCTGAAGGTGATGGTCACCAGCGAGGTTTCACCGGCGGCCAGCGTCGGGTCGGCCAGCACGATGGTCGCGGTTGGGCGCTGGCTGTCGATTGTGTAAGTATTGGAATCGGTGGTCGCGGTACCGGCGTTGCCGGCCAGGTCGGTAATCCCGGTGTTGTCCAGGGTGATCACGTTGCCGCTGTGGGTGACGCCGTTCACCGGCGTCAGGGTGGCGGTCCAGGTCACGCCGCCATCGCTGCTGCTCACCGCGCTCAGCGTACCGTTGTCGATCGTCAGGTCGGCGTTGGTAAAACCGGTCACCGCTTCGGAGAAGGTGATGGTCACCAACGAGGTTTGACCGATTCCCAGCGCGGAGTCTGTCACCACGATGGTCGCCGTTGGCCGCACGGTGTCGATGGCGTAGTTGTTGGAATCGGTGGTGCCTGCGCCGACGTTGCCGGAACCGTTCTGCACGCCGGTGTTGTCCAGGGTGATCAGGTTGGTGACATCGGTAATGGCGCTGGTCGGGGTGAAGGTCGCCGTCCAGGTCATCCCGCCATCGCTGCTGCTGACCGCGGTCAGCGTGCCGTTGGCAATGGTCAGGTCAGCGTTGGTGAAGCCGGTCACCGCCTCGCTGAAAGTGATGGTCACCAGAGAGGTGTCGCCAATCTTCAGCGCGTTGTCGGCCACCACGATAGTCGCCGTCGGACGCACGGTGTCGATGGTGAAGTTGGCGGAATTGGTGGTGCCGCTACCGGCGTTACCGGCCAGGTCGGCGACGCCGGTGTTCGCCAGGGTGATCAGGTTGGTCGTGTCTTTTATGCCGGCGGTCGGGGTGAAGGTGGCCGTCCAGGTGATGCCGCCATCGCTGCTGCTGACCGCCGTCAGCGTGCCGTTGGGAATCGTCAGGTCGGCGTTGGTGAAACCGGTCACGGCCTCGGAGAAGGTGATGGTCACCAGCGACGTCTGCCCGGCTGCCAGCGTTGGCGAGGCGATCACAATGGTCGCGGTCGGGCGCTGGCTGTCGATCGCGTAAGTATTGGAATCGGTGGTCGCGGTACCGGCGTTGCCGGCCAGGTCGGCAATCCCGGTGTTGTCCAGGGTGATCACGTTGCCGCTGTGGGTGACGCCGTTCACCGGCGTCAGGGTGGCGGTCCAGGTCACGCCGCCATCGCTGCTGCTCACCGCACTCAGCGTACCGTTGTCGATCGTCAGGTCGGCGTTGGTGAAACCGGTCACCGCTTCGGAGAAGGTGATGGTCACCAACGAGGTTTGACCGATTCCCAGCGCAGTGTCCGTCACCACGATGGTCGCCGTTGGCCGCACGGTGTCGATGGCGTAGTTGTTCGAGTCGGTGGTGCCGCTACCCGCATTACCGGCCAGATCGGCGATCCCTGTGTTGTCCAGACTGATCAGGTTGGTCGCGTCGGTGGTGCTGGTGTTCGGGGTAAAGGTCGCCGTCCAGGTGATACCACCATCGCTGCTGCTCACGGCGGTCAGCGTGCCGTTGCTAATGGTCAGGTCAGCGTTGGTGAAGCCGGTCACCGCCTCGCTGAAGGTGATGGTCACCAGTGAGGTGTCGCCAATCTTCAGCGCGTTGTCGGCCACCACGATGGTCGCGGTCGGGCGCGCGGTGTCGATGGCATAGTTGTTCGAATCTGTCGTACCTGTGCCCGCATTACCCGACAGATCGGCGATTCCGGTATTGGCCAGGGTGATCAGGTTGGTCGCGTCGGTGGTGCTGGCGCTCGGCGTAAAGGTCGCGGTCCAGGTGATGCCGCCATCGCTGCTGCTGACCGCCGTCAGCGTGCCGTTGGGAATCGTCAGGTCGGCATTGGTGAAACCAGTCACCGCCTCGGAAAAGGTGATGGTCACCAGCGAGGTGTCGCCGATTTTCAACGTGCTGTCCGCGACCACGATGGACGCGGTCGGGCGCACGGTATCGATGGCATAGTTATTCGAATCTGTCGTACCTGTGCCCGCATTTCCCGCCAGATCGGCGATCCCGGTGTTGTCCAGGGTGATCAGGTTGGTCGTGTCGGTGATGCTGGCGCTCGGGGTAAACGTCGCCGTCCAGGTGATGCCGCCATCGCTGCTGCTGACGGCGGTCAGCGTACCGTTAGCAATCGTCAGGTCGGCGTTGGTGAAACCGGTCACCGCTTCAGAGAACGTGAAGGTGACCAGTGAGGTGTCGCCGATTTTCAGTGCGGTGTCGGTGAACGCAATGGTCGCCGTCGGCCGTACGGTGTCGATGGCGTAATTGTTGGACGTGCTGGTGCCAACCCCGGCTGTGCCCATCGACACACTCTGGACCCCGGTGTTATCCAGGGTGATCAGGTTAGTGGTGTCGGTAATGGCGTTGGTCGGGGTGAGCGTCGCCGTCCAGGTCACGCCGCCATCGCTGCTGCTCACCGCGCTCAGCGTGCCGTTGGCAATCGTCAGGTCGGCGTTGGTGAAACCGGTCACCGCCTCAGTGAAGGTAATGGTCACCAGCGAAGTCTGGCCAATGTGCAGGGCGCTGTTCGCCACCACGATGGTAGCGCTCGGTGCCGGTGCATAGGCGGTGTTCACGGTGCCGCCGTCGTTGAAGATATTGTTCACGGCTGCCACGCTGGCACCGGTACTACCGCCGCCCAGTGCCGGACCGCCGGAGCCACTGCCGCCGACGTTACCGGACAGCGCCGCGAAGTTGGCGGCGGTCATCAATACCGTGCCTTTGTTCCAGATCGCACCGACGCCTTTACCGGCCGCACCACCGGCGTCGGCGGAACCGCCCAGGCCACCACCACCACCACCGCCACCACCGGCGGCAATGTTGCCGGAAATCACCGAGGTGCCAATGACCGTCAGGGTGCCGCTACTGGCGTTGTAAATACCACCGGCAGCCGATGCCCCGGCCCTGCCGGGCTTGTCCCAACCGGAGCCGCCACCGCCACCGCCGATGGAAATCGTGCCATTGTTCGCCGTACCGCCCGCGCCACCGTTGCTGTAGTTGGCAGCCCCCAAGCCACCCGCGCCACCGCTGCTGCTGCCGCCGCGACCGCCCATGTAGTTGGGGTTATAGCCGCCACCGTTACCGCCCGTGTTGGCACTACCACTCGTCCCGCTGTACACACCCGTGCCGAAACCGGAGGTGCCACCATGACCGCCGGCTTGCCCGCCCAATGCACCGCCACCGCCGCCGCCGCCACCGACCGCGCCACCGACGTAAGGTGAGGTAACCCCGCCACCGCCACCGCCGCCCGAGGCGGCGTTGCTGGTCACGGTGACGTTCTTGAGGGTCAGGTTGCCGGCATTGAAAATACCGCCGCCCATGGACGCCGTGCCGTCCGTACCGGCGGCAGCACCATTGCCGGCCACCAGGCCTTGCTTGATGATCAGCCCGTCGAAAGTCGCAGTGATCCCGGAAGCGACCTGAACCACCCGGGTCTTGTACTGACCGTTGAGGGTCACATCGGCAATGCCGTCGTGGTTCAGGTCACCTTCCAGCGTGACGTTCTTGGTAATGGTCAGTTGCGTGTTCAGATTGACCGTCATGGTGGTGCTGAACGTCACCGTGTCCCCCGCCACGGCATCGCTCAGCGTCTGACGCAATGAGCCAACCCCACTGTCACCGTTGTTGGTGACCGTCAGGGTCGCCAGACTGTATTGATACGCGGCCATTGACTGGGCCGACAGCACGTTATGGCTCTCGATGGTGCCGGTGGCGATTTCCAGATCCCAGTCACCGCTCGCACCGGTACGGTTGTTCGACGCGGCGATATCGCGCCCGGTAAGTTGCGCCAGCGAGTCGACAAAGCTGACGCCCTTGTCACCTGCGGCGGTGTTACAGGCGTAGATCAGAATGTCGCCGCCGACGTTCATGTCATTGCCGATACGCGCCAGCACCGCGCTGCGAGCCGCCACGTTATCGGCCGACAGGTAAGTGTCGCCCAGCCACAAGTCGCCGCTATTGCCGTGGGCGATGATTTCCACGGTACTCACGCCGTGGTGGGTATCCAGATAATCGGCGATCTGCTGCAAGCCATCCTTGGTCGGGTCGAGCTGGACCACCTGGGTGCCAGGTGCCACGCCTTTGAGCAGGCTATCGGCGTCCTTGATGCGCGAGTCGACGAACACCACGCTCTGGCCGGGTACGGCGGTGGGTGTCGCGGCAGGCGCGGGTGTAGCCGCTGACGTGTTGTCCGTCTGGCCGTGGGTGTCCTTGCTGGCCACCGGGTGGTCGGCAACCGGAGCCTTGGCAGCGTCCGCCGTGGCGTGGCTGTCAGCTTGGGCGGCGGTATCGGCAACCGTGGCCGCCACTGCGCCGTCGAACAGCATTCGCGGTTCCAGGGACATGATCATTGGCGATGCCAGGACGCGCGCGCCCTCCGTGATCTGCGACTTGCCTTTGCTCCACCACATGCTGCTCACCCGGACTCGAACTTTTATGACTGCGCGAATAAAAAAACGCCGTGATCAACTGATCGCGGCGTCGGCTTTCATACGAATGACATTGGCAGCGCTGGCTGAGCCATCGTGCCAAAAGGACAGCTCTGCATATTTGTCGAACAGGTCCGGTGGCAGGATCGTGCGCCGAGGCTCCAGTGCCACCGAGCGTTTGACCTTGTGCAGCCCCGATACCCCGAGCGCCTGGTCGAATTCCGGCGCGTCATAGGCGAGGTTGTTGAAATCGTGCTCGAACCAGGGTTCGCCGATGAAATCGTAGATCAACCGCATGACCCGGTCAGGGGCCTGGCTCAGCAGGTCGTAATCGACGATCAGCAGCGAGTCGGCGTTTTCGCCGTAATAGGCCTCTTTCAGCGCAGTCCAGGCAAAGCCCACCAGACGATTGCGCTGGGCCAGGGTTTCGCAACGGCTGTAAACGGTATTGCGCTCGATTTCGTCATTGAACAGCTTGGTGTTCTCGAACGGATTGGCGCGGTACAGTCGTTCGAGGCTGTCCATCACCCAGGCGACATTGCGCACACAGGCAATGGTTTTGGCCTTCGGAAACAGTTCCCGTAACGCAGGCTGACGCGAGCACCATTGGCGATTGGTATCGAAGATAACGGGTGTATCTGCCTGATCGGCATAGAAGGAGTCGAACAGACCGCGCAATAGACGACGGCGCAGCGGGGTGTCGATCACCGCGCCAAATTCGCTGCCGGCACTGCATTGCTCCAGGATGCTGGAGAACAGCGATCCGACGGGGCTGGTCATACCGGCATGGAAACGCGGGTTCTGCAACAGGATTGCGGAAAGCAGGGTGGAGCCTGAGCGCGGCAAGCCGGAGATAAAGTGGAAACGTTGCAATCCCTTCACCGTCATGATCATCCTTTTTTGGGGCAAAGCTTAGTCCATGCAAGGACTTCCGCATAGTGGTATTTTGATATCGGCACAGCACGTTTCAGGCTTAAAGTTCCAGTAAATGCAGGATGGCCCAGCATTTTTATGGCGGGGCCCTTTGTAACGGAAAAGACACAACGTCAACCTGCATCTGGTCTTCAGACAACACTTAACTGTTGTTCTCAATGAGAAGCTTTCATTGAATGACTCAGAAGCCGCTTTCCCGCACAGCCAAGGCCGCCAGCCGCCGCCATGCCGTACCGAGTAATGACTCGCTGCGTCCTTGCACCATCACCACGCCACGCAACGGCTGCACCGGAGTGGCAATGCTATCGAGTACCTTGAGCCGTACCGCGTATTGCGCCTGCACAGGCTCTGCGCGCTGGCTCTGATCGCGGCGCACGGCGATCGGTCCGTGGTGATCGGAAGTCAGCGCTTCCTGATCGACAAATGCTGCGCCATTGGTGTCGACTTCCGTCAGCTCGACCGCCACCGCCGGGCGCATCGGGTCTTCGGCGATAAACCGACCCGTGGCACCGGGTGCAACCCGCCACAGCTCGTTCTCGGCCAGATAACCGCGCAGTCGTGCTCCTTCTTCGACGACCCGAGCCAGGGTATCTTTGGGTGATAACCAACGGCCGACGGCCAGCTGCGGCAACAGATCGCGCACCTGACCGGCCTGGGGTGCCCGCAGCAACAGGCGCTCGCGCTGTGCCGCTAAACCGCGATACTCGGCCACCGCCTCTGCCAACCGCTGTTCTACGATGCTCGCATCGGCAGCGGTTTCGCTGCGCCCGGCCTGACGGCGCATCTGCAATTGCTGGATCTCGATTTCCCGGCGCACGATGGCCTGACGCGAGTCCAGGTCCGGTGAATCCAGCTCAATTAACACATCGCCCTGGGCAACGATCTGTCCGTCGCTGACATTCAGCTGTTTGACCCGAGCCGCCACCGGCGCATGCAAGGCATTGACCCGACCCGCTTCCAGCATGCTCGGCAGTTCTACCGCGCTGCGCCACGGCAGCACCAGCACGACAATCACCGCCAACAAGCCCAGACCGCTGAGCAATGCCTGCGGTGCATGGGCCTGTTCGCGACGGCTCCACCATTCCCGCCACTCGCGCGCAATCGGCAAGAAGATGAACCACACCATCTCAACCATCATCAGGATGATCCCCAACAACTTGAAGAACAGGTGATACACAGCCAGAGCAATCCCGAAAAACAGCACCGCGCGCCACAGCCACGAGCCGTATCCCCACCACAGTAACCGTCTCTGCATCGCCGGCGACCAAGGCTCCGGTGCAGGTGCGCCGTAACCGAACAGCACCTCACGCAAACGCCAACGACACAAGGCAAATGCCCGGCCCTGAAGGTTGTCCACCTCCCAGAAGTCGCTGAGCAAAAAGTAACCATCAAAACGCATGAACGGGTTCAGGTTGACCGCCAGCGTAGTGAGCCAGGTCGCGCTGGCAAGCATGAACGCCGCCGTACGCGCCGGCCCGTCCGGCAACAGTGACCAGGCGAGCAAGGCGATACATGCCAGCAGCAACTCGGCGAGCACCCCGCCCGCACCGATCAGTAGACGCGTGCGCCGATCATTGACCCGCCAGGCATCGCTGACGTCGGTGTAAAACATCGGCAGCAGCACCATGAAGGCCACGCCCATGCTTTGCACCCGGCAGCCGGCGCGCTTGGCCATGAAGGCATGACCGAATTCGTGACAGAGCTTGGCGAAGAACAACGCCAGCCCGAACGCCAACGCACCGCCAAGACTGAACAAGTGTGGGAACGTCGCGATAAAACGCTGCCAGTCCCTCGAGACCAGAAACCCCCCCAGCCCCAGAGTCAGCGGCAAACCATAGCGCAGCGCTCCAGGACCAAAACGCGCGAGCCATGGCCAGGCACGATTGAGGAAAGCGTCCGGGCGCCACAGTGGAATCCGGAAGAAAAGGTATTGATGCAGCAAGATCTGCCACACAGTCTGACGCTGCGCGGCCGCCTTGAGGCCATAACTGGCGCGCTGTTGCGGGTCGAGGGAGGAGATCAGGTCGTGGGCCCGCAAAAAGCTCAGCAACTGCTCAAGCTCCGTGACGTCCAGCGGCAAGCCCGGTTCGCGATTGGCGGCGCGCAGCACTTGCTCGGGATCGCCCAATGACCAATGTCGCAGCAAGCGCATGGCCGCAGAACCGAGCTTGAAGTAACGCCCGCGCAACGGGTCGGCCAAGGTCCAGCGCGGCGACCCGTCCAGCGCCGGAGCGGCTATCTGCAACTGTAAATCGGCACGCAGGCTGGGCAATGTCATTTAGAGGCCCACGCTTTGACGCAAACCAGCCAGAGGCTTGCGCAACAGGTACAACGCCAGCGGCGCGCGATCACCGTAGATTTTCGCCGTACCGCGCAAACCGATACGCGGCGGAGCTGCGTCGAAACTGGCGTCGAGTCGATAAGCCAGCTGTCCGCCGGCCATCGGTTGCGCTTCGTAAGCCGAACGTTCGAGTTTGGCCTGATGGCGTTGCAGTGGGTCGCTGTCCAGAAACAGCACCACCTGCGCGTCGGGCTCCAGTGCAATGGCATCGCCAACCCCCAGCTCGATGCGCAACTCCGCTTGGCGCGGATCGGCGATTTCCATCAGACGCTCGCCGGTCTGCACCGGTTTTCCGGTCCAGCGTTCAGCGTCGGCGAACACCGCAATACCGTCGCGCTCGGCACGTACTTCACTGCGTTTGAGCAGTTCACGGGCGTAATCGCGTTCGGCTCGTTTCTGCTCGACCCGTGCAGCCAACAAATCGATTTTCGAGCTCGATTCGGCGTCGGCAAAGGCTCGCTGGGCGTTCGCCTTGAGCTCGGCTTCCGCCACCCCCAAGGCACGGTCGGCGACATCGGCCTGGGCTTTGAGCGTGGTGCCTTCGAAACGCAGCAACAGGTCGCCGGTCTTCACGTTCTGGTTGGGTTTGACCAGGAACTCGGCGATCACCCCGTCCAACGGCGCCGCTACCACCCGACCGCCGAGTGGCACGACTTCGGCCGGAGCCAGCACCGATTGGCGTACCGGAATCAACAAACCCAGCACCAACAGCGTCACTAGAGCGACCTGGCGTTTGCGAGTCCAACGCAGGCGCCACGGTTGACGTGGTTGCAGCGCCAGCCAAGCATGGCTGAACGTGTCACCCAGTTGCGACAACAGCACTTGCTCGGAGGGATTCCAGGGTACATCGCGAGCCAACCACAAACCGCCAAATACCTGGCCCTGTCGATCAATCAGCGGTAACCAAAACACCTGCGCTGCCGACAGACTTTGCCAGTCGGTTTGAGTCGAGCCGCTCAAAGACGTGGCCGGAATGACCCGCGCCTGTTTCAACAGGTCGAGCTTGAACAACTGCGCCACCGCTTGCTCGACGAACGCCACAAACGGCGCATTCGGTTCCACGACACTGACGCCCGTGACCGCGCGCACCTTACCGGCGATCAACAAAGCTGCATGACGAAAACCGAACAAGGCCTGACCGTCGTTAGTCAGGCTGAAGGCCAATTGTTCGGTCGTGCGCGCGGCGCGAGTCTGGCGCTCCAGTTCCAGAAAGCGCGCGAAGACCTGCTCGGCACCGCCAGCAAGGGGAGCGTTCACTTGAGCTCCGCGAAGCGCGCCGTACCGCTCATCCCGGCCAGCAAACCATTGGCGTTGGGCAGCGTTGCGACCAGCAGCAGGGTCTGGCTGCCCTCATCGATCCGCGCACCGAGGCGTTTGATCGTGGCATCGAGTGGCTGGCCGGTTTCATCGGGAACGAAGCTGAAGGTATTCCCGGCCTTGAGTTTGCTCATCCAGCGCGAGGGCACCAACAGGTGGATTTCCAGGCTGCGGTTGTCGACGATGTCCAGCAGTGGCGCTCCGGCGGCGACGCTTTCATAACGCTGAACCTTGCGTTCGACGACCTGCCCGTCAAACGGCGCGACCACGCTGCAGCGTTTGACCTGAACCTGATAAACCTGAGATTGCGCCTGGGTTTCGCTGAGTTTGGCTTCGGCTCGCGCCACTTCAAAACGTCCGACCGAGTTCAGCGCAGCGAGTTGTTTGTTGTGGGCCAACTCTTCACTCGCACCCCGGCTGGCAGCCTGTGACGCATTGAGCTGAGCCTGAAAAGCCGAGCAGTCGAAACGCGCCAGGGTGTCCCCCTTCTTGAAGGACTCGCCTTCACTGAATGGCAACTCGACAATTCTGCCGGGCAGCTCACTGGCGAGCACTGCTTGATCACGGGCACGCAACACGCCACGGGCCTCGCTGCTGGTTACCGCCTGACTTGCCGAAGCCGGGTTTTCCAGCAGCGGATCATCTGGCGCGGGCGTTTGCGCCTGTGCCACGCTTGCCAGCCCGATCAAACCTAAAGCCAAACCACGAAAGCGTTGCATATCGGTGTCTCCTGACGGATGCGCGGCAGTCTACGACAGCAGTAATAACCGTCAACCCTATAACCCGGAATTCATTGCTAAACACATTCGAAGCCAAGTCTTCCTGTCGTTCTGCGACTCCGCTGACTACAAGGTTGAAACGGACGAAGCTTTCAAAGCTATCCCGGATAAACCTTGAGACGCGTACATCAGGGAAAATACCGATTTTTCTGGTTGGATTGATAGACGGGGCGCCCGCTTATGCGGCGCCAATTGCCCGATTTCACTCGCCTGTTTGTTGGCGCCGACGCCGAATTGACCCAATTGCCGAGACTTCACTGACCTATAGACCTGGCACAGGCGGAGCGGATGGTGCGGGAGGCGATCTTGATCTACAACCAGGAGCGCCCGCACCTGTCCTTGAAATACAAAACGCCCGATGCGGTGCATCGGGCGTTAGGGTGAAACAGGTGTAAACCTGTTTCAGGACTAGACAGGGCTGAACGTCGGATCAGACTTCCTGACGCGTCGGCCGGAACAGGATTTCATTGATGTCCATGTCTTCCGGCTGGCTGATGGCGAAGGCCACGGCGCGGGCGAACGCGTCTGCCGGCAGGGCGATTTCGTACATCTTGCGCACGCTGTCGGCGATGTCGGCTTCGGTGATGCTGTTTGGCAGCTCGGTGGCGACAGCGCCGGGAGAAATGACCGTCGTCCGGATGTTGTAGGGCTTGACCTCCTGGCGCAGACCCTCCGACAAAGCCAGCACCGCATGCTTGGTCGCTGCATACACTGCGCTGCCAGGCCGAACCTTGTGCCCGGCCACCGACGACACGTTGATGAACTGACCGGACTTTTGCCGTTGCATGTGCGGCAGCGCCGCGGCGATTCCGTACAGCACACCCTTGATGTTGACGTCGATCATCCGGTCCCAGTCCTCGACCTTGAGGCGTTCCAGGGGAGAGTGGGGCATCAGCCCGGCGTTGTTGATCATCACGTCGATACGCCCATGGGCCTGAATGGCCGCATCAACCAGCGCCTTGACCTGATGGCATTGGGTGACGTCAGTCTGCACCGCGAGCGCTTGGGGGCCGTTGGCGTTCAACTCATCGGCGAGCGCCTGAATACGGTCCAGCCTGCGGGCTCCCAGCACCACTTTGGCACCCTGGGCGCACAGCAGGCGGGCAGACGCTTCGCCCAGTCCACTGCTGGCACCGGTAATGACGATGACTTTGCCCTGAATGTTCTCGTTCATGCGTTTTCCCTTGGAATGAGGTCTTCACCCGCCTGGCCAAGCGCCAGGTTGCTGTTTTGTACCGGTACCAACCATCGCGCACAGAGCGCGCTGGCGATCCCGAACACCGCAATGACACCGGCCATGGGGCGAGGTGTGCCATCGGCGAACGCGGCCACCAATCCGGAACCGAGAATGCCCGTGCCGTATTGCAGCGAGCCGACAAGCGCCGACATCGCACCGGCAAATTCGGGGACTTCACCCAGTGCGCCGACGATGGAGTTGGCGACGATGAAGCCTGTTGCCGAAACGAACAGGAACAGCGGAATCACCAGACCGGCAAGGCCGCCCCAATCGGCCCAGGCATCCACCGCCAGCCACAATGCGGCCAGGGCTGCCGCGCCGGTGCCCAGCCCCATCAGTCGATCGCTGCCCTGCCGCGCGACCCAACGAGAGTTAAGTTGATTGGTCAGCATGATGCCGACGATTCCGACGGCAAACAGCACGCCGTATTGCTGCGGCGAGACATGGTGATAGCTGATATAGGCGAACGGTGTCCCGGCAATGTAGGCGTACATCCCGCCATAGAAAAAGCCGCCGGTACCGATGTAACCCAGTACGCGCCGATTGCGCAGCAGCAGGCCGTAACGATGCAATGCCCGATGAACGGGCTCCGGATTGCGTCGGTGGGTCGGGAGTGTTTCCGGCAGGATGCGCAACAATGCCAGCGTGCCCAGGCCGAGCAGTACCAGCGTCCAGAAAATCGCCCGCCAGGAGGCGACCTGCAAAATCAGGCCGCCCACGCTTGGGCCGAGCAGCGGCGCGATGGCCATGACGGTCATCAGGGTCGAGAGCATTTGTGCCGCACGATGACCGGCGTACAGGTCACGGACCATGGCCCTCGCCAACACCACACTGGAGCAGGCGCCTACGGCCTGTACCGCGCGCCAGACAATCATCGCATCGGCGGTGCCCGACATTGCGCAACCTGCGGAGCCGATGATGAACAGCACCAGGCCGAGGGCGATGGGCAAGCGGCGGCCATAGCGGTCACCGATCGGCCCCCACAGCAACTGGCCCAGGCTGAAGCCGATCAGATAGCCGGAAATGGTCAGCTCGACCTGCCCGGAGTCTGCGTGCAAGGCATCCGCCATGGCCGGTAACGCTGGCAGGTACAGGTCAGTGGAAATCGATGCGAACGCCATCAAGGCGCTGAGGATTGCCAGGGTCCACAGCGATTGGCGATCAGACACCGGGCGTTGGTGCAGGGTGGAGTCGGGTCGTGGCATTTGAACTGGAAGTCTCTGGAAAGGGGCCGCTGATCCGGCGAGGACGGCGGCCCGGGTGATGCGTGGTATCAACGACCGACCCGTTGCTGCAGGTGGGCCGGGTAACGGTCGCCGACGATTTGAATCTGCTGCAGGGCGGCTTCGATGGTGGCCAGGTCCTGCAGGCTCAGCTCGATGAGCGCCGCACCGAGGTTTTCCTCGAGACGGTGCAGTTTGGTCGTCCCCGGAATCGGCACGATCCACGGTTGGCGCGCCAGCAGCCAGGCGATGGCGATCTGTGCCCGGGTCGCGCCCTTGCTGTCGGCGATGTGGCCGAGGGCCTCGACCAGTTGGGCATTGGCCCGACGGCTTTCTTCGTTGAAGCGCGGCACGACATTGCGAAAGTCATCGGCCGCGAATGTTGTTGCGGCATCGATGGCGCCCGTGAGGAACCCCTTGCCCAGGGGGCTGAA
Source organism: Pseudomonas sp. TE12234 (assembly GCF_054061835.1). Lineage (NCBI taxonomy): Bacteria > Pseudomonadati > Pseudomonadota > Gammaproteobacteria > Pseudomonadales > Pseudomonadaceae > Pseudomonas > Pseudomonas sp. TE12234. The sequence goes on from NZ_JBSSEP010000022.1 coordinate 34,424, forward strand.
CGGCACAAAACCGATGCCCAGTTCCTCAAGCAGCGGCAGGATTTCCTTTTCCGGCTCCCGCCACCACAGCGAATACTCGCTTTGCAGGGCCGCGACAGGTTGCACGGCGTGGGCCCGACGAATCGTCTGCGCGCCGGCTTCGGACAAACCGAAGTGTTTGACTTTGCCTTCGACGATCAGCTGTTTCACGGTGCCGGCAACGTCTTCGATGGGCACATCCGGATCGACGCGATGCTGGTAGAACAGATCGATGCAATCGGTCTTCAAGCGCTTGAGCGAAGCCTCGGCCACGGCACGGATGTGTTCCGGGCGGCTGTCCAGGCCTTGGGCCACCTCGCCGTTCTTGAAGCCGAACTTGGTGGCAATCACGATTTGCTCACGAAACGGCGCCAGGGCTTCACCCAGTAACGATTCGTTGGTGAAAGGGCCGTAGGCTTCGGCGGTGTCGAAGAACGTCACGCCGCGCTCGAAAGCACCACGTATCAACTTGATGGCCTCGGCTTTGTCCATCGCCGGGCCATAGCCGTAACTGATGCCCATGCAGCCCATGCCGATGGCTGAAACTTCAAGGCCGCTTTTGCCCAACATTCGGGTGTGCATGTTTTCGTCTCCGCTCAAGGTGTCCCGTTACCTTATATTGCTGTGGAGACCTCAACAATATAGGCTCGCGTACATGGGTTAGTGAGGAAAATTCATCAATGTTGCGTGCAGATTTACCGGGGCTCACCGCGTTCATTGCGATCGCTGAACACCGCAGTTTCAGTGCGGCGGCTCGGGTGCTGGGGGTGTCGTCTTCCGCGCTCAGTCACTCGATGCGTAATCTGGAGGCGCGCCTGGAAATGCGCCTGTTCAATCGCACCACGCGCTCGGTGGCGTTGACGGAGGCGGGGGAGCAGTTGCTCAAGGGGGTGCGGCCGCTCATGAACGATTTGGCGAACGTGGTCAATGAAGTCACGTCCACCCGGATCTCGCCTTCAGGCTCGATCCGCATCAGCGCCTCGGAGTCGTCGATCCGGCCGCTGATTCGCCATGTCGTTCCGGATTTCGTGGCCCGTTATCCGCACATCCACATCGAGTTCGTGGCCGACAGCAAGCTGCAGGACATCGTGGGTGATGGTTTCGACGCCGGCATCCGGCTGTTCGATGACGTACCGCGAGACATGATTGCCATCCGCTTCGGGCCGGATCTGCGTTTCGCGGCAGTAGCCTCGCCCGGGTACCTTGAGCACCACCCGGCGCCGCAGGCACCCCAGGACTTGAAAACGCACCGCTGCATTCGGTTTCGCTTTACCAGCGGTGGGCTGTTCCGCTGGGATTTCAAGCTCGACGAGCAAAGCGCCAGCCTTGATGTGGAAGGGCAGATCACCATGGACAATGTGAACCTGATGATCGAAGCCGCCCTGGCCGGGATCGGGGTGGCCTGGGTGCCCGAAGCGCAGGTTGCCGATCACTTGCAGAACGGCCGGCTGATCCACCTGCTGCCACAATGGAGCCCGAATTACGCCGGGCTCTGCCTGTATTACCCGGCCAACCGTCATCCACCGATGGCGCTACGGCTGTTTGCCCAGGCCGTCCGGGAGTGGGCGAGCCAGGCTCAATCCTGGGCTGGCTAGGCTCAATCAGCCGCGAACCGCCCGGGAGCGCCAGACCATCATCTTTTCGATCTGCATCTCTTTCATGGTGTGTGGAATGCCGCCCACACCATGCCCGGACAGGCGCGCGCCGGCGAACGGCATCCAGTCGACGCGGAACAGCGTGTTCTCGTTGACCATCACCGCCGTGGCATCCAGCTCCTGGTAGCACTGCATCGCGGTGTCCAGATCGCGGGTGAACACCGCGGCCTGGAAAGCGTAGGGCAGGGCGTTGGCCAGTTGGATCGCTTCGGCCAGATCGTCATAGGCGTAAACCGCCACCACCGGGCCGAACACTTCCTTTTGCATCACATTCGAATCGATGGGCGGGTTGAGCAGCACGGTGGGGGCATAGCCGTTGTGGTCCAACACGCGGCCACCCGAGATCAAACGGGCACCGCCGGCGACGGCTTCATTGACCCATTGGTCGACGCGATGCACTTCACGGGCGGAAATCAGCGGGCCGACATCGGTACGGATATCGGTCGGATCCCCGACCACCATGGCATCGCCCAATTGGCCCAGGCGCAGGGCGACTTGTTCAGCAATGCTGCGCTCGCAGAAAATCCGTTGCACGCTGACGCAGGCCTGGCCGGCATGCCAGAAACCGCCACGGGCGATGCGCGGCAGGGCGTCGTCAAGGTCGGCATCCGCAGCAACGATCACCGGCGCCACGCCGCCATGTTCCAGCGCGCAGCGAGTGCCCGGTGCCAGGGTCGAGCGCAGCATCCAGCCGACTGGCGCCGAACCGATGAAGCTGAAGAAGCCCACGCGCGGGTCCGCGACCAGCTTGCCGGTGACGGCATTATCGGTAGGCAGCACCATCTGCGCCCAGCCTGTCGGCAGGCCGGCTTCGGCCAGGATGTGCAGGAGCGTGCGGCAACTGAGTGGGGTATTGGCTGCCGGCTTGACGATCACCGGGGCGCTGACGGCAATGGCCGGCACCACCTGATGCACGATCAGATTGAAGGGATGGTTGAACGCCGAGACGGCCGCGACCACACCGATCGGCTCGTATTGGGTAAAGGCCACGCGGTTCTGCGAAGTGGCGTTGAGTCCCATCGGGATCACGTGCCCGCCCTCGGTACGCAGCACCTCGATGCAGTTCAGGATGCCATCGATGCCGCGCTCGACTTCGGTGATCGAGTCCTTCAGCGGCTTGCCGCCTTCGCTGGCCGCCTGGGTCGCGATCTCGACCTTGCGCGCGGCGATCAGCTCCGCCGCGCGCTGCAGGATTTCAATGCGTTGCGGCTTGGACAGCCACTGGGTCCGGTCGCGAAAAATGCCGTGGGCGACGCTCAGCGCCTGCTCGACATCCGCCTCGGTGGACACCGCCACCTGGCCGATCACGGCACCGTTGTAGGGGGCGTGCACCGTCAGGGTTTGTTCGGACATGGGGCTTACCTCAGGGGACAAAAGAATATTCGATGGGGGTGGTTGCAGGCAGGATCCAGGGTCATCGACCTGCGGGCACCACGGTAGTGCGCAATGCCGGTTTTCAAAAATGAATAATTGAAAGGGTGTTGTTCACTTTTAGAGAAACCCCCTGGTGAATCGTTGCAGGCGGCGCTTCCTGCCGAATCTTCAGAACCCCAGGCAGCCGAAGCAGACGAAGGCCACCGCAACGGCGATGCCAAACGCGGCCGCGGCCTTTTTCGATGAGTTGACCCGGGGCGGGGTCTGGCTCATCGGCGGCAAACCGGGCATCGACAAGGCGTTGAGATCGCGGCGATGGGGCAGGATCACCTGCCAGGTGTAGCGCAAGCCCAGCAGCACGGAGAGGGCCAGCAGGCCGAAGACCAGCGAACGCGCCACAGTGGATTGGGCAACGGGTACAGCGGTCTCCTGTTGGCAGATCGCGCTATTGAATTCCACGACGCTGATGCGCTGATAGGCCGTCAAAGGCAGTTTTCCGTCATTTTTGACTGCCGCCAGTTGCGCCAGGTCCAGGTCCTGATACTTCCACAGCGTTGACGATCCTTCACGGCAATAGGTGAAAGCGACAGGGTTCTGCGCTCTGATAATGCAGGCGTCATTGATGCCCAGTTTTTTCAGGGTCTCGTTCGCTGACCGGGTAAAGTCCAGGTCGAGGATCGGCATCACCCCGGTGGCAGAGGCCCCGAACGCCACCAACAGGCAACCCATGGCGCAGATGGATGACATTTTCAAAGTCGGCGCTCCCTGGAAGACGGGTGGCTTTTTGTTATAGGTGCGGAGCCTGGCTGCAAACTGCCTTCGATCAAGTCTAGACGCTAACTTCTCGATGCCGGCGGCTTTTTAGCGGCGTGCGGAGAGCTGTTGTGGCGCCAGAAAAGCGTCGTGGAAGTAGTTACGAAAGGCCTGCATCGCCGGGCTGAATTCCCGTTCACGGTGCCAGGCCAGGCCCACGCTCATGGGCGTGACCTTGTCGGTGACGGTCAGGGTTTCGATGCGTTTGCCTTCCAGCGACCAGGGGCGGTGCACCAGGTCCGAGAGGATCGCCACGCCGCTGCCATTGGCGACCATGCTGCGTACCGCTTCCACCGAGCTGGTCCGCACCCGCACGTTCGGCTGCTGGTGCGCATGTTCCCAGTAACGCATGGCGCTTTGTTCGGCCTCGTCGACGGTCAACAGGATGTAGGGTTCCTTCGCCACGTCGGCAAGGCTGACGGCCGAGCGTTCACACAGTGGATGGTGGCTGGGCAGCCAGAGTCGGCGTTCGGAGTTGAAGAGAATCTCCGAAACGATGTCCGGGTGAGTCAGGTTCGCCGTGAGCACCACCGCCATGTCGAAGCGGCCCTCCAGCAAGCCTTGTTCGATGGCCGTGCGCTCTTGTTCGTGAACTTCGATGGCCACGTCCGGATGCCAGTGCTCAAGCCGTTGCAGGTGATGCGGCAGGAAGTAGCCGATCACCGTGTAGCTCGCCGCCAACCGCAACAGGCCGCTGGCGCGGACGTCCGGCAGCGGGCTGTTCAATGCGTCATCGACGCTGCGCAAAATCACGTAGGCGCGATTGAGAAAGTGTCGCCCGGCATCGGTCAGGCTCATGCCCTGGGCCGAGCGCTGGAACAACAGCGTGCCGAGCATTCCCTCCAGTTCCTTGATCGCGGTGGTCACCGCCGACTGGGAAATATTCAAATGAATCGCCGCCTGGGAGATCTGCCCGATCTCGGCGGTGGCGACGAAGTAGCGGACCTGGCGCAGGGTCAGTGACATGGGCACTCCGGGTGACGGGGGTATCTGATTTTCAGAGATATCTGTTTTTCAGAACATGCCCCCTCTGATAATAGATCTTCCCAAGGGGGTGGCGGGAATTTAACTTGGCCTGCATGAAGTCACAAGCGTCAGGAGCAAGCGTCATGCAAGCAGTAGATTTCAACTCGGACATGGGCGAAGGCTTCGGCCCGTGGACCATCGGCGATGGCGTCGACAACGAACTGATGGCGTTCATCAGCTCGGCCAACGTCGCCACCGGTTTCCATGCCGGCGACCCCGGCACCATGCGCCGCACGGTCGAACGGGCCAAGGCCCTGGGTGTGGCTGTGGGTGCGCACCCGGGCTTTCGCGATCTGGTCGGGTTTGGCCGCCGGCACATCAATGCCCCGGCCCAGGAACTGGTCGACGACATGCTTTACCAGTTGGGTGCCCTGCGTGAACTCGCCCGGGTCCAGGGCGTGGCCTTGCAACACATCAAGCCCCACGGCGCGCTGTACATGCACCTGGCCCGGGACGAGCAAGCCGCGCGTTTGCTGGTGGAAAACCTCCAGCGCCTGGAGCCCGATTTGCTGCTGTATTGCATGCCCGATTCGGTGATCTGGCGCGTCGCCAAAGAGCTCGGCCAGCCGGTGATTCGCGAGTTCTACGCCGACCGTGAGTACGACCTCAGCGGCTCCATCGTCTTTACCCGCAACGTACGTGCCTACGACCCGACCCAGGTGGCCGCGCGGGTGCTGCGGGCCTGCCAGGAAGGCGTGGTGCGCACGGTCGAGGGTGAAGACCTGGCGATCGAATTCGATTCGATCTGCCTGCACAGCGACACCCCCGGTGCCCTGGCGTTGGTCGAAGCCACCCGCAGCGCGCTCGATAACGCCGGCATCACGGTTCGCGCTCCGCGCTGAATCAGCACGAGTCACCGGGCACACAGACGCCCGGGATTGAATAACGATTCATTTTTTTGCCTGCCTTTCTACAACTATTCCAAGAGGAACAGACATGGCCGAACACACTGTCATCACCCCATTGCCAGGGACCTTCTATCGCAAAGCCACGCCTGAATCGGCGAACTACGTCGAGGTCGGCGCGCAGGTCAGCGCCGACACGGTGATTGGCCTGATCGAGGTCATGAAGCAGTTTTCCGAACTGACCGCCGGGACGGCCGGTCGCCTCAGCGCATTCCTGGTCGAAGACGGTGATCCGGTGGAACCGGGTCAGGTTGTCGCAACACTCGACGACGAGTGAGGGGCACGATCATGACTCAAGGCATTCGTAAATTACTGATCGCCAACCGTGGCGAAATCGCGGTGCGGATTATCCGCGCCGCCCAGGCACTGGGGATTCCCACCGTTGCCGCGTGCAGCGAAGCGGACGTCGATTCCCAGGCGGCGCGCATGGCCGACGAGGTGCACCTTCTCGGCCCGGCTCGCGCTGACAAGAGTTACCTGAACGTCGAGGCATTGCTCGGTGCCTTGAACGCCACGGGCGCCAATGCGGTCCATCCCGGTTATGGCTTCCTCTCGGAAAACGCCGACTTCGCCGAGGCGGTGCTGGCGGCCGGGGCCATTTTTGTCGGCCCGAGCCCGGAGACGATCCGGCGCATGGGCGACAAGGCCGAAGCCCGGCGCACCGCGCAGGAAGCGGGCGTACCCGTGGTGCCCGGTTCGCCCGGTGAACTGTTCGATGTCGAATCGGCGCTCAAGGCTGCCGAAGCCGTTGGCTTCCCACTGTTGATCAAAGCCTCGGCCGGCGGTGGCGGGCGGGGTATTCGCCTGGCGGAAAACGCCGAACAACTGGCTGAAGAGTTCCCCCGTTCCCAGCGCGAAGCCCAGGCTGCGTTCGGCAATGGCGCGGTGTACCTGGAACGCTTTATCAGCCGGGCGCGGCACATTGAAGTGCAGGTGTTGGGCGACGGTCAGCACGCGGTGCATTTGTTCGAGCGCGAGTGCTCGCTGCAACGTCGGCGGCAGAAGATTTTCGAGGAAGCGCCATCGCCGGCGCTCAACCCGCAGCAGCGCGAGACGCTCTGCGCCAGCGCCGTACGCCTCACCGAGTCCCTGGGCTACAAGGGCGCGGGGACCCTGGAATACCTGTATGACGACGCTACCGGCGAGTTTTTCTTTATCGAGATGAACACGCGGATTCAGGTGGAACATCCGGTCAGCGAGTTGATCACCGGCATCGACCTGGTTCAGGCCATGTTGCGCATTGCCGGCGGCGAACCGCTGGGCCTCAGGCAAAGCGATATCCGGCTCAATGGCGCGGCGCTGCAAATGCGCCTGAACGCCGAAGACCCGGCACGGGATTTCTTCCCCAGCCCGGGCCTGGTCGAGTCCCTGGTCTGGCCGCAAGGCGAGGGCGTTCGGGTCGACAGCCATCTCTATCAAGGCTATCGCGTGCCGCCTTACTATGACTCGCTGTTGGCCAAGCTGATCGTCCATGGTCGCGACCGTGCCGAAGCCCTGGCCCGTGCCCGTATTGCCGTGGAGCAAACCACGCTCACCGGCATGGCCAGCACCTTGTCGCTGCACGGCCAATTGTTGCAGCAACCCTGGCTGCACAGCGCCGACTTCCATACCGGCACCCTGGAAACCTGGCTGGCCGAGCGCCGCACTGGAGGTCAAGCATGAGCACTCCCATCCGCTACAGTTTTGGTGCCGACGAGCATTTATTTGCCGAAGTCAGCGACAGCATGTCCCTTGAAGCATTCTTCAAGGGCATGGCGGTCACCCGAGCGGTGGAGCGCCTGGCGCTGGATGGCGTGCTCGATGTGTGCCTGGCCAACGCTTCGTTCCAGATTCGCTTCGACCCGGACCGCATCGCACCGCACACCTTGCTCGAAGCCGTGCAGGGGGCCGAGGCCGAGGCGGTCGCCGAACGCACCTTGCAGACCCGGATCATCGAGATCCCGGTGCTCTATAACGATCCCTGGACCCACGAAACCCTGATGCGCTTTCGCGACCGTCACCAGGACCCGAGCGCCACGGACCTGGAGTACGCCGCGCGGATCAACGGCCTGGCGGACGTCGAGGCGTTCATCGCCGCCCACAGTGGTGCGCCGTGGTTTGTCTCGATGGTCGGCTTCGTCGCCGGCTTGCCGTTCATGTTCCAGATGGTCGAGCGCGAGCGTCAGTTGCAGGTGCCCAAATACCTGAGACCACGCACCGACACGCCGAAGTTGACCCTGGGGCATGGCGGTTGCTTCGGCTGCATCTACTCGGTGCGCGGTGCCGGCGGCTACCAGATGTTCGGCGTCACCCCGGCACCGATCTATGACCCGCAGCAGAACCTGGCGTACCTCAAGGAGCACATGGTGTTCTTCCGGCCGGGTGACATCGTGCAATTCAAGCCGATGGACCGTGAGGCCTATGACCGGGCGGTGGCCGACGTGGAAGCCGGGCGCTTCGATCTGCGGATCCGCTCGGTGGAGTTTTCACTGGATGCCTTTCTGGCCGATCCCGTCGGCTATCCCAAGTCGCTGCAGGAGGTGCTGGCATGATCAAGGTACTCAAACCCGGCCTCGCCACGTCGGTACAGGACCTGGGGCGCGAAGGTTACTACCACCTGGGCATTCCGCCTTCCGGCGCGCTCGACCAATACGCCTTGAGCGCCGCCAACCAGTTGGTCGGCAACCCGGCCGGGGCGGCGGCGCTTGAATGCACGTTGCTGGGTCCGGAGCTGGAATTCCAGCAGGACGCACTGGTGGCGGTGTGCGGGGCGCACATGACGCCGAGGGTCGATGGCGTGGAGATGCATCACGACACGGCGTTCCCGGTGAAGGCCGGGCAAGTGTTGCGTTTCGATTTTCCCAAGGCCGGCGCGCGTGCCTATCTGGCGGTGGCCGGCGGCATCGACGTACCGCTGGTGCTCGGCAGCCGTTCAACGTATGCCCTGGGTGCGCTCGGCGGTTTCCAGGGGCGGCGCCTGGTGGCCGGGGACGTCTTGCCGGTGGGGATTGCCAGTGGCAAGGGCCGCGCCGGGGCCAGTCTGCCCATGGCATTGCGGCAGTCGCTGGGAGGCGAAATCACCCTGCGCGTCGTGCCGGGGCTGTACTACGAGCGCTTGACGCCAGCGGCGGCGGACAGCTTTTTCGCCGAAGCCTGGACCGTCGGTTCCGAAGCGGACCGCATCGGCTATCGCTTCAAGGGCGGCAGCGCGCTGACCTTCCAGCCGCGTGAGCAACCCTTCGGCGCCGGTTCCGATCCCTCGAACATCGTCGACAGTTGCTACCCGATCGGCTCGATCCAGGTGCCCGCCGGGCTCGAACCGATCGTGTTGCACCGCGATGCGGTGTCCGGTGGCGGCTACGCGATGATCGGCACCGTGATCAGTGCCGACCTCGATTTGATCGGCCAGATGCAGCCCAACCAGAAGGCCCGTTTCAAAGCGGTCACCCTGGAAGAAGCACTGGAAGCACGACGCTCCCATAAGAAAAAACTCAGCTGCCTGAGCAAGCTGTTCCCTTCCTGATTCTGCCCGCCGCACGGCGCGGGTCATGCCAAACGGTAAGCCAACGCCGCACTTCGGTGCGGTGACGGCTGCCCGCGCTTCAACCTTTGACTGGTTCTGGAGTTCACGCATATGCCTGCTTTATCGCAATCGAGTCAAACCGGGCAAGACCCGGCCAATCACCCCGTTCCCGCCGACGCGCGCATGGGCCGACTGTCCCTGACCATGGCTTGGTGGGCGGTCTGCAGTGCGATGTTCTACATCGTGGTCGGCGCATCGCTGGCGTTGTCGTACGGCGCCCGCAATGCCCTGATCGGCATGCTGCTGTCAGTGATCAGCTACGGCCTGGTCAACACGGTGCTCAGTCGTTTTGCCATCCGCAGCGGGTTGTCGGTGGCGTTGTTTTCACGGTTGCTGTTCGGCAGCACCGGGGCCTGCCTGGCGACTTTGATCTTCTTCTCGACGGCCATCTATTACGCGGTTTTCGAAGGCTCGGTGATCGCCGTGGCGCTCAACCACCTGTACCCGCAGCTGATCTTCCCGCTGGCGGCGTTGCTGGTGGTGCTGTACAGCGTGCCGATGATCCTGGGCAGCGTGCAGCACTGGCTGGACAAGCTCAACGGCGTGTTGCTGCCGGTGTACCTGGGTGGTTTGCTGGTGGCGGTGGGGCTGTCGATCAGTCGTTATGGCTACCAGCCGCAATGGCTGGATTTCGGCCCGGCAACCCCCAGTGCCTTCGGGTGGTGGGACTGCTTCGTCGCCTACATGGGCGTTTGGGTGCTGATGCTGTTCACCTTCGACTACGCCCGTTTCGGCAAGCCCGAGGACGCCGAGTACCACGGCCGCTGGAACTTCGGCATGCCGTTCTACGCGGTGACCTTTGTGCTCAACGGCGCGGCGGGCATCTATCTGGTCAGCAGCATTCCCCATGAAGGCGCACTGAACGAAGTGTCGGTGGTCATGGCGATCCTGCAAATGATGGGGCTATGGGGATTGTTGTTCGTCTGGGCCACGCAAACCCGGATCAACACCGCCAACTACTACCTGGCGACGATGAACATGCAGGCGTTCTTTGCGCGTTTTGGCGTGCGCGGTTCGTACCTGGCGTGGGCGCTGGCGGTCGGGGTGATCGTCTACGGCCTGATGCTCGCCGACGTGTTTGCCTACCTGCTCAAGGCCCTGGCTTACCAAGGCATTTTCGTTGTGGCCTGGGTCGGCGTGGCGTTGGCGCAGATTCTCTGCGGCCGCAGTGACGTGGCCGCGCTCGAACGGGTGACAGCGTTCAATTCGGCGGGCTTGAGTGCCTGGTTTGGCGCCACGGGATTGGGACTGGCACTGATGTTTTCCGGCCCTGGCTTGAGCAGCTTTTCCGCACCCGCGACCGTGATGGTGGCGTTCGCCTTGCAGGCGGGGTTGTCCCGTCGTAGCCGGTTGCGGTTGCAATTGGCGGAGTAGGGGGGGGCTGGGATTCGGCCTGCGATAGCCTGCTCCGGTAAAAGGGAGCGGGCGTCGGGATGAGCGTGCGACGCAACGTTGCAGAGGATGCAGAGACCTCGTCTACCTGCGCAACTGCACCGGACTCACACCAAGGCGTTGCCTGAACGTGGTCGCCATGTGCGCCTGGGAGTTGAAACCACAGGTGTGGGCGATCTGCGCCAGGGTGGCGGTTGAGTCGCGCATCAGTGCACGGGCCTTGGCCACACGGCGGTCGATCAGGTAACTGTGCGGGCTTTGGCCCGTTGCGTGCTTGAAGGCGCGAATGAAATAGCCCTCGGACAATCCCAGCAAGTCCGCCATCGCCTGTACACCAAGCGGACCGTCGAGGCCTGCGTCGATGAACTCGTCGAGCAGCCGCATCCGGCTGGCGGTGATGGCGCCCAGGGCGGGCGCGGACTTTGCCTGATGGTCGTTGGTCCGTTCAGCCAGGGCGAGTGCCCAGGCTTCCCAATCGTCCAGGGCAGAAGCCAGTAACAACGCCGCGCGCATTCGCAGTGCCAGGGTTATGGCCTGCTGATCGATGCGATTGTTGAACGCGCGGTCCCCCACCAATGGCACACCATCGGTGCGCATGACCCGCAGGTATTCACCGCCCTTGGGCGACTCGGACAGCACATCGCACCCGGCGGGGACGAAGGCCAGGCCATTGGGCATGGCGTCGAAGGGCAGGACCCGGTCGCTGCCGATGGCGTGCAGGCCTCGCTGGCTGTCGAAGGCAAAGCCGATCGCCGATTGGGTGGCCACATATCGGGTCGCATAAGCGGCGCCGGGTAGCAACTCGATCGCCCAGGGCCCGGCCTCGACACGACGGGCCGGTTCAGATGGGAGCGGGGATGGTGGGCGGTTTCGATGGCTCATGCCCACCATAGTAATGAACAGGCCGCGCAAAAGTCAGGTCAGTTTTCTGAAAGCCGGGGTGATCGAGCCCTGTCTAGACTGGGCAAAACCTCAGGGAGACCCCTCATGCACAGACTGACTCGCGACGACATCGAACAGGCCGCACGCCACGTGTACCAGGTCATGCCGGCCACCGCCCAATACGCCTGGCCCTTGCTGGCCGAGCGCCTGGGCTGCACGGTGTGGGTCAAGCACGAAAATCACACGCCGACCGGGGCGTTCAAGGTGCGTGGCGGCATCACCTTCATGCACTGGCTCAAGGCTACGCACCCTGACGTCCGGGGGATTGTCAGCGCCACTCGCGGCAACCACGGCCAGAGCCTGGCACTGGCGGCCAGCGCCCTGGGTTTGCGGGCGTTGATTGTCGTGCCAGAGGGGAATTCGCTGGAGAAGAACAACGCCATGCGCGGCTTTGGCGGCGAAGTGGTCGAGTATGGCCGCGATTTTGACGAGGCTCGCGAAGAGGCCGCGCGCCTGGCGCAAGCGCATGGCCTGTATCTGGTGCCGCCGTTCCATGCCGAGTTGGTCAAGGGCGTGGCCACCTATGCGCTGGAACTGTTCAAGACCGCGCCGGACCTGGATACCGTCTACGTGCCGATTGGCTGTGGCTCGGGGATCTGCGGGGTGATCGCCGCCCGTGACGCACTGGGCCTGAACACCCGGGTAGTGGGCGTGGTGTCCACCGAGGCAGCGGCGGCCAAATTATCCTTTGAAGCGGGCGAAATCCTCGAAACCGCCACCGCCAATACCTTCGCCGACGGCCTGGCCGTGCGCAAACCGGTGCCCGCCGCCTTTGATATCTACGGGGCGGCCGCGGCGCGAATCGTATCGGTCAGCGAGGATGAGATCGCCGAGGCCATGCGCGTGTATTACACCGATACCCACAACCTCGCAGAAGGCGCCGGTGCGGCGGCCCTGGCGGCGCTGATGCAGGAGCGTGAGGCGATGGCGGGGAAAAAGGTCGGCGTGGTGTTGTCGGGCGGGAATGTGGATCGTGCGGTGTATGCCAGAGTGATTGGGTGAAAAAGGGATCTTACGCAATACCTGTAGCCAGCCTGCTGGCGATGATCGTTAACGGTAACGCGTATAAGCGGGTTAAACGCGGGGCAATTGAGACCATCGCTGGCAAGCCAGCTCCTACAAGGGACTGTGTTTCACAAACCAGTTACAGCCGCAAAAAAAAGGCCGTCATCCACTCGCCTGTGGACAGCGGCCTGACATCAAGGCTTGGCCGGTGCCTTGCTTTTCTCTTCGATCTTCGCGTCTACCGCCGCACGAATCTGGTCGATGCTGAAGCTGGCCGGTTTCTGGCTGGGTGGGTACTCGATGAAGGTCTGCAGGAATCTCGCGGCTTTGGCCACGCCCGCTGCCAGCAGGTAAGAGTTTTTCACCATCCAGTCGTTGTACTGGTCAGACACAACATCTGCCCGCTCATAAGGGTCCATCCGCAAGTTGAACAGCTTGGGCACGCGCAACGGCACGAACGGGCTGCTCCATACCGCGAAACCGCCGGGTTCGCGTTGCTCGGCGAAGACCACTTTCCAGTTGTCGTAGCGCATCGACACCAGCACGCCGTCATCGTTGAAGTAGTAGAACTCGCGACGTTCGCCCTTGGGCTGCTGGCCGGTCAGGTAGGGCAACTGGTTGTAGCCGTCCAGGTGCACCTTGAAGCTGGTGCCGCCCGAGGTGGGTGCCCAGCCTTTGAGCAGCTTGTTTTTAACGTCCGTTTCACCCGCCGCTGCAAGCAGCGTAGGGAACCAGTCCATGCCCGAGAACATCTCGTTGGACACTTCACCGGCTTTGATCTTGCCCGGCCAGCGAACGATCGCCGGCACGCGATACGCGCCTTCCCAGTTGGAGTTTTTCTCGTTGCGGAACGGCGTGGTCGCCGCGTCCGGCCAGGAGAACTGGTTCGGGCCGTTGTCGGTGGTGTAGACGACGATGGTGTTGTCGGCGATTTTCAGGTCATCGAGGGTCTTCAGCAGTTTGCCGACGTCGCCGTCGTGTTCGAGCATGCCATCGGCATATTCGTTGCCGGGCATGCCGCTCTGGCCCTTCATCGAATCGCGTACATGGGTGAACACGTGCATGCGCGTGGTGTTCATCCAGACGAAGAACGGTTTGTCCGCCTTGGCCTGCTTTTCCATGAACGCCTGGGCGGCGGCGGTGGTTTCGTCGTCGATGGTTTCCATGCGCTTGGTGGTCAGCGCGCCGGTGTCTTCGATCTTGCCGTCGGCGAAGCTGTGGATCACCCCGCGTGGCGTGCGGGACTTGACGAAGTCCGGGTCATCCTTGGGCCAGTAGGGGCGCTCGGGCTCTTCCTCGGCGTTGAGGTGATAGAGATTGCCGAAGAACTCGTCGAAGCCGTGGTTGGTCGGCAGGAATTCGTCCTTGTCACCCAGGTGGTTCTTGCCGAACTGACCGGTGGCATAGCCGAGGCCCTTGAGCGCCTGGGCGATGGTGATGTCGCGTTTCTGAATACCGATCGGCGCACCCGGTACACCGACTTTGGTCAGGCCGGTACGCAGCGGTGATTGCCCGGTGATGAACGACGAGCGCCCGGCGGTGCAGCTGTTCTCCGCGTAGTAGTCGGTGAACAGCATGCCTTCGTGGGCAATGCGGTCGATGTTGGGGGTCTTGTAGCCGACCACGCCCATGGAATAGGCGCTGATGTTGGTCTGGCCGATGTCATCACCGAAGATCACCAGAATGTTGGGTTTTTCCGCGGCGCCGGCCGTTGCCGACAGCGCCATCACCGTAGTCGCCATCAGGGCGAGTTTCGGCAGCCACTTTTTTATGCGAGTCATCTGACTGGCTCCTTGTTGACGGGCGTCGCGCAGGGCGACCAGGCAGCATGTTCAAGCGTCATCAGGGACGACACGCCACCCGAATCAGGTGGTTGCAGGGGGCTGGCCAGCGAAGGCGTCAGCCCATCCAGCATCAATGCCGGCAGAGCCGGCGCCATTGCGAGCAAGCTCGCTCCTGCAGTGGCCGTTGATCGAACGGGAGCTCCCGCTACATACCTGGCGCGGGTGGTGCCGGAAACCGGGCAGGCCGTCAGAGGCCTGCATTGTCGATATGCAGCACGGCACCGGTGACGCTGGCACCGGCACCGCTGGCCAGCAACAGCAGCGGACCATTCAGTTCTTGCAGGCCGGCGTTCTTGCTTTGACCGGCAGCGATGACGTTGACGCGTATGCGGTGTGGCGTCAGCGACTGGGCCATGGCGCGGCTCATCCGAATGAGGCTGCTGTCGGTGCGCAGGCAGGGGTTCGGCTCGCTGATGGGGCGCGGTGGCGGCTCGATATTGACGATGCTGCCACCGCGTTCGGCCCTGATCATATGCAGGCTGGTGCAGTGAACGACGTGATTGTTCAGGGCAACGTGTTCGCATTCGGCGCTGTTATTGATCAGCACGTCGACACTGCCGAAACGCTCCTGCACGGCGTCCAGCGCGGCTTCGATACTGGGGCGGCGGGCGCTGTCGAGGCTGACGATCAACACTTCGCCACCTTCCCAGCGCAGGTCGGCGGCCAATTGCTCCAGTTGCGAAGGATGCTTTGCGCCGAGGGCCACCCGGGCTCCGGCAAGGCTGGTCAGACGGGCGAAATGCGCGCCCAGCCGGGTGGTGGCATCGGCCACCAGAACGGTCTTGCCGGCCATGGAAAACGGTTGCATGAAATTGCTCACGGGCGTACCTCCATTGGCACGGCGCGCCGGGTCAGTACGGCTCGCGGCACAGCGACCCGCGGTGAAGTGATGGGCGTGGCACCGAGCATCTTCAGCACCAGTTCCGAGTAATGCCGAATAACGTCATCGATCCCCCAGCGACCATTGTCCTGGTACCAGACGCAGGCGTGGGTGAGCATGTTGAACAGGGTGCGGGCCATCAGTTTCGGTTCGGCGCAACTGAGCGAACCTTCCTTGACCCCTTGCTCCAGAACTTCCTGCAACGCTTTGAGGTACAGGCGCCGCGCCTGGCGGACCTGCTCCAGATCCTCTTCGGCGAGGCTTCTGAATTCCAGGTTGCCGAGCATCGCCTCGTCCTGGTGTTCGAGGTGATAGCGCACGTGGCAGGCGATAAAGGCGAGCAGTTTTACATCGGCGGTGACAGCCTTTTTCGGCCGGCGACGCGTCCACTCCCGGGACAATCCCTGGAAGTACTCGAGGATCAGCTCCAGCAGCAGTTCGTTTTTGCCTTTGTAGTACAGATACAGCGTCGAGGCGTTGATGCCTGCTTCAGTGGCGAGCTGACGCAGGCTCATCGAGCCGTAGCCGTTACGCGAGATCAGTTTGATGGCGGCCAGGCGGATGTTGTTTTCAGTCATGTTCATGGTGTGATCCTGCGGCCTGTGGGAGCGAGCTTGCTCGCGATAAGCGCCAGAACGACGCGATCAGTCAGACAGCCCGCGTCATCGTTGGCGTCCATCGCGAGCAAGCTCGCTCCTACGGTTTTATTTATTGCAGATTGCCGGCGACAGCGATGGTCTGGGCGGTGATGTAGTTCGACTCCGGCGAGCAGAACAGATACACCGCGTCCGCCGCTTCCTGCACGGTGCCCGGACGGCCCAGCGGGTTGCGCTGGGCGAACGACTTGGCCGCTTCCGGGCTGATGCCGACACGAATGTCACGGCCTTCGATGTTCACCGTGGCGCCTGCGTGGGCGTCGGCCTTGGTCATGCGGGTTTCGATGAAACCGAAAGCCACGGCGTTGACGTTGACCTTGAAACGACCCCATTCACGCGCCAGCGCACGGGTCATGCCGATCACGCCGGCCTTGGCCGAGGAATAGTTCATTTGCCCGGCGTTGCCGTTCAGGGCCGACACCGAAGAAATGTTCACCACTTTGCGGAACACTTCGCGCTCTGCCGCCGCATCGGCCTGGGCCTGGGCCTTGATGATCGGGTAGGCCGCACGCAGGATGCGGAAAGGCGCGGTCATGTGGCAGTCGAGAATCGCGTACCACTGCTCGTCGCTCATCTTCTGGATCACGTCGTCCCAGGTGTAGCCGGCGTTGTTGACGATGACGTCAATGCTGCCGAAGTTGTCCATCGCGGTCTTGATGTAGCGGTCGCCGAAGTCAGGGGCGCTGACGTTGCCGTGGCAGACAGCGGCTTCGCCACCCAGCTTGCGGATCATTTCAGCGGTCTCGTGGGCCGGATCGGCGTCCAGGTCGTTGATCACGATGCGCGCGCCTTCGCTCGCCAGTTTCAGGGCGATCTGCTGACCGATGCCGCGACCGGAACCGGTGACCAGTGCGACTTTGCCTTCGAGTTTTGCCATGGGGTGTTGCTCCTCAGTGATCAGTGTTGTTTACAGAGCGATCACGGCGTCACCAACGATCTTGGTCTCGCCGTATTGATTGGTGGTGCGCACTTCAACCTTGATGCGTTGCTCGCCGTCGACTTCAAAGCGGTCGACGACGGCACCGGTGCAGGTGATCTGGTGGCCCAGGTGGGTGATGCCGAGAAAACGCACGCCGAACTCGCGCAATTGGCGCTGATCGACCCACTGCGTCAGCAGGCGACCGAGGTACGCCATCGACAGCATGCCGTGGGCAAACACATCGGGCATGCCGGCCCGGCGGGCGTAATCGGTGTCGATGTGGATGGCGTTGTGATCCCCCGACGCACCGGCGAACAAGGCCAGGGTGGTGCGGTTGATCGGCGGCAGGGCCAATGGCGGCAGGGTGTCGCCGATGTTGATTTTTTCCAGGCTTATCGCGTTCATCTGTGTTCTCCGCTTCAGCTGTTGCGCTGCACAAGCACGCTGCGCAGGTCCGCAACATGCTCACCGTGCTGATTGGTGACTCGGGTTTCGCGCACCACGAATTCCAGGGCGCCGCCTTTCTTGTCGTAGATGTCGGCGATGCGCACATCGAAGCGCAAGGTGTCGCCGGCATAGGCCATGCGGTGATAACGGAAGGATTCTTCGCCGTGCAAAATGCGCGCGGTGACGATGCCCAGTTCGTCGCGCCAGGCGTTCGAAGGGATCTGGAATTCCAGCGAGAACAGGAAGGTCGGCGGCAGCGGCAGGTTGGGATGCCCGGCATCGCGCGCGGCTTGTTCGTCAAAGTAAATCGGGTTGGTTTCCCCGGTGGCCTTGGCGAAAAAGCGCAGTTGCCCGGCTTCGGCGGTCACGAGGAACGTGGGCAGTTGTCTGCCGATGTGTTTCTTGTCGATCATCTGAATGGCTCCTTTGCTGAGCGGGCGCGTCAGTTTTTCTGGTACACGGTCACCACGCAGGCACCGCCCAGGCCGAGGTTGTGCTGCACGGCAATGCGCGCATCCTGTACCTGGCGTTGTTCGGCGGTGCCGCGCAATTGGTGGGTCAGCTCATAGCACTGGGCCAGGCCGGTGGCGCCCAGCGGGTGGCCCTTGGAGAGCAGGCCGCCGGACGGGTTGGTGACCCATTGGCCGCCATAGGTGTTGTCGCCGTCGTTGACCAGTCGCGCGCCTTCGCCCTCGGCACACAGGCCGAGGCCTTCGTAGGTCAGCAGTTCGTTCTGGGCGAAGCAGTCGTGCAGCTCGATGACGTCGACATCTTTCGGGCCGATACCGGCCTGGTTGTAGGCAATGTCCGCGGCCATGCGCGTCATGTCGAAACCGGCCACGCGGATCATGTCCCTGGCGTCATAAGTACTTGGCAGGTCGGTGGTCAGCGCCTGGCCGGCCATCAGCACGTCGGTGCGCAGACCGTGCTTCTTCGCGAACGCCTCGGACACCACGATGGCCGCGGCAGCGCCACAGGTCGGCGGGCAGGCCATCAGACGCGTCATCACGCCTTCCCACAGCATCGGGGCGGCCATGACTTCTTCGGTGCTGACCACGTTGCGGAACACCGCCAGCGGGTTATTGGCCGCGTGACGGCTGGCCTTGGCGCGGATCCTGGCGAAGGTTTCCAGTGGGGTGCCGTATTTCTGCATGTGCGCGTAGCCGGCACCGCCGAACTGGCGGATGGCGTTGGGCAGGTCAGGCATGCCGATCAGTTCGTTGGCCAGCACCAGGGCGCGTTCGGTGGCCGGTGCGCGATCGGTCCAGGCGGATTTCAGGGCACCCGGGTTCATGTGCTCGAAGCCAAACGCCAGGGCGCAGTCCACCGCGCCGCTTTGTACGGCCTGGCGAGCGAGGAACAGGGCGCTGGAACCGGTGGCGCAGTTGTTGTTGACGTTGATCAGCGGGATGCCGGTCATGCCCACGCGGTACAGGGCTTTCTGGCCGCAGGTCGAATCGCCGTAGACGTAACCGGCGTAGGCCTGCTGGATGGCATTGAAATCCACACCCGAATCGGCCAGGGCCTGGCGGATCGCTTGTTCGCCCATGACGTCGTAGGGCTCGTTGGTCCCCGGTTTCTTGAACTGGATCATGCCGACGCCAGCAACGAATACCTTATTGCTCATCGTGTGTTTCCTTTTTTGTTTTTGAGGGTCAGAGCTTGCGCGCGATCATTTCGCGCATGACTTCACTGGTGCCGCCGTAGATGCGATTGACGCGCGAGTCGACGAACGCGCGGGCGATCGGGTACTCCATCATGTAGCCGTAGCCACCGTGCAGCTGGACCATGTCGTCGATGCATTTCCACAGGGTTTCGGTGGTGTAGAGCTTGGCGATCGCCGCTTCTTCCAGGGTCAGGCGGCGGCGCATGTGCTCGCCCAGGTAGTAGTCGACCATCACCCGCATGGCCGTGGCCTGGGCCTTGATGTCGGCGAGCTTGAATTTGCTGTTCTGGAAGTCCCAGACGGTCTGGTTGAAGGCTTTGCGGTCCTTCACGTATTCCAGGGTCTGCTCGAGCAGGCGCTCCAGTTTCGCGGCGGCGGACACCGCGATCGAGAAGCGCTCCTGGGGCAGTTCGCCCATCAGGTAGGCAAAGCCCAGACCTTCCTCGCCGAGGCGGTTGCCGACCGGTACGCGCACGTTGTCGAAGAACAGCTCGGCGGTGTCGGCGGCGGCCTGGCCGACTTTCTCCAGCTTGCGTCCGCGCTTGAAGCCGGCACGGGTGGCTTCCACGGCGATCAGGCTGATGCCTTTGGCGCCGGCGGCCGGGTCGGTCTTGCACACGACGATGACCAGGTCGGCGGTCAGGCCGTTGCTGATGAAGGTCTTGCTGCCGTTGATCACGTATTCGTCGCCATCGCGCACGGCGGTGGTGCGCACGGCCTTGAGGTCGCTGCCGGTGCCGGGCTCGGTCATGGCGATGGCCAGGATGGTCTCGCCGGAGCAGATGCCCGGCAGCCACTTCTGTTTCTGTTCTTCGCTGCCGCAGCGATTGATGTACGGGGCGATGACGTCGGAGTGCATGCCGAAGTAGGCGCCACTCACGCCGGCCCGGGCGAACTCCTCGTTGAACACCGCGCTGTGACCGAAGTCGCCGCCACCACCACCGTATTCGGTGGGCAGGGTGATGCCGAGCAAGCCTTCGCGGCCGGCCTTGAGCCAGGTCTCGCGGTCGACTTGGCCGGCTTTGTCCCAGGCAGCCTGACGCGGTACGCATTCGCGCTCGAAAAAACGGCGCGCGGTGGTGCGGAACATCTCATGGTCGTCGCGGAAAACGGTTCGGGCGATATGCACGCAAGACTCCTCAATGATCACGGGCCGGCTTGCTTGGGCCAGGCGCTGATGCAAGGCGCGACGTGCGCCTTTGAACTGAGGGTTACGATAGGGGTGGGGGCTGGTGTGAACGCCACCCGAGGCGGGTGGCGAGACAAAAATCAATCAACTGTGGGAGCGAGCCTGCTCGCGATGGCGGTGTGTCAGTCAACTTTGATGTTATAGGTGCCGTCCTCTTCGCGAGCAGGCTCGCTCCCACAGAGTCTTGCAGGTCTGTTATTGCGGGGCGGGATCACCCTGCGACTCCAGGTCACGCACCCGCGCGACCGCCTCATCGCGGCTGTTGACGCCGAGCTTGCTGTAGATATGGCTCAGGTGCCATTTCACGGTTTCCGGGGACAGCCCCAGGGCGCGGGCGATTTTTTTGTTGGGCAGGGCCTGGGCCAGCAGGCGCACGACTTCGATTTCCCGCTCACTCAACGGCTCCATGCCGGCGGCGAGGGGCTTGCCTGCCGAGGTCGGGGAGGGTTTGCCGGTTGGCGCGGCGGGCACCGTCACATCGGCTGCTTGCAGGCGCTCGACGTAGAACGCCAGCACCGGGTCCAGGGTTTTCTCGTTCGCGATGGCAGAGATCAGTTTCAGTGCGTCCGGGTGGGCGTCGAGCAGGCTGCGCAACAAGCCGAAGCGCTGCCCGCGCCGCAGCGCCTCCATGACGTGATCCCGTGCGGCATCGGGATTGCCGCGCTGGGATTCGATCACACCGCTGAGCACCAGCAGCCGTACTGAACCGAGCTGGCGGCGGTGCCGTTCACAGGTTTCGATCAACTGTTCGATCCGCTTCAAGGCGCCGTCCAGGTCGCCTTGTTGAATCTGCCAGCGTGCCCGCGCGTTCTCGGCCAGGATATGGATTTCCTTGAGCGCGCTTTGCCCGGCATCCGGGTGGCGCGCGTCGATGGCTTCCAGGCGCGCCAGTTTGGCCTGGGCCTGCCCATGCTCACCGAGAATCATCAGCCAGCGCACCTGCCAGGTCAGGCAGTAGGCTTGCAGGCGCTCCAGACCGAGTTTGATCGCGTACTCGTCGAGCCGCTCGACATAGGCCAGGGCTTCCTGATGATTGCCCGCCAGCCATTGCACATTCCACAGCACCTGCATCACGCGCAGCACCGAATCCGGAATCGAGATGCGTTCCAGGATATCGATCCAGCCCGAAAGCAGTTTGAATGCCGCATCGACGTCATTGGTTTCGTAGAGCACCTCGCCCAGCAGCGCGGCGGAGAGGTAGGTGGCGTCGGCACCGGCCTTGCCGCACTGGGCGGCTTCATGCATCACATCCCGATAGACCCGTTCCGCCTGCTTCATCTGGCCTTCGAGGGCGTGGCTCAAGCCAATCATGCAGCGCCCCTGCAGACTGCCGGCGGTGGTCCCCACAAGGGGTTCGCCATTGATCAGCAGCAGGGGGCGGTCGAGTTGTATCTGGCGCGCCTTTTCGTATTCGCCCCGGTGCATGTAGAGCCACGAAAGGATGTTGGCGCATGAACCGATGGCCACACTGTTGCTGTCCGGCGGCGGATTGAGCAATTGCGGCAGCACCGTCATCGCCGCGTCGGTGTCGTCACGCTGCAGCGCCAGAGAGGCACGCAGTATCGCAATCATGAAGCGATCATGGACGTCGCTTTCAGGGACGTCCTGGAACAGTTGATCGAGGCTGTTGGCGCAAGCCGCGAAATCCCGGGCATAGAGCTGCATCCTGGCCTTGAGGATGCGCAGCTTGACCCGCGCCTGCACTTGCTCGACCGGCAGCAGCCGGACCAACTCGATCAACATGCGCAAGTCGCCGTGGGCATACAGCGTCTCGGCGTTTTGCTGCACCAGGTCGGCAGCGGCATCCGGGTCGCCCGCCATCACGGCATGGTGCACCGCTTCATCCAGATGCTGGTGGTCCCGGAACCAGGCCCAGGCCCGCGCGTGCACCGCCTGTTGTTCGGCCTTGCTGCGCGAATCGAAGTATTTGAGCAATGTCTCGCGCAGCAGAGGATGCAGGCGGTACCAGGTTTCGCGCTGGGCGCTGTCCACCGGGATCAGGAACAGGTTGTCCCGTTCCAGGCGTGCCAGCAGGGCATTGGCGTCGCGGACCGCGTCCGGATTGCCGCTGAGGGCGGCGCATAGCGAGGCGCAGAAGCGGTTGCAGACGGCCATGAGCAGCATCAAGTCCAGGTCCGTCGGCGACAGATGGGACAGCACTTCGATTTCGAAAAACTTCGCGAACGCCTGATCGTCCCGCACCTGTGTCTGGTCGGTTGCGGCAACGAGCGGTCGATTTTTCTTGCGGCTGACGGCCAGCAATTGCAGTCCGGCCACCCAGCCATCGGTCAGTTCATGCATCAGCTTGGCATCGCGTGCGCTGATGTCGCCCAGTTGAGCCTTGAGAAAGCGTTCGGACTCGCCGGGGGTGAAGCGCAAGTCGCGCAGATTCAGTTCCAGCACCAGTTCCTGGCTGCGCAGCCGCGCCAGGGACAAAGGCACGGCGCTGCGTGACACCAGTGCCAGGTGCAGATTGGCCGGTGCGTAGTCGATCAGCCATTGCAGGGCCTGATGAATCCCGACGTCGGTCAGGTGGTGCAGGTCATCGAGGACCAGCACCAGTTCGCGGCCACGGCTGGCAATACTGCGCACCAGGGTGATGACGGTGCGTTCTACCGCCTCGCTGTCGATACCACGACCTTCCAGCTGGGTGGCTTCGTGTACCAGATCCGGGTCGACCTGGCCGAGGCTGGCCAGCAAGTAATCCAGGAAGCGGGTCAGTTCGTTGTCATCGGCAGACAGCGTCAGCCAGGCCACGTCGAAGCCCAGCGGCAGCAGCGCCTGGCGCCAGGCAATCAGCGTCGAAGTCTTGCCGCATCCCGCAGGCCCCTTGAGCACGATGCAGCGCTGGCGACGCGCCTTGAGCATTTGTTCCTGGAGCAGTTCGCGGGAAATCAGACGCCCGGCACTGCGTGGCGGGATCAGTTTGGTACTGACGATCGGCGACTGGGTCGGATTCAAGACCGGGCTGGAAGGCGTGTCCGAGGCTGTGGACTTGCGGGGTTTATCCATGGGGCTGTCCGAATCTTTTTTGTTTTGGGAAGGCACTGAATCCAGAGGAGTGTAACGCACCGTCAGCCAGTCATGGCCCTGTGTTTGGCATTCGCCACCCGATGCGGGTGGTGGTCGGCGAATAAGGGATTGATTAACTGGACGCCACAAAATAGGGGTGCTGCAAGGCGCTCCGTCAGAACAATGGAGCGGCGGCAATGGGTGTACTGAGCGGCATTCGAGTGGTGGAATTTGAGGCAATCGGCCCGGCGCCTTTTGGCACGATGCTGCTGGCGGACATGGGGGCCGACGTGGTGCGGATCGACCGTCCGGTGGCTGCGAGCGACCTGGGTCCGAAGTTTGAAGGCAAGCGCGCCGACATTACAGGGCGCAATCGGCGTTCGGTCACTCTGGACCTGAAATGTCCGCAAAGCGTCGCCGCCGCGCTGGAATTGATCGAACGAGCCGATGTGCTGATCGAAGGCTTTCGCCCTGGCACCATGGAGCGTCTGGGCCTTGGCCCGGAAGTGGCGCTGGCGCGCAATCCACGGCTGGTTTATGCACGCATGACCGGTTGGGGCCAGACCGGGCCGATGGCTGACCGTGCCGGCCATGACCTGAACTACATCGCCTTGTCCGGCGTGCTGTCGACCATTGGCCCGGCCGGTGGGCGGCCGGTCCCGCCACTGAACCTGGTGGGCGATTACGGCGGTGGCGGCATGCTGATGGCGATGGGCGTGCTGGCGGCGCTGGTGAACGTGCAGCGTGGCGGGGCCGGACAAGTGGTCGATGCGGCCATGACCGAAGGCGCGGCGCAGTTGGGTTCGGTGGTCTGGGGCCTGTTGGCCGGCGGTCACTGGACCGAACAGCGCGGCAGCAACCTGCTCGATGGCGGTGCGCCGTGGTACGACACCTATGAAACCCGCGACGGGCAGTACATGTCGATCGGTCCGATCGAGTCGCGATTCTACGCGCAAATGCTGGACATTCTCGGGTTGGCAGGCGCCGACCTGCCGCGTCAACACGACCGGGCTGGCTGGCCGCGCTTGCGTGAGGCCTTTACCGCGGCCTTTCTCAGTCGCACCCGGGCAGAGTGGGCCGACGCGTTTGCCAGCAGCGACGCCTGCGTGGTGCCGGTGCTGGGCCTCGCTGAAGCGGCCGAACATCCCCACAGCGTGGCCCGCGGCAGCTTTATCAAAGTCGATGGCGTCGTCCAGCCCGTCCCGGCACCGCGTTTTCTCGGCACGCCTTCGGCGCAGCCACGAACGGCACCGCAACGCGGGGAGCACGGTCAAGAGGCGTTGCGCGACTGGGGTTTCGACAGTGTCGCCATCGAGCGGTTGCATTCGCTGGGCCTGGGCTTCAAGGCCTGACCTCCCTCCCATAAAAATCATAGAGGTTAGTCCATGGCCATACAGTTCAAGATCATCGATCACGTGGCAGTCATTACGCTCGATGCGCAACTGTCGAACAATGCGCTGTCCATCAGCGACTTGATGCACCTGCGCAAGACGCTGGTGGCTTGCCAGGATGACGAGCAGGTGCGGGTCATCGTGCTGACCGGTGCCGGTGAGCGGGCATTCTGTTGCGGCGCGAGCCCGCGCGATCCTTCGCGCGGACTGTCCGGTTTTGTCGCCGGCGCACTGAAAAGCCGCGAGACCGAGGCTGAGGAGGGCGGCTACGCGCGTCTGTTCGACCTCAGCGATCTGGAGATCTGGAAGCCGGTCATCGCCGCCATCAATGGCGCTTGTCTGGCCGGTGGTTTTGAACTGGCCCTGCAATGCGACCTGCGCATTGCGGCCGAAAGCGCCGCGTTCGGCTTGCCCGAAGTGCGCGATGCGACCATTCCGGCGGCCGGTGGCGTGCAATACCTGCTGCGCGCGGTGCCCGCCGCCCACGCCATGAAAATGGCGATGACCGGTGAGCCGATCAACGCTCAGGAAGCCTTGCGCATCGGACTGGTCATCGACCTGCTGCCACAAGAACGGTTGATGGCCGCCGCCCTGAACCTGGCCGAACGCATAGCCGCCAATGGCCCCCTGGCGGTGCAGTCGATCAAGCAGTTGGCGGTGCAGACGGCACACCTGACGCCCCGCGACTTTGTGATTCAAGCCCACTTGCACTGGGGGTTGCTGCGCGACAGCCAGGATCACGCCGAAGGGCGCGTGGCGCTGGCCGAGCAAAGGACGCCCAAATACATCGGTGCATGACGCACCGCCCAGTGACTGTATGCGTTCTTACCTGACAACAATAATTCACAGGAAACCATCATGTATCTCACCCAAGGACTGCACCGTGTTTTGCAGCAGCGCCCTCATGCCCTGGCGACGGTTTTCCGCGACCGGCGCCACACCTATGCACAACTGGCCGACCGCGTAGCCCGCCTGGCCGGTGCCTTGCAGCAACTGGGCATGCAGACCGGTGACCGCGTGGGCCTGCTCGGCCTGAATTCCGATCGTTTTCTCGAGTACTACCTGGCCACCTGGTGGGGCGGTGGTGTGGTCAACCCGGTCAATATTCGCTGGAGCGTGGCGGAAATCGTCTATTCGCTGGACGATTGCGACACGCGCATCCTGATGATCGACGACACCTTCCTGTCGATGGCCGACAGCATCGCCGGCACCGCCAAAGTGCGGCCGCTGTTGATCCACATCGGCGAAGGCCCGACGCCCGAAGGCATGTTGTCTTACGAACAACTGATTCGTGACGCCGAGCCGGTCGATGATGCCTTTCGTGGCGGTGACGACCTGGCCAGCATCATGTACACCGGTGGCACCACCGGCTTGCCAAAAGGCGTGATGCAGTCGCACATGAACCTGTGGAGCGCCGCCGTGGCCCGTGCCGCCGATGTTCCGGTGCCGGCCGACGCGCTGACCTTGCACATTGCTCCGATGTTCCACCTGGCCGCGCTGTCGCGGGTGATCCTGATCTCGTTGCTGGGCTTGCCGAGCATCTTCGTCCCGGCCTTCGACCCGCTGAACGTGATGCAAACCATCGAACGCGAGCGCATCACCGACATCCTGATCGTGCCGACCATGATCCAGGCGTTGATCATGCATCCGGAGTTCGCCAACTATGACCTCAGCAGCCTGCGCAGCCTGACCTACGGCGCCTCGCCGATTGCCGTGCCCTTGCTGCAACTTGCCTTGAAAGCCCTGCCGAACGTCGAGTTCACCCAAGGCTACGGCATGACCGAAGCCGCGCCGCCGATTTCCGCCAACGGCCCGCAGAACCATGGTCCCGAAGGCATTGCCAATGGCCGGCTGCGCTCGGCCGGGCGTCCAGGGCTGGGCGTGACGGTGCGCATCGTCGACGAACATGACAACGAAGTCCCGCGCGGAACGGTCGGCGAAGTGCTGGTGCGTGGGCCGAACATCATGCTCGGCTACTGGAACAAACCCGAAGAAACCGCCCAGGCCCTGCGTGGCGGCTGGATGCACACGGGCGATGGCGCCTACATGGACGACGAGGGTTACATCTACATCGTCGACCGCTTCAAGGACATGATCGTCAGTGGTGGCGAAAACGTTTATTCGGGTGAAGTCGAAAGCGCGATTTCCAGCCACCCGGCCGTCGCCGCCTGCGCGGTGATCGGCATTCCGTGCGCACAGTGGGGCGAAGCGGTACACGCGGTGATTGTGCTCAAACCTGATCTCGAAGCAGCCGGCGCGGACATCATCGAACATTGCCGTCGGCAGATCGCCGGCTACAAGACACCGAAGTCGGTCGAGTTCCGCAGCGCGTTGCCGCTGTCCGGTGCCGGCAAGGTGCTCAAGCGCGACCTGCGCGAACCTTACTGGGCCGGCAAGGACCGGAGTGTCAGCTGATGGCGCTGGACAAGGAAGCGGCAACGATTCCCGAGGGATTCACAGCGCTGGAAAGTCTCTCGGGTTTCCTGCGCAATTGCGGTGATTTCTTCCTCCATGATGAACGGCCGATCGTGGCCGTTCGTCTGCAGCCGCACCACCTCAACTATGTGCACATCGCCCATGGCGGTTTCCTCGCCACGGTCGCGGACAGCGCTTTCGGCATCGTTTTACGGCGCCATCTGCAGCCGCCATCGGTTGCGCTGACGGTCAACTTGAACGTCGATTACATCGGTCCGGTGCGCGAAGGCGAGTGGCTGGAGGCGCATGTGGAAGTGCTCAAGACCGGCGGCACCTTCATCAACGCCAGCTGCCTGCTGAAGGTCGGCGAGCGCCTGGTGTTGCGGGCCAACGGTGTCTTCACTACCTGGAAAGGCAAGACACCATGTACATGACCCAGTGTCTGCAACGCACCTTGCAGCAAAACCCGGAGCACCTGGCGACGATCTTTGGCGATCGCCGCCAGACCTATCGCCAGTTTGGTGAACGTGTCGCTCGCCTGGCGGGCGCCTTGCAGAACCTGGGGATGGCGGCGGGAGACCGCGTTGGCATGCTGGCGCTCAATTGCGACCGTTATCTTGAGTACATCATGGGGGTCTGGTGGGGCGGCGGGGTGCTCAACCCGATCAACATTCGCTGGAGCGTGCCGGAGATTGTCTATTCGCTGGACGATTGCGCCACCGGCTTCCTGATTGTCGATGAGCACTTCGCGGCGATGGCCGAAGGTATCCGCAAGACCGCCCGCCAGGCGCCACGGTTTATCTACGCCGGGGACGGTGAAGTGCCGCCGGACATGCTCGGTTATGAGCAGTTGCTGGCCCAGGCAACGCCGGTCGAGGATGCAGGACGCGGCGGGGAAGACCTTGCCTGCATCATGTACACCGGCGGCACCACCGGTTTTCCCAAGGGCGTCATGCAGTCTCATCTGAACCTGTGGTCGGCGTGCATGCCGCGCATGGTTGACATGCCGCCGATACGCGACGGCCGGTTGTTGCACGTCGCACCGCTGTTCCACGTCGCCGGCATGGCCCGCGCGTTGATCCAGTTCATGGCCGGTGAAAGCCATGTGCTGCTGTCGGGTTTCGACGCGGCTGAGGTGTTGCGGGTGATCGAGCGGGAACGGATCACCGAGACGCTGCTGGTGCCGACCATGATCCTCGCGTTGCTGGCCCATCCGGAATTTGATCGGCATGACCTCAGTAGCCTCAAACGCCTGACCTATGGTGCGTCACCCAGCGCGGGCGAAATGGTGGAGCAGGTGTTGGCCCGGCTTCCGGACCTCGAGCTTTCTCATTCCTACGGGCTGACTGAAGCCTGCCCGGTGGTGTCGAGCAATCTGCCGTGCAATCACACGGCACAAGCGCGCCGGAGCGGTTTGTCGCGTTCGGTCGGGCGGGGCGGGTTGGGGGTCAATGTGAAGATCGTCGACCCGCAAGGCCGGGAAGTTCCACGTGGCACGGTGGGCGAGATCATCGTGCGCGGGCCGAACATCATGCAGGGCTATTGGAACAAGCCTGAAGAAACCGCCCGGGCATTGCGCGATGGCTGGTTGTACACCGGTGATGCCGCGTACATGGACGAGCAGGGGTACCTGTTCATCGTCGACCGCCTCAAGGACATGATCGTCAGCGGTGGCGAGAATGTTTACTCGGCGGAAGTCGAAAACGTCCTCGCCCGCCACCCGGCCGTGGCGCTGGCGGCGGTGATCGGCGTGCCCCATGAGCAATGGGGCGAGGCGGTGCACGCGGTGGTGGTGCGCAAGCCCGGCGCCCAGGTCGATGCCGAGCAATTGCGCCTGTATTGCCGGGAGTTCATCGCCGGCTACAAATGCCCGAAGAGCGTGGAGTTCCGCGACGAGTTGCCGCTTTCGGCCGCCGGTAAAGTCCTCAAGCGCGAACTGCGTTCATAACCACACCACAACCCCCCTGTGGGAGCGAGCCTGCTCGCGAAGACGGCATGCCAGTCAACATGAATGTTGAATGTGACGACCTTTTCGCGAGCAGGCTCGCGCCCACCGTTTTTGCGCCAGTGCTTCAGATCGTTTTCCTCCAGGCATTCGCTACCCGATCCGGGTGGCTTCACCACCCACCCGCGTCAATACAGTGGACTCACGAACCAGGCGCAAGCCTTGCCTGGCAACCCACTGGAGATCCCGATGCACATCAACCGTACTGTCTACCGTGAAGACCACGAAATGCTGCGTGAAACCGCGCGCCGTTTCTTCGAGCGTGAATGCCTGCCCAAGCAGGCGCAGTGGGACGCCGCTGGCCAGGTCGACCGGGAGACCTGGCTCAAGGCCGGTCGCCATAACCTGCTGTGCCTCACCGTGCCGACCGAGTACGGCGGTGGTGGCGGTGACTTCGGGCACTCGGCGGTACTGATCGAAGAGCTGTACCGCGCCGGGGTTTCGGGCTGGAGCCTGGGTGTGCACTCCGACATCGTTGCGCCGTACATCGTGCGTCTGGGCACCGAAGAGCAAAAACAAAAATGGCTGCCGAAAATCTGCACCGGCGAAACCGTACTGGCCGTGGCGATGACCGAGCCTGGCACCGGTTCGGACCTCAAGGCGATCCGCACCACCGCTGTGCGTGACGGTGACGAGTGGGTGATCAACGGCAGCAAGACCTTCATCAGCAACGGCCTGACCTGCGACATGGTGGTGGTCGTCTGCAAGACCGACCCGAGTGCCGGCGCCAAGGGCTGCAGCCTGATCGTGGTCGAGTGCGACCGTGAAGGTTTCCGTCGCGGGCGCAAGCTGGAAAAGGTCGGCCAGCACGCCGCCGACACCGCCGAGCTGTTCTTTGACAACGTGCGCGTGCCGGTGGGCAACCTGCTCGGTGAAGAAAACAAAGGCTTCATGCACCTGATGGAAGAGCTGCCGCAAGAGCGCCTGGTGATCGCGCTGTACAGCGCGGCCAAACTCGAGCGTTTGCTGGAGCAGACCGTCGAGTACGTGAAGGACCGCAAGGCGTTCAACCAGACCGTCTGGGACTTCCAGAACACCAAATTCAAGCTGGCCGACATCAAGGCCCAGGCCACGGCCGTGCGCCTGACCATCGACCACTACATCGGCGAGCACATGCGTCGTCGCCTCACGGTGCAGGAGTCGGCCATCGCCAAGCTCTTCGCCAC
Organism: Pseudomonas sp. TE12234; assembly: GCF_054061835.1. Classification (NCBI taxonomy): domain Bacteria; kingdom Pseudomonadati; phylum Pseudomonadota; class Gammaproteobacteria; order Pseudomonadales; family Pseudomonadaceae; genus Pseudomonas; species Pseudomonas sp. TE12234. The sequence continues at coordinate 64,706 of NZ_JBSSEP010000022.1, forward strand.
CGAAACCCTGTGGAAGTGCATTGACGACATGGTCCAGCTGCATGGCGGCTACGGCTACATGATGGAGTACCCGATCGCCCGCGCCTTCGTCGACATGCGTGTGACGCGTGTCTTCGGTGGCACCAGCGAAGTGCTGCGCGAACTGATCGCGCGCCAGTTGTGATCCTTTCCCCCTCATTTTTTCAGGTGACAGCATGAGCGAAAAAGTACTGGTAGCCGGTGTCGGCATGATCCCGTTCCGCAAGCCGAGCGAGAGCCCGACCTACGTGCAGATGGGCGCCGAAGCGGTGCGTCGCGCCCTGGCCGATGCGGGTATCGATTACAAGCTGGTGCAAGAGGCGTACGCCGGTTATGTCTATGGCGATTCAACCTGCGGCCAGACCGTGTTGTACGAAGTGGGCATGACCGGGATTCCGGTGGTGAACGTCAACAACAACTGCTCCACCGGTTCCACCGCGCTGTACCTGGCGCGCAAGGCCATCGAATCCGGTTCGGTCGATTGCGTCCTGGCGGTGGGTTTCGAGCAAATGCAGGCCGGCGCGCTGAAATCCCATTGGGATGACCGTCCGCCGACCCGCGAGCGTTTCCTGCCGATCCTGCGCGATCTCACCGCCGATATGGATGGCATGGCTCAGGCCATCCGTACCTTTGGTGGTGCCGGGCGCGAGTACATCCAGAAGTACGGCATGAAAATGGAAACCTTCGCCGCCGTGCGCGCCAAGGCCAGCCGTCATGCTGCCAACAACCCGCTCGCATTGTTCCGCAAGGTGCTCAGCGTCGAAGACGTGATGAACGACCCGGTGATTCTGCCGGGCGTCATGACCCGCCTGATGGCCTGCCCGCCCACCTGTGGCGGTGCCGCGGCGATCCTGGTTTCCGAGCGTTTTGCCAGGAAGCACGGCCTGCGCCGTGACGTGGAAATCGTTGCCCAGGCAATGACCACCGACACTCCCGAGTCCTTCAACTTCGAAAAGCCGTCGATGCTTGATTGGGTCGGCACGCACATGACCCGGGCCGCCGTCGGCCAGGTCTACGAGAAGGCCGGCGTCGGCCCGCAAGACATCGACGTCTGCGAACTGCACGACTGTTTCGCCCAGAACGAAGTGATCTGCTACGAGTCGCTGGGCTTGTGCCCCGAGGGCGGCGCGGAAAAATTCGTCCTGGACGGGGACAACACCTACGGCGGACAAATCGTCATCAACCCGTCCGGTGGCCTGCTGTCGAAGGGGCATCCGCTGGGTGCTACCGGTCTGGCGCAATGCTACGAGCTGACCCAGCAACTGCGCGGCAACGCCGATCAGCGCCAGGTCGAGGGCGCACGCCTGGCGATGGCGCACAACCTGGGACTGGGCGGCGCGTGTGTGGTGACGCTCTACGGCAAAGTCGGAGGTGGCCAGTGAGCAGCCTGCTCGACGCCTTCCGTTTGACCGCGCTGCCGGAACACGCGGAAGCCTTTCGCGCTGAGGTCAAACATTTTCTGGCTGCGCATCTGCCACGGGTTTCGGCCGATGTGCGGGCGCGCAGCTGGACCGGATTCGACGCCGCATTCAGCCGCGAACTGGCCCGGCGTGGCTGGGTCGGCCTGACCTTGCCGCAAGCCTATGGCGGCGCCGGGCTGGATGCGTTCAGCCGCTTTGTACTGGTCGAGGAATTGCTCTCGGCCGGTGCCCCGGTCGCTGCGCACTGGATCGCGGATCGCCAGAGCGGGCCGCTGATCCTGAAATTTGGCAGTGATGCACAGAAAGATTTCTACCTGCCGCGCATCTGCGCCGGTCAGGCGTTCTTCTGCATTGGCATGAGCGAACCCAACTCGGGTTCGGACCTGGCCAGCGTGCGCAGTCGCGCCACACGGTGCGAAGGCGGCTGGCGCCTGAGCGGGCGCAAGATCTGGACCACCAACGCGCATCACGCCGACTACATGATCGCCCTGGTGCGCACCAGCGGTGCGCCCGAAGACCGCCAGAGCGGACTGTCGCAATTCATCATCGATCTCAAGCAACCGGGAATCAGCATTCGCCCGATTGTCGACCTCGCCGGTGATGCGCATTTCTCCGAAGTGGCATTCGACGATGTGCTGCTCGGCGAAGACGCCTTGGTGGGCGAAGAGGGCAGCGGCTGGAAACAAGTCAACGCCGAACTGGCTTTCGAGCGCAGCGGGCCGGAGCGTTTCTACTCCAGTGTGGTGTTGCTGGACCTCTGGGCTGACACCCTGCGTCGCAACGGTGCCAGCGCCGCCGAAACGGCATTGCTCGGCAGTTTCATCACGCAACTGACCAGCCTGCGCAACCTGTCGCTGGCGTTGACGGCCTTGCTCGCGAAGGGCGAAAGCCCGGTGGTGGAGGCCGCGTTGGTCAAGGACATCGGCACCGAATTCGAGCAGGCGATTCCGGCGGCGATCGCCGCATCGATCAGTGCTGATCCGGATGCTCCGGTCGACGAGGAGTTGTACCGCACCGTCGCCTACCTGAATCAGGTTGCACCGACCTTCTCGTTGCGCGGCGGCACCCGGGAAATCCTGCGCGGCATGATCGCCCGTGGCCTGGGCCTGCGTTGATATCGAATAGGAAAAGATCGTCATGTTCACTGAAGCCATAGAGAAAATACTGACCGACTTGTGCACTCCGGCACAGGTCCGCGCGGTTGAAAACGGTGACTGCGCCAGCGCGTTGTGGCGTGAGCTGGAGGACGGCGGTTTTCTGGAGCTGCTGACGCCGGAAGTGGCCGACGGAGCGGGGCTGTCGCTGGCAGCGGTGTTCCCGATTTTCCTCGCCTTTGGACGCCATGCCCTGCCGCTTCCGGTCGCCCAGAGCATTGCCGCCCGGGCGTTGATGCGTGACTGCCCGCATGCGCCACCGACCGGCATGCTGAGCCTGGCCGGCACGGCTTACCGGGAAGCCGATGGCCGTTTGTGCGCTCCGCGCATGGCCTATGGCGCCCTGGCCGACTTCGCGTTGGTGAATCTGGGCGGTGAGCTGCTGTTGCTCGATTGCAGTCAGGCGCAGCGCGTGCGCAGCGGTGTCCACGGCAGCCAGTGCGCCACGCTGTATTGGCCGCAGGATGCCGAGGGGATTTCCCTGGGCAGCAATGGTTCTGAGGTTCGTCTGTTCAGCGCCGCCATTCATGCCGCGGCCATTGCCGGGGCGATGGAAAAGGCGCTCGACATGACCCTCGAGTACTGCAATGACCGGGTTCAGTTCGGCAAGGCCATCGGCAAGTTTCAGGCGGTGCAGCATCAGCTCAGCGTGATGGCTGAGCAGGTGGCGGCTTCGCGCATCGCTGCCGAGCTGGCCTTCGCCTCCAACGCTACGGTTCCCGACGCGCTTGCGACAGCCATCGCCAAGGCGCGCACCAGCATGGCGGTGCCGCAAGTCACCGCCACGGCGCACGCATTGTTCGGTGCCATCGGCGTGACGGAGGAGCTGGATCTGCAACTGTTCACCCGACGCCTGCACGAGTGGCGCGTCAGCGAAGGTTCGGAAACGCACTGGAACGGTCTCGTTGGTCAGGCGCTGTTGGCGCAGCCACAGGTTGGCGCCAGTGAATTCGTGCGCAATGTCATCCCGTCACAACCCGCTTGAGGACGCCTTCCATGAGCAACTTTTTGAAGTACGAACAAGAGGGGCATGTCGTCACGCTGACGATGAACGACCCCGAGCGACGCAACCCGCTGACCGGCAACAGCGCCGTGCCCGAGTTCCTTGAAGCCATCGAACGGATCGAGCGCGACAGCAGTGTTCGCGCCGTCATCATCACCGGTGCCGGCAGCGCGTTCTGCTCCGGTGGCAATGTGCGCGACATGGACCGCTACGCGCAGATGTCGGGCATGGCGTTACGTCAGGAGTACCGCACCGGCATTCAGCGTTTGCCGCTGGCGCTGTTCAATCTGGAGGTGCCGGTCATCGCGGCCGTCAATGGCGCGGCCATCGGTGCCGGTCTCGACCTGGCCTGCATGTGCGACATCCGTGTGGCCTCCGAGCAGGCGAAGTTTGCCGAAAGCTTCGTCAAGCTGGGGATCATTCCCGGCGACGGTGGGGCGTGGTTGTTACCGCGCATCATCGGTTTGTCGCGGGCTACCGAATTGACCCTGACCGGACAAATGATCGAGGCCCGCCAGGCCGAGCAATGGAACCTGGTGTCCCGCGTCGTACCGGCCGAACAGCTGCTGGACAGTGCCCGGGAAATCGCCGCGGCGATTGCGGCCAACCCGCCCCATGCCGTGCGTCTGGCCAAGCGCCTGTTACGCGAAGCCTTGCACACGCGACTCGACACGCTGCTGGAAATGTCCGCGACTTTTCAGGTGCTGTCGCACCAGACCGCGGATCACCGCGAAGCCGTGGCGGCGTTCATCGAGAAGCGACCCGCGACTTTCACAGGGTAAGTGTCACCACGCGTAACGCCCGTTGAGCGCCTCTCTGATCGGGCTGTTACACCGCAACAAAAACCGAAAAAAAACACGCCCTCCAAATCACCCATTCGGGTGTGAGGGCATCCCGGGAGCCTCGCTAGCATGGGCTCTCACCACGTCATCCTTAACCGGGGAAACCGCATGACAAAAACAACAATGCGCGGAGTCTTCCAGCCAAGTCTGCTGGCCGTAGCTGTAATCATTGCGACTTGTGCGAGCAACCAGGCTCACGCAGTCGATTTCAATATCGGGGAAATTGAAGGGAAGTTTGACTCGTCGCTGTCGATCGGTGCCAGTTGGTCCGCGGCAAACCCGGACAAACAGTTCATTTCCAACTTCAACTCCCAGGGCGTAACCGGGGGCGAGTCCGCTTCGCGCACCACCGATGACAACCGATTGAACTTCAAGAAAGGTGAAACCTTCTCGAAGATCTTCAAGGGTGTGCATGACCTGGAGCTGAAGTACGGCGACAGCGGCGCCTTCGTACGCGGCAAGTATTGGTATGACTTTGAGTTGATGGACGAGAGCCGTCCGTTCTACGACATCAATGACAGCGGTCGTGATCGCGCGGCGAGATCGTCCGGGGCGATGTTCCTCGACAGCTTCGTGTACCACAACTACACCATCGGCGATCAGGTCGGCAACGTGCGCCTGGGCAAGCAAGTGGTGAGCTGGGGCGAGAGTACGTTCATCGGCAACTCGATCAACAGCATCAACCCGGTCGACGTCGCCGCCTTGCGTCGTCCTGGCGCGGAAGTGAAGGAAGGCCTGATTCCGGTCAACTTGCTCTACGTGTCCCAGGGCCTGGCGGACAACATCACGGCAGAGGGCTTTTATCAGCTGCAGTGGGATAAATCGGTGGTCGACAACTGCGGCACGTTCTTCGGCAGCGACGGCATAGCCCAAGGTTGTGATGACCGTCTGGTCATCGCCGGTCAGGACCTGCCGCCGGGTGCCGCGAAAAACACGGGCGGTCTGGCCGCCATCGCAGCCGGTACCGATGACGCCTTCATCCCGCGCCTGAACGACAACGATGCACGCAACAGTGGTCAGTATGGCCTGGCGCTGCGCTGGTATGTGCCGGAGGCCAACGACACCGAGTTCGGCGCCTACGCGATGAACTACCACAGCCGCAACCCCTACCTGAGCATCACGCAGATGAGCAACCCGGCCGGTGGCCTGGCCTCGGCGCGCAGTGCCCGTTACTTCATCGATTATCCGGAAGACATTCATCTGTACGGGCTGAGCTTCCAGACCAACGTCGAGGGCGTGGCACTGGGTGGCGAAGTCAGCTACCGACCGAACATGCCGCTGCAGCTGAACACGGCTGACCTGTTGTCCGCCGCGACCTTCGGCGCGACCTCGCCGCTGATCACCACCGGCTTCGCCGGCCGCAACCTGGGCGCCGAGGTCAACGGCTACAAGCGTATGCCGGTGACCCAGGCGCAAGTGACCGCCACCCAGTTCTTCGATCAGGTGCTCGGCGCCAGTCGTCTGACCCTGGTGGGCGAGGTCGGTTACAACCACATCAGTGGCCTGGGCAAGGCGGATGGCACGGACCTGCGCTTCGGTCGCAGCCCTGCGTTCGGCTCCGGTGAACTGCCGGGCGTTGCCGGTGCAGCCACCTGTCGCGGTACCGCTGCGGGCACGCCGACGGCGAGCAACCCGGCGCAGGAATGCAACGACGATGGTTTCTACACCAGCAACAGCTGGGGCTATCGCCTGCGCGGCAAGCTGGATTACCCGAACGTGTTCGCCGGCATCAACCTGTCGCCCAACATCGCCTGGTCCCATGACGTCGAGGGTTATGGCCCGAACTTCGATGAAGGTTCAAAAGCCGTCAGCCTGGGTGTCGACGCCGATTACCAGAACACCTACACCGCCAGCCTGAGTTACACCAATTACTTCGGTGGCGATTTCAACACCAACGTCGACCGCGACTACGTCGCGCTCAGCTTCGGCGTGAATTTCTGATGCAACGTTGCCAGAGGATCCTGAACATGAACGCACGTTTTATCCTGCGCGCTGGCGCACTGAGTCTCTCGCTGCTGGCCAGCGGCGTCATGGCTGCCGTCACGCCCCAGGAGGCCGCTCAGTTGGGCACCACGCTGACGCCCCTGGGCGCTCAGAAAGAGGGCAATGCCAACGGCAGCATCCCGGCCTGGACCGGTGGTCTGAAGCCGGGTGCGGCACCGCTCGACAATGGCTTTCTGGGCGATCCGTTTGCCGGCGAGAAGCCAGAGGTCGTGATCACCGCGGCCAATGCCGAGCAGTACAAGGACAAGCTGACACCGGGTCAACTGGCGATGTTCAAGCGCTACCCTGACAGCTACAAGATCCCGGTGTACAAGACCCATCGCACGGCAGCTTCGCCACAGAACATCTATGACATCGCCAGGAAAAGTGCGGTGACCACTGAACTGACCCCTGACGGCAATGGCCTGCTGAACTTCGCGCAAACCCGCTACTACCCGTTCCCGATTCCGAAGAACGGCGTCGAGGTTTACTGGAACCACACCAACCGTTATCGCGGCGGCAACATGGAGCGCCAGGCGGCGCAGGCGGCACCGCAGACCAACGGCTCGTATTCCATCGTCGAGTACGACGACAAGCTGGCGTTCCCGCAGCTGATGGAAGGCGTCGAAGCCGGGCAGGGCGACAACGTTCTGTACTACTACAAACAGGAAATCACCGCGCCTTCGCGCATGGCCGGCAGTGTGATCCTGATCCACGAGACCATCGACCAGGTCAAGGAGCCGCGTCTGGCGTGGGTCTACAACGCCGGTCAACGCCGCGTGCGCCGCGCACCGCAGGTGGCTTACGATGGCCCGGGTAACGGTTCCGACGGCATGCGGACCGCCGACAACACCGACATGATGAACGGCGCGCCGGATCGCTATGACTGGAAACTGGTCGGCAAAAAGGAGCTGTTGATCCCGTACAACAACTATCGGTTGCAGTCGCCGAAGCTCAAGTACGACGACATCATCAAGCCGGGGCACATCAACCAGGACCTGACCCGTTATGAGCTGCACCGCGTGTGGCACGTCGAGGCGACCTTGAAGCCGGGCCAGCGTCACGTGTATGCCAAGCGTGACATGTACTTCGACGAAGACACCTGGCAACTGGCCGAGGTCGATCACTACGACGGCCGTGGTCAGCTGTGGCGAGTGGCGGAGGGTTATGCGCTCAACGACTACGAGCGCGGCGCCTCCAACTTCGCCATGCTCGGCATCTACGACTTGATCGCCGGTCGCTACAACGTGCTGGCAATGACCAACGAGGCCAAGCATGCAACCACCTATGGCATGACGGCGAAGATGACCGACTTCACGCCATCGGCGCTGCGTAACGCCGGCATCCGCTGAGCCTTTGTCCCCGCTTGACCCAACGCCCTGTTCGCAGGGCGTTGTGCGTTCCGTCGGCTACCACCTGATGCGGGTGGCGCGCTGGCGGCGGTCTCGCCCAATGATGGCATCCACACACCATCAGCGAGGTCCGCCATGTTTGTGCCACGGCCGCATCTGTGCGACGTACTCAAGCGCGAGCAGCGCCGCTTGCAACTGCTTTGCGCCCCTGCCGGTTACGGAAAAACAGCGTTATTGCGCGAGTATTTGCGGGACTTGGCTGCGCCCGGGCGGGTGGTCTGGGTGAGTCTTGGCGGCCAAGCGCAGACGCTGGAATCCTTGTGCTTGATGCTGGCTGATGCCCTGGGCCTGGCACCTGATACAGCACCCGATGCCTTTCTGACATTGATAGACACAAGGGATTGGGTGACTGGCCCATCGCCGCTCCCCCGGTCGACCGCATTCCCTTGTGGGAGCGGGCTTGCCCGCGATGAGGCCTTCCCTGGCAATGAACCTGTAACTGCCGGCCCGCTTCGCCTGGTCTTCGATGATTTGCCCCCTGAGATGCCGGCCGACCTGAACCACTGGTTCGACCAGCTCCTGTCCCTCGACAACCCGCAATTGCAAGTGCTGGTCACCTGCCGCCAGCGTCCCGAATGGAACCTGCCGCAGCTGATGCTCAAAGGCGAATTGCTCGAGCTGGATGCCCGGCAACTGGCCCTGCGCCCTGATGAGTTCGAGTCGCTGGTCAATCTGCTGGCGCCTGCTGCGGACACTGCCTCGCGGGAAAAGTTGTGGCATCAAACGGCCGGCTGGTGCGCCGGGGTTCGTTTGCTGCCCACGGCATTACTCGGCCCCTACCTCGAACGTGAACTGTTGTCGCGCCTGAGCGAAGAACAGTGTGAGGTCCTCTTCGGCCTGGCCCATTTGTCCAAGGCCAGCGCCGACCTTTGCGAGCAACTCTGGGAAGAACAGCAGGGCGCCAGGGTGTTCAAGAGCCTGCTCGACGCCCAGGCGTTTCTGGTTCCGATCGATCATCAGCCCGGCTGGTTTCGCGTGTTGCCGGCGGTGGCGCAGGCGCTGCAAGACCGCTTGAGCGGCGCGCCGTTGAATCGGCTGCGCTTGCGCGCCTGCCAGTTGCTCAGTGTGCTGGGGCAAGTCGATGATGCGGTCGAGCAGGCGCTCAGTGCCGATCAGCCTGAGGTGGCCGCGAACTACATGGAGCGGTTGTGGCTGAGCTGGATTCTGAGCGAGCGGCATCTGGACCGCTTCCTGGACTGGCGCGAACGCATCGAACCGCAATTGCTCCAGAGCAGTTCGCGGTTGATCTATTTGTGCGCCAAGGCGTTGCTGTTCAGTGGCCGCCTGGATGAAGCCGAGGAGTGTCTGCAACGCCTCGGGCATTTCCTGCCACTGCCGGATCCGCATCGCAGTCAGCGTTTGCTGGCGAACTGGCAGGCGTTGCATGGGACCTTGCAGGCGTTACGCGGCCATGCCGAACAGGCGCGTCTGCATTGCCATGCCGCCCTGCGTTACCTGCCCGCACAAGACTGGCTGTCGGTGCTGCTGTGCCACTGCACCCTGGCGCGCATCGCCATGAACACCGGCGAGCTGAACGAAGCCCAAGTGTTGCTGGAGCATTCCCTGGAGCTGGCGCGGCGCCAGGGCAGTCGGGAGGCCGAGGTACTGGTGAACACTGACCGGGTGCGCTTGATGCTGCTTCAAGGGCAGTCGGGATTGGCCCAATCGCTGTTGCGAACCGAGCTTTCGCAACTGACGGGCAGCAGGACTCAGCCTTATCCACTGCTCGGTCGCCTGATGTTCCTGCAAGGCGAGCTGCTGTTACAGCAAGGTCAAATCGAAGAAGCCCGGCGAGTGGTGCAGGACGGGCTTTTGCAAGTACGCGACTGTTGTGCGCCGTTCGTGCTCAACGCCTACCTGCTGTTGTCCGAGATCGCTTCGCGCAACGATGAGGTCGAAAAGGCGCATCTGCTGCTGCACGAGGCCGAGCGGCGCATGCACTGGGGCAAGATCGACCGTGCGTGTTACCAGAGTCCGATCGCCCTGCAAAAAGCCCGCAACCTGTCCCGGGAATGCGAGACCGACAGCGACAAATCCCCGGTGGCGCATGTCAGTGGCGTGCCGGATTACCAGGACGGCCTGACACCCCGCGAAGTGTCGGTACTCAAGTTGCTGGCCGAAGGCATGTCGGTGCGCGAAGTCGGCCATCGCCTGTTCATTTCGGTCAATACCGTCAAGACCCACGCCAAGAACATCAACGTCAAGCTCGGCGCCTGCCGTCGAACCCAGGCCATCAACAGTGCCAAGGCGATGGGCATCCTGGCCTGAACCGATCGGCTGAAAACGCCACCCACCTGATCCGGGTGGCGGCGCGGCGCGACCGATGATCAACCATGCAGGCAGCCCTGACGCAGTGCTGCGCAATCGCGGTGGCGTCCAGACAACAACAAGAGAGGTATAGATGAGCGCCATCGAGAGTTGGACGAGCACGGACATCCGCACGGTTCTGGAAAAACAGCGGACGGCCTTCCTGGCCAATGAGCCCTGGACGGCCGGGCAACGCGGAGAGCTGCTCGATCGGGCGATCAGCTTGCTGGTCAACCACGAACAGGAAATCATCGACGCCCTGACGGCGGACTTCGGCCATCGCAGCCCTGGATTCTCGAAGGGCAGTGAGGTGCTGTCGCCGCTGGCCACCCTCAAGCAGACCAAGGCCGAACTGGCCGAGTGGATGCGCCCGGAAAAACGTCAGGCCAGGGCCGGTGAAGCCTGGGTTCAATACCAGCCGCTCGGTGTGGTCGGTATCGTGACCGCCTGGAACGTCCCTGGCTACATGGTGTTCAGCGGCCTTGCCGGTGCCCTGGCCGCCGGCAACCGGGTGATGATCAAACCCTCGGAATTCACCCCGCATACCTCGGCCCTGATCGCGGGACTGATCCGCTCGGTCTATGCCGAAGACGAGGTAGCGGTGGTGCTGGGCGGTGCAGACGTCGGCCAGGCGTTTTGCGGCCAGCCGTTCGATCACCTGCTGTTCACCGGCGCCACCAGCATCGGCAAGCACGTATTGCGCGCAGCGGCGGAAAACCTGGTGCCGGTGACCCTGGAACTGGGCGGCAAGTCGCCGACCATCATTTCCCGCACCGCGGACTTCAAGGATGCGGTGGCCAAGACGGTCGTCGGCAAGCTGCTCAACGCCGGTCAGCTGTGCGTCGCGCCGGACTACGTGTTCGTGCCACGGGAGTCGGTGGATACCTTCATCGCCATCGCCAAGGCGGTGGTCGCCGGCTTCCTGCCGACGCTCAAGGACAATCCCGACTACACCTCGATCATTAACAGCCGTCACTACGAACGCTTGCTGGGTTACCTGAGCGAAGCGCGCGAGGCCGGTGTCGAGCTGATCGAACTGAACGCGGCCGCGGAAGATTTCAGCGACGGCAAGCTCAACAAGATTGTGCCGACCCTGCTGCGCGACCCTGGCAACGATCTGCAAGTGATGCAGGACGAGATTTTCGGCCCGCTGCTGCCAATCAAACCCTACGACACCATCGACGAGGTGATTGCCCTGATCAACGCGCGGCCGCGCCCGTTGGCCCTGTACTACTTCGGCAACGATGCCGCCGAAGAAGCTTTGGTGCTGACCCGTACCTGTTCCGGCGGCGTGACCCTCAACGGCGTATTGAGCCATGCCAGTACCGAAGGCCTGCCGTTCGGCGGCGTCGGCCAGAGCGGCATGGGTGCCTATCACGGCATCGATGGCTTCCGCACCTTCAGCCACGCCAAAGCCGTACTGCGCAACGTGCCCAATCCGGCCTGAACCCCCATTCATTCTTGAGAGAACTGCCATGAAAGCTGCCGTATTCCACCAGGTTGGAGCCCCGCTGGTCATTGAAGAAGTGGGCATCAGCAAACCCGGCCCCCGTGAAGTGCTGATCCGCACCAAAGCGGTTGGTGTCTGCCATTCTGACCTGCATGTCATCGACGGTTCGTTCCCGTACCCGGGGCCGCTGGTACTGGGCCATGAAGCGGCCGGCGTGGTCGAACAGGTCGGTTCCGAAGTGCGCTCGGTCAAGCCGGGCGATCATGTGGTGACCTGCCTGACCGTGTTCTGCGGCCACTGCGATCACTGTGTGACCGGCCATCTGGCGCGCTGCGTGTCGCCGGAAACCAAGCGTGGCAAGGACGAGGAATCGCGCCTGACCTACGTGCAAAAGCCGATCCCTCAGTTCGTCAACCTGTCCGGCTTTGCCGAGCAGATGCTGGTGCACGAAAACGCCTGCGTTGCGATCCGTCGCGACATGCCGCTGGACCGGGCGGCGCTGCTCGGTTGCGCTGTGACGACCGGTACCGGCGCGGTATTCAACACTGCCAAAGTGCGCCCGGGCGAAACCGTGGCGGTCATTGGTTGCGGCGGTATCGGCCTGGCGGCCATCAACGGCGCGGCGCTGGCCGGGGCAGGGCGGATCATCGCCATCGACATGCTCGATTCGAAACTGGAATTGGCCAGGCAGTTCGGTGCCACCGACCTGATCAATGGCAAGGATGGCGATGCCGCCAAACAAGTGATGGAACTGACCCGTGGCGGTGTGCACCACGCTTTCGAATGCATCGGCCTCAAGCAAACCGCCGAGCAAGCGTTCGCCATGCTGGCGCGCGGCGGCACCGCCACCGTGATCGGCATGCTCAAGCCCGGCCTGAAAATCGAGCTGGACCCGCTGCAACTGCTGCACGAACGCCGTATCCAGGGCTCGCTGATGGGCTCCAACCGCTTCCCGGTGGACATGCCGCGCCTGGTGGACTTCTACATGGCCGGCAAGCTCAAGCTCGACGAAATGATTTCCCAGCGCATCAAGCTGGAACAGATCAACGATGCGTTCGATGAGCTGCGTCGTGGCGAGCTGGCGCGCTCGGTGATCATCTTCGACGAGTAAGCCCCTTAACGGCCCTTGTAGGAGCGAGCTCGCTCGCGATGGTTGTCAACGAAAACGCTGGCAGCCTGACACTGCGCAGCGTTCTCGGGTTTTTCGCGAGCAAGCTCGCTCCTACAGGGTTTCAGCAGTATTCGAGTACCTGCTCACCCTTGCGTTTTTGGAGTTCATTGATGGACATTGATTTCACAGCGGACGAGCGCGCCTTTCGCGAGGATGTTCGTGGCTGGCTGCGCGACAACTTGCCGAGCGAATTCGCCGAGCGCATTTCCCAGGGCAAACGCTTGAGTAAAGAGCATCAAGTGCTATGGATGCGCACACTCAACCGGCAAGGCTGGCTGGCCCCAGGCTGGCCTGTCGAGTTCGGTGGTACCGGTTGGAACGATGTGCAAAAGCATATTTTCGACGAGGAATGCTTTGCCGCCGGCGCGCCGAAAGTGGTGTCGTTTGGGCTGAAGATGGTCGCCCCGGTCATCATCAAATTCGGCACGGCCGAGCAGAAAGCAAGGTTTCTGCCGCGCATCCTTACCTGTGATGACTGGTGGTGCCAGGGTTACTCCGAACCGGGCGCGGGCTCCGATCTGTCGTCGTTGAAAACCCGCGCGGTACGCGAGGGCGATCACTATGTGGTCAACGGGCAGAAGACCTGGACCACGTATGCGCACTATGCCGACTGGATGTTCTGTCTGGTACGCACCGACCCGGATGCCCGGCAGCAGCGCGGTATTTCCTTTCTGCTGCTGGATATGAAGACCCCGGGCATCACCGTGCGGCCGATCATCACCCTCGACGGCGAGCATGAAGTCAACGAAGTGTTCTTCGACAACGTGCGGGTGCCGGTGGACAACCTGGTCGGCGAGGAAAATCAGGGCTGGACCTGCGCCAAGTATTTGCTGACCCATGAACGCACCAGCATTGGCGGTATTGCGCACAACAAGGCGCTGCTCAGCCGTCTCAAACGCATGGCCAGCGAAGAACGGCGCGATGGTCGGCCATTGATCGACGACCCACTGTTTCGGGCACAGATCGCCGAAGTCGAAATGCAGTTGATGGCCGCTGAAATGAGCAGCCTGCGGACCCTGGCGGCGGTTCGCGATGGCGGCGTACCGGGCGCGGAGAGTTCGTTCCTGAAGATCAAGGGCACCGAGATTCGTCAGGCGATCACCTGGTTGATCAGCAAAGCAGTAGGGCCCTATGCCTTGCCGTTCATCGAGGATGAGCTGGGTTACGGCAGCGAGGCGTTGCTGTACACCGACTACAGCAGCGCGGCCACCTATCAGTATCTGGATGCGCGCAAGGCCTCGATCTACGGTGGGGCCAACGAGATCCAGAAGAACATCATCGCGAAAATGATTCTCGAACTGTAAGGGGCCACCATGGATTTCCAACTGACAGAAGAGCAGCTGATGCTGCAAGACACCGCCGCCAGGTTGGTGCGTGACACCTACGGTTTCGAACAGCGCGAAGCGTTCAGCCAAAGCGAGCCCGGTTTCAGCCGCGCGTTCATGCAGCAACTGGGAGACCTGGGCCTTTGCGCCGTGCCCTTCGCCGAGGCGTATGGCGGATTTGGCGGCAGTGGCGTGGAAAACATGCTGATCATGACCGAGCTGGGTCGTGGCCTGTGCCTGGAACCCTATCTGCATTCGGTGATTTTCGCCGGTGGCCTGATCAGCCAATTGGGCACTGAAGTACAGAAAGAAAGGCTGCTCGCGCAACTGGGCAGCGCCAGTTTACAGATGGCGGTCGCCGTGGATGAACCCCAGAGTCATTACCAGTTGCATGACGTGCAGACCACTGCCGTGGCGGTGACGGGAGGCTGGAAGCTCAACGGTCGCAAGTCGGTCGTCATTGGCGGCCAGAGCGCCGGTTTGATCCTGGTCTCGGCGCGTACGGGCCACGGCACCCGTGACGAGCAGGGCATCAGCCTGTTTTTGGTCGATCCACAGCACAACGGCGTGCGCCGCCGTACGTTCGCAACCATGGACGGACGCAAGGCCTGTGAGCTGTACCTCGATGAGGTGTTCGTCAAGTGCGACGCGGTTTTGGGTTCAGTGGGGCAGGCCCTGCCGGCGCTTCGTTACCAGCAGGGTCGTTGCATCGCCGCGCAATGCGCTGAAGCCGTGGGCAGTATGGAGGCCGCGTGCGCCTTGACCCTCGACTACCTGAAAACCCGTCAGCAATTTGGCCAGCCGATCGGCAAGTTCCAGGTGTTGCAACACCGGATGGTCGATATGCGCATGGAGCTGGATCAGGCCACGTCCATGACGCTACTGGCCGCCTGTGTGGCGGATCAGGAGGACAGTCACGAGCGCAGCCGCCTCCTCGCGGCGGCCAAGTTCATCGTCAGCCGCGCCAGCCGTTTTGTCGCGGACCAGGGCATCCAGTTGCATGGCGGGATCGGCCTGACCTGGGAGTACATGTTGTCGCACCATGCCAAGCATCTGCTGATGGTTGCTCGCCAGTTCGGTGACGATGATCACCACCTGCAGGCTTATGCGAAGCTGATGCAAGTGGCCTGAGCCCGGCCGTCAAGGGCCTACTGCCGGGCTCGTGACCGGCAGGGTTCGATCCACAAGGCGGATGCTGTCTCGTCCGCCGCGCTTGGACTCGTAGAGCGCCGCATCGCCTTGTTCGATCAAGGCCGCCAGGCTGGAGGGCGGATGGTCGAACAGGTCGGCGCCGATGCTCAGGGTCACCGCTTCGGGCGTGACGAAGGTTTGTGAGGCCGTGCTGTGAAAGCGGTCGCGCAGGGTATTGCCCAACTCCACGATGCGCTCATTCGACGCGTTGTTCAGCAGGATCACGAACTCGTCTCCACCCAGCCGGGCCGCCAGTGCCCCCTGCGGCAATACCGCACGAATCATCTCGCTCAAGGCGACGAGCAGGCGGTCGCCGGCGGTATGACCGTAGAGATCATTGACCAGTTTGAAGTTGTCGATATCAATCAGCAGCAGGGCGCCCGGGCGAGTGCTCGAGACTTCTGCCAACAGGCGCGGTGCGCGCACTTCGAGGGCGCGACGGTTGTACAGGGCCGTCAAGGGATCATGGGCGGCCAGCCGTGCGATCTGTTCCTCGCGTCGATGGCGCTCGGTCCCGGTCATCGAGAGGGCGATCAGCATGATCGCCATGGCGCCTTCGACCAGTGAAATCTGAATGATCTCGCCACGCAGAGACGCAAGATCGATCAGCGTGCCCGGAATAACCACCGAGATGGCCTTGGCCAGATAGAACAAACCGTGGACCAGCAGCACATAGCGCAGCTGCACTGCGCCCACGCTCAATGACTTGCCATGGGGGCGCAGGAGCAAACTGGCGCGAAGCGTCGGCAGCGCCACCAGCAACGAATTGGCCACCAGCATGATCTTCGACCACGAGGGGTCGTCCGGCAGTGCCAGCAGCGCAAACCAGGCGACGACGATCAGCCACCAGGCGCGGGACAGACGTATCCGGGTGAAGCGCGCGACGCCCAGCAGGAACAGCCAGTGGGCCATGACCAGCAGGCCGTTGGCAAACCAGATGCCAATCAACAAAAGGCCACTCATGCGCAGCAAGGCGAGCGTCGATCCCACGGTGATCGTGGCGAAGCCCGCGCTCCAGAACAGCAGCGAAGATTCACGGATGCTGCGCCACTCGACCGCCAGATACAGGGCGGCGGCCGCCGCGAGGGCGATCGAGATTGTCAACATCGTAGGAGGGTCGAGCGCCATAACCTTGTTGCCTGCTGATTTGCGGTGAAGGGGGCGATTGTAAGCGTTTGGGGGGATTTTTCAGAGAGCGCCGATGTTGCACCGCGCTATGGCGCCAGCGGGTATCTCGATTGGCGATATCTGGCAACGACTCACGCGATTGGTGCACCCATGCCCGACTCGTTAAGGTTGCAACTTGCCCCTCAAATTCAACCTGTAACGGGAACCGCATGCGGTATCGACGTCTCGACCTTAACCTGCTGGTTGCCCTGGATGCCTTGCTCAGCGAGTGCAGCGTCAGCCGGGCCGCGGAACGTTTGTGCCTGGGCCAGTCGGCAACCAGCTCGGCGCTAGGACGTTTGCGTGAGCATTTCAATGATCCGTTGCTGGTTCAGGTCGGGCGGCGTCTGGAACCCACTGCATTAGGGTTGGAGCTGCTGCCCAAAGTGCGCGAAGCGCTGGCATTGACCCGGGAGATTGTCGATGCGCCGGTCAACTTTGACCCGGCCCGTTGTACGCGGCACTTCACACTAGTGGCCTCCGATTACGTGGCGGGGGTGCTGCTGCCGGCGGTCAGTCTTGAGCTGGCACGCATCGCCCCTGGCGTGCGCCTGACGCTGCGGGACCTGCCGGTGCCGCGTGACGGCGATGTGGTCAGCGAAGCGCTCGATTACCGGCGCAGTGATTGTGTGATCGTGCCGCAGCGCCGGTTGAACCCGGCTTACCCCCATGTACCGTTAATGAGTGACCAGCTTTGCTGCATCGTCTGCGCGCGTCAGGCGCGGTTCGCCGACGGCCTGAGCCTGGCCAGCTATTGCGAGGCGGAGCATGTGGTGCGTGAGTTTGCCGATGGCCAGAATCTGGCGATGGACGCGGTGCACCTGCACGAGCTGGGTATTCAACGGCGAGTGGCGGTGGCCCTCGAAAGCTTCGTGTTGATGCCGGAATTTATCGTCGGCACCGCGCGGATCGCTACCGTGTTTCGCCGCCAGGCCCGGCGTTTTGCCGAGCACTATGGGCTGCGTATCCACCCCGCACCGCTGGCTTTTCCCGACGCCGTGCAAGTGCTGCAATGGCACCCCTATCAAGAACGCGATCCGGCCATGCTGTGGTTTCGCGGCCTCTTGCTGGAGCAGGCCGCATGGCTTGATCATGACCAGGTGGATCAGCCTGCGGGCTGATCCCCGTGATCCGCCACCAGCCCGGCCTGGTCGATTGCCTGCAAGGCGCACCGTTCGTCATTGTCCGACGTGTCGCCGCTGATGCCGATCGCACCGAGGATCCAGCCCTCGGCATTGCGAATCAGGACACCGCCGGCTACGGGAATGACTTCACCGCCGGTCAGGCTGTTTATGGCGTCGAAAAACGCTGGCATCGCTTGCGCGCGTCGCGCCAACTCCCGCCCGCCAAAACCCATGCCCAGGCATCCGCGTGCCTTGCCGGTGGCGATTTGTGGGCGAAGGAAGCTGGCGTGTTCGTCGCGCAAGACCGCCAGCGGATGACCGGCGGCGTCCAGGACGGCGACAGCCAAGGGTTTGAACCCGGTTTCTCGGGCATGGCCGATGGCGTGGCTGGCGATCCGGGTGGCGGTGAGCAAATCGAGTCGTTGCATGGTGTCGGTCCTCACAGGGCCCACTTGCCTAGCTGGGCAACGCGGTCGCGGGTGTAAAGGTCGGTCCATTTCAGCGAATTGAAATCGGACACTTGCTTGGGGTTGTAGGGGCTACGGTCCATGCGCACCGGCTGGCCGGCCTTGTACACGGCCTTGAGGCGCGAACGGTCCTGCAGAATGCGGATGTCGTGCAACGGCGATCCGTCGAGCAAGAGGAAGTCTGCCTGCTTGCCCACTTCGAGGCTGCCGAGGGTCTCCCCCCGTGGCATGCAGCGCGCGCCGACGGCGGTAGCGGCGTACAGCGCTTCTGCCGGAGTGAAGCCCAGGCGAGTGACCAGCAGTTCCAGTTCACGGGCGTGCCACTCGCCGTAGGGCGTCACGGCGAAACCGCTGTCACTGCCACAGGCGAACGGCACACCGGCGGCCTTGGCCCGCTTGAGCACCGCCGAGCCGACTTCCAGGGTGCGTGCGCAGTAGCCGGCGTATCCGGTGCTGATGGCCGGATCGTGAGGCTGGCAGAAGTCCACGGTGTTTTGCGGGAAGGTCATGGTCGGCGCGAGGATGCTGCCGGCGTCGAGCAAGGCCTCAATGCACGCATCGTCCATGTAGAAGGCATGAAACACCAGATCAACCCCGGCGCGGGCCGCGTACATCACGGCTTCGCGACCATAGGCGTGGGTGGCCACTTTGCAGCCCAGGCGATGGGCTTCTTCGACCATCTCTCGGGTTTCTTCGGCGGTGAAGGCGGCGATGATGTCGCCGTTCGGGCGGCGGTGGGTGCCGTCCATGGCGATCTTGATCAGGTCAACGCCGTCCTTGGCCTGTTTACGGATTTCCGCCAGTGCATCGCTGCGGCTGGTGACCAGTTGCGCGGTGAAGTACTCAGGAGCGCCGACCCGGCTCGGGAACCAGTCGTTGAGACTCTGTCGATTGGTGATCACCCGGCTGCTGGCAGCAATGCGCGGCCCTTCGAACAAACCGGCGGTAATGGCATTGCGCACCGCGATACTGAGCTGACCGCTGTCGCCGGGGCAGACCATGCTGGTGACGCCTGCCGCCAGCACGTGTTGCGCGAAGAACATGCCGCGCAACGCGCGGAATTCGTCGCTGGTCCACAGATCGATGTCTTCTTCACTTTGTGCGTTACCGAACGCCAGGTGGGTGTGCACATCTACCAGCCCCGGCATGACAAAGTTGTCGCCCGCGTCCACCTGGGTATCACCGGGCTGTGGCTGGGGCGCGGTCGCCGTCGGACCGACGTAACTGAGCAGGCCGTTTTCTACGACCAGCGTTTGCTGCTGGCGTGTTTCCAGGCCAGTGCCGTCGAACAGTGTCTGGCATTTCAGGTGCAGGGCGGTCATGGTGTTTTCGCTTTGGCTATTGTTATGCGAAGCGAGGCTAGGGCGCTGCCAAAGCCACCACCAACAGATTGCATCGATGCCCGGGTATTGATGGGATCAATAGGTGCGGAGCGCCAGCAGGAGCGGGGGTGTTGCGCCAGTGGCAGAGCGCAATGGGCGGGTATTGCGAGTGACGATGGCTGGCATCGTGATCGGCGATTTTTTATGGGGCGGATCGTCGATCTATGGTGCGCGCTCGTCAACCACAGAGAGTCATTCCCATGAGCACCGCAACTGTAAGAAACCAACTCCTGGCTCTTGAGCAGGAACGCCGCCGGGCATTGGTTGAGGAAGATTTCCCGCGCGTCGCCGAGTTGTTCGCCGATGACCTGGTGTATGTGCACACCACGGGATTGGTGCAAGGCAAGGCGGATTACCTGGAGTATGCGAAAAGCGCCGTGCAGTATCTGGACATTGAGCGGGGCGAGTTGCTGATCCGTTTCTACGGCGAGCATCTGGCGGTCATGACCGGTACGCAATGCAACACCTTACGCAAGCGCGGCGGCGACCAGTCGATGCGCGGTGACGGGTTCGCCACGCAGGTCTGGACGCTCGGTGACAAGGGCTGGCAGATCAGTTCATTCCACGGCACCCGAGCCCCCAACTGACCTCGATTTCCCGTCAATGCAAAACGCCGGAAAGCCCCCAAGGCTATCCGGCGTTTTGCAGCCTTGTGCACGGATCGCTGGCAAGCCAGCTCCCACAGATTGTGTGGCGAACCCGGCCTATGCATACACCGCCAATCCCTTGTGGGAGCGAGCCTGCTCGCGATGGCGGCATGTCAGGCGCCAGTGATGTTGAATGTGCCGACGCTTTCGCCGGCAAGTCAGGCGGTGTGGCCACCCAGGATTTCGGCAACCCAGTCGGCGATGTACTGCCCGGCGTTGATGCTGTTATCGAAGCTGGAATGCTGCACGCCGCCTTCGCGCTCGGTGAAGATCTTCAGCTCGCGTTTCGGGCTGTTGACCAATTGTTCGTAGGTGCGCTGCGCCCATTTCAGTGGGATCTGCGAATCCTTTTCACCGTGGGTCACCAGGAATGGCACCTTGATGCGATCGAGCACGCCGTCCAGATGAACGTTTTCGGCGATGGTCATGAATTCCTCGACATCCTTTGCCCCCCATACCCAGCACACGTGCGACCAATAGTGTGGAACGGGGAAGCTGCCTTCTTTTTCCAGGCGACGCTTTTGCACATCGCGCCAGTCGTGGTTGGCGCCCCACACCACGCCGCAAGCGAAACGCGGCTCAAAGGCCACTGCGCGCGGGCAGTAGTAACCGCCCAGTGAGACCCCTTCCAGGCCAATGCGTTTGGCATCCACATCGCTACGGGTCTCCAGCCAGTCGACCACACGGCTGGCCCAGTGCTCACTGTCGTAACGGGCAATCAGGTTGTGCAGGCGCAGCGCTTCGCCCGTGCCGGGCTGATCGATGATCAGGGATGACACGCCACGCCTGGCCAGCCAGGCAGGCAGGCCGACGCGGTATTTCATCTCTTTGGTGGAGTCCAGGCCATTGACCTGCACCAGCAGCGGTGCCGGGCCGTTTACGCCTTCGGCACGTACCAGCAGGCCGGAAATGTGTTTGCCCTCGTAGGGGATTTCAACCCGCTCGCAGTTTTCCCGGGACAGTTCGATGCCGCGTTTGAAGGTCTGCAAAAAGCGTTGGTACAACTCGGTACGGCCTGCTGCGCCATGGGCTTGCAGGCGTTCACACGTAAGGTAGTAGGTCGCGGCGCGGTTGTACTTTTCACCGGCGGACAACAGCCGGCCTTTGCTTTCATCTTCTTCGGCCAGACCGCAGAGTTTGTCTGCCATCTTCGACCAGGTTTCGCGGAACGCCTGGGTCCCGGCAGCATCAGGTTGTTTGGCGGCTTCTTGCAGTGGCGCGCACATCTCTTCGATTTCGCCCATGCGGGCGCCCATTTCGATGGCCAGGTCGACCGAGAGATTCCACACATAGTTGGTTGGGAAATAGCGGAACATGATTATTGTTGTCCTTGTGTTTGCCATGAAGTGTGCAAGGCACGTTAAGGACGAACCGGCTATTTGGCCAATCGTGACTCGGGATGGGAGGTATCGCGAGCGGCGATATGATCCTGTTCCAGATGCTGGATGAACTCACTGATGCGCTCGCGCAGCCAGCGGTGCATCGGGTCGCCGTCCACGCTGCGGTGCCAGAGCATGAACTCGCGCATCACCGGAATCCTGACCGGCGGCGGCAGGATGCGCAGTGGCAGGTACTCCGCGTACAGGCGCGCCAGACGCTGGTGCATGGTGGCGATGCGTTGGGTGCCGACGACCAGCTGCGGCAGGGTATTGAAGTCGTTGGTGATGACCTCGAGTCGGCGGTTGAAGCCGTACTGGTTCATGAACCATTCTTCGATGCTCATGTGCCGGCTGCGACCGAACCCGACGGAAACGTGGCCCATGTCCATGTACTGCTCGAGGGTCAAGCTCTCGCCGACCAGGGTATTGCCTTGCCACACCACGCAGACGTGTTCTTCTTCAAAAAGCAATTTGGAAGGGTGGCCTTCGATGATGTAGCGCTCAGGCACGATCATCAAATCGACTTCCCCGCGAATCAGCAGCTCACCGGAATTGTCGCCAGGGCCGAGCATCTCGAAGGTGATGTTCGGTGCTTCCTGGTGAATCTTCTGAATCACCTGGGCAAACAGGACGCTGATCAGGTAATCCGAGGTCACGAGGCGGAAGTGCCGCTTGCTGGTGGTGGGTGCGAACACCGGTTTGGCGGTAATCGAGGACTTGATCGTCAGCAGCACTTCGCGCACCGGGTGGACCAGTTCCAGGGCAAAGGGGGTCGGCTGCATTTTGCGCCCGACCTGCACCAGCAATTCATCTTCGAAATAGGTCCGCAGGCGCCCCAGAACTCCGCTGGTGGCGGACTGCGTCATGTGCAGGCGTTCGGCGGCGCGAGTGATGTTCTGCTCCTCGAGCAACACATCGAGGGCGACCAAGAGGTTCAAATCCAGGTGGTTGAAACGCATCGGGCAGGTCCGTCTTTGTATTTATTTTCGCGATACATTCGGATGAATACATCGCCGCGTCAACCCGTCCATGCAGCGTCATCCCCTGCAATCAGGTATCGCGTTTGCCGATAGGTCGCATCCCGACACTCGATTAGTCAGTTGCCAAAGCGCAGGTCAATCTTCGCCGCAGTCGGACTTCTTGCCGACACCACCACCGGGTTCCCTGCATCGTCGATCGACATGGTCGAGTCGGCGGCAGCGGTCTCCGGATTCTAATTTCAATGGAGTGGTAGCCATGAACATCATTGGCCTTGATGCCCTGATCTTTGGCGTCGATGACATCCAAGCCTGTACGGCCTGTCTGCGTGACTATGGCCTTGCGCCCGTTGCCGTCGACGACAATGGCGGGCGTTTTGAAGCGTTGGACGGCACTGCCGTGATCATTCGCCGGGCGGACGATCCGACCTTGCCAGTCGCTATCGGCCCGGCCCCGTCGATTCGCGAAACCATCTATGGCGTTGCCAGCCCAGCGGATCTGGATGCGATCGAAGACGAACTGGCGCGGGATCGCCAGGTCATCCGTGACGACAACGGCGTGCTGCACAGTGTTGACGACATGGGCTTTGCAATCGCCTTTCAAGTCACTGTGCGCAAGGCCTACAGCGCGCCGGACGATTTGACCAATGCCGCTGGCAACGCACCGCAGCGCCCGCTGAATCAGCCGGGCATTACCCTCGACATGAGTGCTGTGCCGCGTACCTTGTCCCACGTGGTTTATTTCGTGCCGGATGCCGCCAGGGCCGAGGCGTTCTACGCCGAACGCCTGGGTTTCAGGACCACGGACACATTCATCGGCGCCGGGCCGTTCATGCGCCCCGCGGGCTCCGATGATCACCATTGCCTGTTCATGATCCAGACCCCGCCGCACATGAAGGGGTGCGAGCACTTCACCTTCCACATGGGCAGCGGCACCGAGGTGCTGTTGGCCGGCACGCGATTCGAGCAAAAAGGCTGGACCAGTTTCTGGGGCCCGGGCCGCCATCTCTTTGGTTCCAACTGGTTCTGGTACTTCAACAGTCCACTGGGTTGCCACATCGAATACGACGCCGACATGGACAAGCACGATGACGCCTGGGAGGCGCGTCGCGCACCGCTGTCGGCGGATAACTCGCAACTGTTCCTGTTCAATTCGAAAGAAAAATGGGCACCCGGCGGCCCACCACCCAAACACTTGTAGGAGCAAGCTCGCTCCTACAGAGGTTTCTGTCATGAACCACAGCGATTTCCCGCTGTGCCGGGTGGACGAACTGGTGGAAGGGCAGGCGCGCGGATTCGATCCATTGCAACGCGGCAGGGACAGTGTTTTTGCCCTGGTGCATGAAGGACAGCTGCGGATTTATCGCAATAGTTGCCCGCATCTGGACGTCCGCCTGGAGTACCGCAAAGACCGTTTTCTGTCCGCCGACGGCCAGTTGATTGTCTGTTATGCGCACGGTGCGCAGTTTCTGCCTGGCACCGGCGAATGTGTCTACGGCCCTTGTCTGGGCCAGAAGCTGGAGGCGTTGCCGTGGCGTGTGGAAGAGGGCTGGCTGGTGCTGCAAATGCCCGGCAAGGAGGTCGCGCCGCCCCACGTCGAGGTATCGCGTTTGACGATACATCGCATCCCTGATCGCGATTAGTCAAATCCCTGCTTTGACCGGAAGCTGAACCCAACGACGCAGTGCCCGGCGCTGCATCGAATCACAAGAATAAAAAGTGAGAGAACCATGAGTGCAGTGAACAAAGTTCTGATTGTGGGCGGTGGTATCGGTGGCTTGTGTGCGGCCATCGCGCTGCGGCGCAAGGGCATTGAGGTCGATCTGATCGAACTCAAGTCAGAGTGGACCGTTTACGGCGTCGGCATCATCCAGCAAAGCAACGTGGTTCGCGAAATGGCCAGGCTGGGCGTGCTCGACGGTTATCTCGATGCCGCGTACGCCTTTGAAGACGTCGCCATTTATGGCCCGGCCGGCCAGCAACTGGCGCGCATCCCGGGGCAGCGACTGGCCGGGCCCGAGTATCCGGCGAACGTGGGCATCTCGCGTCTGGCCTTGCACAAGGTCCTCAGTGAAACCGCCCTTGAGCTGGGCGCCAGGGTTCGCCTGGGGCTCAGTGTCGAGTCCCTGGCGGACCAGGGCGACAGTGTGGATGTGCTGTTTACCGATGGCAGTCGCGGTGACTACGACCTGGTGGTCGGCGCAGACGGTCTGTTCTCCAGGGTCCGCCATCTGCTGTTCGGCGACAGCTACACACCGCGCTTCACTGGCCAAGCGGTATGGCGCTACAACTTCCCTCGTGCGCCGCAAATCGATCACCTGGCCAACTATCAGAGCGCCGAGGGCAATGCCGGCCTGGTGCCGCTGGCGGGTGACCTGATGTACCTGTTCCTGACGTCCCATGAACCGTCCAACCCCTGGATGGACCCCGCGACACTGGCGGCGCAAATGCGTCAGCGCTTGCAGGGTTTTACCGGCCTGATCGGTGAACTGCGCGACCAGATCAGCGACAGCAGCCAGGTGGTGTACAAGCCGATGGAAGTGGTGTTCGTCGACGAGCCCTGGTATCGCGGGCGCGTGCTGTTGATCGGTGACGCCGCCCACGCCACCACACCGCACCTGGGCCAGGGCGCCGGCATGGCGATCGAAGACGCCATCGTGCTCAGTGAAGAACTGACGGGCGACGGCGGTGTTGAACAACAGCTCCAGCGCTTTATGGCCCGCCGTTTCGAGCGCTGCAAGTACATCAGCGAAAGCTCGATCCTCGCTGGCGACAAGGAAATGCAGCACGACCGCGAGTTCGACCGTATTGGCCTGGTCAAGCAGATGCTCGCTCGCACGGCGGAGCCCATCTGATTCGAATCTGCAGCACCTCCACAGCAGTTACCACTATAAAAACAAGAGGTTAACGCGATGGTCAGTTCCACGACTGCGACGCTTGCGCGCCGCCCGGTCAGCACGTCTGCACCCTTTGGTTTCAGTTTGGCCGCGGCCCTGGTTCTGTTCAGCCAGGCGGCCCATGCCTTTCAGGTGGATACCGGCAATCCGGATTTCAGCCTGCGTTGGGATAACACCGTGAAGTACAGCGCCGCCTGGCGAACCGAGAATCCCAGCAGCAAACTGACCCAGGGGCAGGTGGCACTCAATCAGGACGACGGTGATCGCGCCTTCAAAAAAGGCCTGATCTCCAACCGCATGGACATCCTTTCCGAGCTGGATATGTCGTTCAAAAACGTCGGCGCGCGCCTCAGTGGTGCGGCCTGGTACGACACCGAATACCAGCAAGACAACGATAACAACGATCCAACACGCGCCAACGCACGCTCCGTGGCCTACGACCAATTCACCGATGACACCCGCCAGCTGCATGGCGGTAACGGTGAATTGCTCGATGCCTTTGTGTACTGGAACGGCGAAGTGGCCGACCGCGCGACGTCCGTGCGTGCCGGCCGCCACGGCTTGATCTGGGGCGAAAGCCTGTTCTTCGGCAACAACGGCATTGCCGGAGGCATGGCGCCGGTCGACGTGGTCAAGGCGCAGTCGGTGCCCAACACCCAGTTCAAGGAGATCACCCGGCCGGTCAATCAACTCTCGGGCACCTTCCAACTGACCGATGACGTGTCGCTCGGCGCGTTCTACCAGTTCGAATGGGAAGAGACACGCCTGCCGGGTGCCGGCAGTTATTTCTCCAACAGTGACACCATTGGTGAAGGCAATGAACGCCTGATCGTGGGCGCACCCTTTCCCACCTTCCTGGGGGGCAATCCCGACAGCCCGGCGGCGTTCTTCCACGGCAAGGACGAAGACGCGCGCAACACCGGGCAGGGCGGCTTGCAGTTGAAGTACAACGCAGAGACCGTTGAATACGGCCTGTATGCGATCCAGTACCACGACAAAACCCCCAAGCTGTACCTGAAACCGTCCACCGGTACGCCGAACTTCAGCACCGGACAAATCGGCGACTACTACTGGGTCTACCCGGAAGACATCCGCGCCTTGGGTACCAGTTTCTCGACGACTGTCGATGAATACAGCTTTGCCGGTGAAGCGTCGATGCGCTGGAACATGCCGCTGGTGTCCAACGGTGTCACCGTCCTGCCGGGTGTGGAGGCCGACAACGACAGTCATCCGCTGTACGCCGTCGGCCGTACGGCTCACGTCAACCTCAACGTGCTGGCTTCGTTCGGGCCGAACTTCCTTGCCCAGGAGTCCGCCTTTGTCGGTGAGGTCGCCTGGAACCGTCTGCTCAGCGTGACCAAAAACCACGACGCCCTCGACCCCAATGCCACCCGCGACGGCCTCGGCATGAAGATGGTTTACACGCCGACCTACCGCCAGTTCTTCCCCGGCATCGATATCAGCATTCCGGTTGGCCTGAGCTATTTCCCTATGGGTAAATCGGCGGTTGTCAGCTCTTTCGGGCCAGACAACGGCGGCGATATGAACATCGGCATTACCGCCACCTACCTGGACCGCATTACCGCGGGCCTGACGTACACGCACTACTACGGCCCCGAGAACACCAACCTCGACGCGGCCAGCCAGTTCAATTACGAGCAATCGCTGAAAGACCGGGATTACCTGGCTTTCTCCGTCAAGACCACGTTTTAAGAGGACTTGCGCATGATCCATAACAAGAAAACCGGAGCCTTCAAGCTCAAAGCCCTTTGCCTTGCACTGCTCGGCGGCCTGGCCATTTGCAGCCAACTGACGATGGCTGCCACGGCTGAGGAAGCGAGCAAACTGTCCAAAACCCTCACGCCTCTAGGAGCCGAACGCGCCGGCAATGCCGACGGCACCATTCCTGCCTGGGACGGTGGTTACACCAAGGTCGACCCTTCGTACAAGGAAGGCGGCAAGCGTTCCGATCCGTTCGCTGCGGACAAGCCGTTGTTCAGCATTACCTCGAAAAATCTTGCGCAATACGCCGGCAAGCTCAGCGCCGGCACCCTGGAAATGTTCAAGCGTTTCCCGGAGACCTATCGCATCGATGTCTACCCGACCCGTCGTAGCGCCGCGGCGCCGCAGTGGGTGTATGACAACACGCTGAAAAACGCCACCCGCGCCAAACTGGTCGACAGCAGCGCCGGTCCGGTGCCCCAGGGCGCGTATGGCGGTATCCCGTTTCCGGTCCCGCACAACGGGGCCGAAGCCATGTGGAACCACCTGCTTAACTGGCGCGGCACCTCGGTGTCGATGCATTTTCGTCACTACTTGATGACCGCCGATGGCAAGCAGGTGTTGACCACTGACGGCCAGGCCATCCAGGAGATGCCGTATTACTACCAGGACGGTTCGCCGGAGTCGTTTGCAGGCGACTACTGGCTGTTCCGTCTGCTCAATATCGGGCCACCGCTGCGGGCCGGCGAGCAAATCATGGGGCGCACCAACATCAATGGCGACCTGTCCCAGGCGCACGTTTACCTGACCGGCCAGCGCCGCGTGCGCAAGCTGCCCAACGCCTGCTGCGATACGCCGACACCGGCGACTGCCGGGGTCATGTCGTTCGACGAGTTGAGCGTGTTCCAGGGACGCATGGACCGCTTCAACTGGAAACTGGTGGGCAAGCAGGAGATGTACATCCCCTACAACACCAACAAGGTGCAAACCGCCGCCAAGCCTGAAGACCTGTTCCTCGCGCATCACATGAATCCGGATTACGTGCGCTGGGAATTGCACCGGGTGTGGGTGGTCGAGGCGGACCTGGCACCGGGCAAACGTCACCAGTTGCCGAAGGGCCGTTACTACCTGGACGAGGACACCTGGCAGGCCATGCTGGGCGACCGCTGGGACGCCAACGGCCAGTTGGCCAAGACCCTGTGGTCGTTGCCGGCGGTCCTGCCGGACCTGCCCGCACAGGCGCAATTGTCTTCGGGCTTTTACGATCTGACCTCCGGCGCCTGGTTCATCCAGAACGTCTACACGGGCCTGCCCGAACAGTACGGCATGGTGGATCGCTACAAGGCCTCCGAGTTTTCGCCGGCGGCGATGGCGGGTGCCGGGGTTCGTTGAGTCAGACCGGATCACGGTTCAAGGATCGTGATCCGGCCCACAGGTTTCGAGGTCGGTAATGAACAGAATCTGTCAGGTAGTGGGTCGGCTGATGTGGCTGGTGGCCCTGCCGTTGGCGATGCCGTTGAGCCTCGCCCATGGCGCGGCGGTGACGGACGCGCTGAACACCCCGGCGATGCGGGCGCCGCAGGCACAGCATGCAGTACTGCTGGACCTGGCCCGTGCGGGGACGCGATTGGTGGCGGTGGGGGAGCGGGGCATCGTGCTGCTTTCCGATGACAATGGCAAAAGCTGGCGTCAGGCCGAGGTGCCGGTGTCGGTGAGTCTGACGGCGGTGCAGTTTATCGATGCCGATACGGGCTGGGCGGTCGGTCATGCCGGTGTCGTGCTCGTCTCCCGCGATGGGGGTGAACACTGGCGCTTGCAACTGGACGGAAACCGTGCGGCGCAACTTGAGTTGCAAGCCGCCAGGCAGCAACTGTCCACCGCGAGCGATCCCGACGCAGCCGCCGCACGCGTGCAGACGGCTGAGCGGTTCGTCAGCGAAGGCCAGGACAAACCCTTCCTCGCACTCAAGTTCGTCGATGAGCTGCACGGCCTGATTGTCGGTGCCTACGGCCTGGCATTCCACACGGACGATGGTGGCCGCACCTGGCAGTCGTTGATGGGCCGAATCGACAATCCGATGGGGGCTCATCTGTATGCCATTGCGCGGCAGGGCGAGCACTGGTTTGTCGCGGGCGAGCAGGGTTATCTGGCCCGTTCCGACGATGCCGGCCAGTCGTTCATGGCGCTCCAGAGCCCCTATGCCGGCAGCTTCTTTGCCCTGCAGATCCGCGACGACGGGACATTGCTGGCGGCGGGTCTGAAGGGCAACGCGTTTGTCTCCAACGACTTGGGCGAAAGCTTCCAGCCCGCACCGGTTGCACTGCCCGTTTCCTTCAGCGATGCCATTCGCACCGACGACGGCCAACTGCTGCTGGTCAATCAGAGCGGCGCGTTGTTTCGCACCAGTGGCCAGTCGGGTGCGTTTCTGAAGCCTTACGGCCAACCACTCGGCATACCGGTCGCCAGCGTGGTCGAGGCCGCGGACGGCAGTCTGGTGCTGGCGGGTTTCACCGGTTTGGCGCGGGTTTCGCCGCCCACCGCTATTGCTTCGGAGTGAGGTTATGAAGCCATTCGACAACGCCACGGCCAGCCTGGCGAATTTTGATCCACGTTCGGGCTCGGTGGTTGAGCGCACGCTGTTCAATCATCGCCTGTGGGTGCTGCTGGTCTGTGTTCTGACCACCCTGGTGTTGGGTTATCAAGCGACGCGTATCGAGCTGAACGCCAGCTTCGAGAAGATGATTCCGACCCAACAGCCCTACATCGCCAATTACCTTGAGCACCAGCAACAGCTGAGTGGACTGGGCAATGCCTTGCGCATTGTGGTGGCCAACCGGCATGGCGATATCTACGACGCCGAGTACCTGAAAACCCTGCAAGCCATGAGCGATAAGCTGTACCTGTTGCCCGGCGTAGACCGTGCGTACATGAAGTCCTTATGGACGCCGGCTACGCGCTGGGTGGCGGTGACTGAAGATGGCCTGGATGGCGGCCCGGTGATTCCCGATGACTACAGCGGCACCCCGGCCAACCTTGAAGCGTTGCGGCGAAATGTGCAGCGCTCCAACGAGCTGGGGCAACTGGTGGCGTATGACCAGACCTCAAGCATCATTTACGTGCCGCTGCTGGCCAACACGGCCGATGGCCAACCGCTGAACTATTCGACCCTCTCGGATCAACTGGAGGCGCTTCGCAATACCTATCAAAACGACAGGATCGACATTCACATCACCGGTTTTGCGAAAAAAGTCGGCGACCTGATCGCTGGTTTGAAACAGATTCTGTTGTTCTTTGCCGTGGCGATCGTGATTACCACGGCGGTGCTCTTTTGGTACACCCGCTGCCTGCGCAGCACCTTGCTGGTGGTGTTCTGTTCCCTGGTGGCGGTGGTCTGGCAGCTCGGTTTACTGCCATTGCTCAACTATCAACTGGACCCGTACTCGGTGCTGGTGCCGTTTTTGGTGTTCGCCATCGGCATGAGCCACGGTGCGCAAAAAATGAACGGCATCATGCAGGACATTGGCCGTGGCATGCATCGGGTGGTGGCGGCGCGCTTCACGTTCCGACGCTTGTTCCTGGCCGGGCTGACGGCGCTGCTGTGTGATGCCGTGGGGTTCGCGGTGCTGATGCTGATCAAGATCCAGGTCATACAAGACCTCGCGGTGATCGCCAGTATTGGCGTGGCGGTGCTGATCTTCACCAATCTGATCCTGCTTCCCGTGCTGCTTTCCTACATCGGCGTAACGCCCCGTGCAGCGCAACTGAGCCTCAAAAGCGAACAAACCGAACAGGCCGGCCAGCGTCGTCATGCCTTCTGGCGGTTCCTCGATCTGTTTACCCGGCGTCGTTGGGCCAGCGTGTGTATCGCCATCAGCCTGGCCCTGGCGGCCGTCGGCTTTGCGGTCAGCCTGCAACTGAAAATCGGCGATCTCGACGCCGGTGCGCCGGAGTTGCGCGCAGACTCGCGCTACAACCTGGATGATGCGTTCCTCACCCGTCATTACGGTGCCAGCAGCGATCTGTTTGCAGTGATGGTCAAAACCCCGGCCAGCAGCTGCGCGCGGTACGACATCCTGGCCAAGGTGGATGCTCTGGACTGGCAACTGCGCGCCTTGCCGGGCGTGGATTCGACCAACTCCCTGGCGCTGCTGAACCGGCGCATGCTGGTCGGCCTCAGCGAAGGCAACGCCAAGTGGTACGAGCTGCAGAACAACCAGGCGATGCTCAACATGATCACCGCCAGCGCGCCCCGTGGCTTGTACAACGAAGATTGCAGCCTGCTGACGCTGTACGCCTATCTCACCGACCACAAGGCCGAGACCCTGACACGTCTGGTCGAGCACGTTGAGCAGTTTGCCGCGGCCAACAACACCGATGAAGTCCAGTTCCTGCTGGCGGCGGGCAATGCCGGTATCGAGGCCGCCACCAACATCGTGGTCAAGCAAGCCAACCGCGAGATGCTGTTCTGGGTGTATGGCGCGGTGATCCTGCTGTGCCTGATCACCTTTCGCTCCTGGCGCGCCACGCTGTGCGCGGTGATCCCGCTGATGGTCACGTCGATTCTCTGCGAAGCGCTGATGGTCTGGCTGAACATAGGCGTGAAGGTCGCCACGCTGCCGGTCATCGCCCTGGGCGTGGGCATCGGTGTCGACTACGCGCTGTACGTGATGAGCATTCTGCTCGGTCATCTGCGCCAGGGTGCGAGCCTGTCTGAAGCCTATTACCGGGCGCTGGTGTCGACCGGCAAGGTGGTGATGCTGACGGGCATCACCCTGGCCATTGGCGTGGCCACCTGGATTTTTTCACCGATCAAATTTCAGGCCGACATGGGCGTGCTGCTGGCCTTCATGTTTGTCTGGAACATGGTCGGTGCCCTGGTGTTGCTGCCGGCACTGGCGTACTTCCTGCTGCCGGCCCGCCGCTCGGCGGTCGGTGCCGTGGCACCCGTGAATGTGATCAATGTGTCAGAGCCTGCCAGTCCGGTGGCGGCTGACGTTCCTCACCTGTGCATCAAGGAGAGTTGCCATGTCCGTTGAGCCCGTTGTTGAAGGCACTGCCCAATTAGCCGGACGGCAAGCGGGGATGGCGCAATCGCTGTTGCTGCTGCTGGGAAGTTGCCTGCCGGTATTGGGCGCGGTATTGCTGGCGCCGGTGTTGCCGCGCATGCAGGCGCATTTCAGCGATGTCGCCGGCAGCGCCGTGCTGGTTCCGGTTGTGCTGACCTTGCCGGCGTTGGTGATCGCGCTGTTGGCGCCTTTCGCCGGGATGATCGCTGATCACCTCGGTCGCAAGCCGCTGTTGCTGGCGAGCATGTGTCTGTACGTCCTCTGCGGGGTGCTGCCGCTGTGGCTTGATTCGCTACAGGCCATCGTCCTTAGCCGGGCCGGGATCGGCCTGGCCGAGGCGGGCATCATGACCTGCTGCACCACGCTGATGGGCGACTACTACAGCGGTCGCAGGCGTGAACGGTTGTTCGCCTTGCAGATGGTCGCGACGTCGCTGTCAGCTGCGGTGTTTATCGCGGTAGGTGGCTTTCTCGGCCAGAACGACTGGCGCACGCCTTTTGCGTTGTATGCAGTGGGTCTGATCTTCCTGCCACTGATGGCCTGGCAGCTTTGGGAACCCCAGGCCCGCGCGGCGGCTGCGCAACCGGTGCCGCCCTTGGCGCCCGGAGCATTTCCTTGGCGCGCGCTCACACCCCTGTACGCATTGGCACTGCTGGCGGGTTTGAGTCTGTTCATCGTGCCGGTGCAGGCCGGTTATCTGCTTAACCTGTTGCGTGTGGATGCTCCGCAGCAAATCGGTATGACCATGGGCGCCAATCAGTTGGGCGTGCTTGTCGGTGCGCTGGGCTTCCGTTTGTTCAGCGGCCTGCGTAGGCCACACGTGCTGTTGATTGCCTATGCGCTGGCGGGGGTTGGCGGCTTGTTGATGTCCGACGCCTTGAGCCATGTGCAAGTGGTGGTTGCCGTGCTGATCAATGGCCTGGGCATCGGCTTGATGCTGCCCACGTTGATCACCTGGATCATGGCGCAAGTCAATTTCCACCAGCGCGGAAGGGCTTCGGGTTGCTTCACCGCCGCCATCTTCGCCGGTGAATTCATCAGCCCGCTGGTCGTGCTGGGCATCACCCAGGGCGTTGCCATGGCGCTGCCGCATGTGTTGGCAATCGTCGGCGGGCTGCAATTGCTGGTGGCGGTGTTTTGTCTGGCGGTGCCCAGGCTCGGTGGACGGTTGGTCGATGCCAACGTTGTGGTCGGTGGCACCCCCACCGGCAATGGAAACTGAACGAGGATTTTTCATGCAAGCGCTTCCTGAATTCAAACGCGTGGTCACCGGCCACAACGCACAAGGCCAGGCGATCGTCGCCAGCAACGGGCCGACGCCGAATGTGTTCCCTCTGCTGGCCGTGCCCGGCACGGTCTTTCATGAGCTGTGGAACAGCAGCACCAGCCCGGCTGTGCTGGATAACGCCAGTGATCCCGGCAGCAAACCCTTGCAACTGAGCCCCGGACCGCAGGGCAGCGTGATTCGTGTGGTGGACATTCCACCGGACAGCGTGCAGAACCAAGTCAGCGATGAAAGTGCCGCGGCAGTGTTTGCTGAAATCGGTGAATCCCACGCCGGTACGGGCCAGGCCAACGCCCGGCACAAACTGATGCACCGCACCGAAACCCTCGACTACGGGATCGTCACCGAGGGCGAAGTGTGGCTGGTGCTGGATGAGGAGGAAGTGCACCTCAAACGCGGTGACGTGGTGGTGCAACGCGGCACCAACCATGCCTGGAGCAATCGCACCGAGGCCATGGCGCGCATGGTCTTCATTCTTCTTGACGGGCGCTTCGCCCCTGAGCTGGGCACTGATCGGGGAGCCAAGGCATGAAACTCGCCACTCTGAAAAACGGCAGCCGTGATGGCCGGCTGGTGATCGTCTCGCGGGACCTGAAGTGGGCGCTGGACGCCAGCCCGGTCGCGCTGACCTTGCAACAGGCCATTGAAAACTGGGACAGCGCCGAGCCGCGCTTGCAGGCACTGGCTACCCGGCTGAATGCGCAGGAGGCACGAGAGGCGTTTACCTTTGACCCGGCCCAGGCGATGGCGCCGTTGCCGCGTGCCTATCAGTGGTGCGATGGCTCGGCATTCCTCAGCCATGGTGCGCTGATGCAAAAGGCTTTCAACCTTGACCCCATCGAAGGTGCCGAGCACACACCGCTGATGTACCAGGGCGCGGGTGATGATTTCATCGGTGCAAACGACGATATCCCACTGCCCAGCGAAAGCCAGGGCATCGACTTCGAAGGTGAGTATGGGGTGTTGGTCGATGACGTGCCCATGGGCTGTACAGCCGGGCAGGCGCTTCAACACATCAAGCTGATTCTGCAAATCAACGATGTGAGTCTGCGGGCCCTGGCCCCACGGGAAATGACCACCGGATTTGGCTTTCTGCAAGCCAAGCCCTCATCCAGCTTCGCCCCGCTGGCCATTACACCGGACGAACTGGGCGATGCCTGGCGCGACGGTCGCGTGCATTTGCCCTTGCAGGTGCATTGGAACGGCGAGTGGTTCGGTCATCCCCACGGCGGGCAGATGACCTTCGGTTTTGGCCAGTTGATTGCCCATGCCGCGCTGACCCGCCGGTTGCGCGCCGGCACGCTGATTGGCTCGGGTACGGTCTCGAACGCCGAACGCGAGGCCGGATCGGCCTGCATTGCCGAGCGTCGCGCTATCGAGATGATCGAGCATGGCGTCGCCAAGACCGGCTACATGCGTTTTGGTGACCGTGTGCACATGGAGGTGCTGGGTAACGACGGGCAGTCGTTGTTTGGTGCAATCAATCAACGTGTCGTCAAGGCCGGGTGCTAAGGAGCGGCCTATGCGTGTGTTGATTACCGGTGCCAACGGTTTTGTCGGGCGCGAATTGGTGCGCTGCCTGCTGGCGCGGGGCCGCCTGCGTGGTCAGGTCATCGACTCGTTGTTATTGCTCGATACCGAACTGCAAGGCGTGCCCCAGGATCCGCGTTTACGCCGACATTGCGGCAGCATTACCGATGCGGCCTTGATCCGCCGCGTTCTGGCCGATGGCATCGATGTCGTGTTCCACCTGGTGAGCATTGCCGGTGGCGCGGCGGAGGAGCACTACGAACTGGGTTATCAGGTCAATCTGCTGGCCAGCCTGGAGTTACTCAACCAGCTGCGCAACAAAACGCTGCCGCCGGTGCTGGTGTACGCCAGCAGCGTGGCGGTGTACGGCGGCGATTTGCCGACGAAAATGACCGAACACGCCGAGCTGCGCCCGGAACTGTCCTATGGCACGCACAAAGCCATGGTCGAGCGTGCGGTGATCGACCTCGGCCGGCGCGCGGAAGTGGACGGCCGCGTGTTGCGTCTGCCGGGCATCGTTGCGCGCCCACGTGAACCCAATGGCTTGCGCTCGGCCTTCATGAGCGACTTGTTGCGTTCATTTGCCGAGGGCGAGGCTTATCGTTGCCCGGTTTCGGAGCAGGCAACGGCCTGGTGGATGTCGGCACGCTGCTGTGTGAACAACCTGATTCATGCCGCCGAACTCAATGGCGTCTTGCCTGGATCGCAGCGTGTCTGGCAGTTGCCCGTGCTGCATCTGTCCATTGCCCAGGTGGTCGATGCGTTGGCGGCGAGTTATGGGCAGGAGCGCCGCAGCCTTGTCAGCTATGCCCCGGACGCCCACCTGGAAGCGCTCTTCGGGCGTCTGCCACCCCTGAAAACCCCGCTGGCGCGCGCTGCCGGCTTCAGTCATGACGGCAATGCCGCAGCGCTGATCCGCAACGCTCTGAACCCCGCCACCCCACGCCACTTGTCACTCACTGGAGACAGCCTGTATGTCGCAACCAACCCAGCCTAAACGTCGCCTGGTGGATCTTTCGGTCACCCTGGACAACAACCCTTACACGGACCCACCACCGCTGTTGCCGAAGATCGATTACATGGACCACCAGCAGGGATGGCCGGAAATGGCTGCCATGTTCCCCGGCTTGCAACTGGAACAGATGCCAGGCAAGGAGTCGTGGGCGGCCGAGCGTTTGCAGATCACCACCCACAGCGGGACGCACATGGATGCACCCTGGCATTACGCCTCGACCACCGATGGCGGGCAACCTGCGTTTGGCATTGACGAGTTGCCGCTGGATTGGTGCCTGCAACCGGGGGTGAAGCTGGACTTTCGGCATTTGCCGGACGGGCATGTGGTGACGGCCGATGAGATCGAAGCCGAACTGGCGCGCATTGATCATGTCTTGCAGCCGCTGGAGATCGTGCTGATCAACACCCGTGCCGGCGCCCTGTTTGGTCAGCCGGGCTATCTGGATGCCGGCGTCGGCATTGGCCGGCAAGCCACCCTGTATCTGTTGGAACGCGGTGTGCGGGTCGTGGGCACCGATGCCTGGAGCTGGGACGCGCCGTTCAAATACACCCGCGAACGTTTTGCCGCTGACGGTGATGCCTCGATCATTTGGGAAGGGCACAAGGCCGGGCGCGATATCGGTTATGGGCAAATGGAAAAACTCGCCAACCTCGACGTGTTGCCGGCGAGCGGGTTCCTGGTGTCCTGCTTCCCTTACAAAATCAAGCATGCGTCGGCAGGTTTTGTTCGCGCGGTGGCGATATTCGAAGCGTAAGCGCTGCGCTGGGCAAGTAACGAAATCAACGCTCCTCGATGAACACAATAAGAGAGAAAACATGCCTCGTTTGCGTATGCCTTTAACCTTGCTGATGGGGGCGCTGGCACTGAGCAGTAGCCTGGCCATGGCGGCGAGTGCCGATCCGGCGCAGCCCAATATACTGCTGATTGTCGCCGACGATCTGGGCTATTCAGACCTGGGCAGTTATGGCGGTGAAATCAGCACGCCAACTCTGGATGGACTGGCCCGTGAAGGCATGCAGTTCACCAGCATGTACGCTGCACCCACCTGTTCGATCACGCGATCGATGCTGATGTCCGGCACCGACAACCACCTTGCCGGGCTTGGCACCATGGCCGAAGCCTTGCAGCCCTTTCAGAGGGACAAACCTGGTTATGAGGGCTACCTGAATCGACGTTCCTACTCGATTGCCCAGTTGTTGAAAGAGGGCGGTTACAACACGCTCATGGTGGGTAAATGGCACTTGGGGCTGGAACCTGATCAAGGACCGGATCAGCGTGGATTCGAGCAGTCGTTCACGCTGCTCGAAGGCGGTGCCGCACACTTCAAGCCTTCGAGTGTCGAGCCGACAATACTCGAGCAAGTGCATTACCGTGAGAACGGCAAGGCCGTGGAGTTACCGGACGATTTCTACTCCACGGATTTCTATACCGACAAGCTGATCAGCTACCTGCAAAACAGCAAGAAGGACGGCAAGCCGTTTTTTGCCTATGCCGCCTACACCGCTCCGCACTGGCCCCTGCAAGCCCCCGCGGAATACCTGGATAAGTACAAAGGGCGATTCGATCAGGGCTATGACAGCGTGCGCCTGGCGCGCATCGAACGGATGAAAAGCCTTGGCCTCATGGCCAGCGATGCCCGGCCGGCCAATCCGCTCCCGGTCAATCCAAAACTGCCGGGCTGGCAGCAGTTGAGCCCGGAACAACAACGTGTCGAGGCGCGGAAGATGGAGATCTACGCCGCCATGGTCGATAACCTCGACCATAACATCGGCCGGTTGCTGGATTACCTGCGCAAGAGCGGCCAGTACGACAACACCCTGATCGTGTTCATGTCGGACAACGGCGCGGCAGGGGAGAACCACGCCCGGTTCTATCCGCCTGGGGCGAGCACCGACAATAGTTATGCCAACCTCGGTCGCAAGGGTTCACAGATCGACTATGGCTTGCGCTGGGCCGAGGTCAGCGCGGCACCGTTCCACTTGTTCAAAGGCACTACCGCAGAAGGCGGCATCAGCGTGCCGGCGATCATTCAGATGCCCAAAGCACTGCGTCGCCAGGGACTGGAGCGCGGTGTCGCGAGGGTCGATGACCTGGCGCCAACCTTCCTCGACCTGGCGGGTATACCCGTGCCGAGCGAGGCGCCATCCAACACGAGTAAACACCCTATCACCGGTCAATCCATGCTGCCGATGCTCGCTGGAAAGGGCAGCCCGCACCGTAACGACAGCCTGGCCGGGGAGCTGTTCGGCAATGCCTATTATCGCGAGGGCAACCTCAAGCTGCTGGGCATACGCCCCCAGGCCGGCTTTGGTGACAACGCGCAGCCGCTGCAGTGGCAATTGTTCGATGTGGCGCAGGACCGGGGCGAAACCATCGACCTGGCCGCCAGCCAGCCGGAAACGGTGCAGCGGCTCAAAGCCGCCTGGTTGAAATATGCCGGGCAGGTAGGTGTCGTGTTTGCGCCGCATTAGGACATCGGCGGGTCAGGCGAAATGTATCCATGACAATTTTTTGAATGTCTTGGTAGCCGGGTTTTAGGATGGTGTCACACAACGTCTCCACCTGCCCGAGGCTTCCCATGCACATCGCCATCCTGACTTTCGACGGTTTCAACGAACTCGACTCGCTGATCGCGCTCGGTATCCTCAACCGGGTGCAGCGGCCGGGTTGGCGGGTATCCATTGCCAGTCCCACGCAGCAAGTGCGGTCGATGAATGGCGTGTTGATCGAGGCGCAGGCGACGCTGGAGGACGCCTGCGATGCGGACGCGGTATTGGTGGGCAGCGGGAGAAAGACCCGGGAAGTTGTCGCTGACGCCGCGTTGATGTCCCGGCTTGCACTCGACCCGACCCGGCAGCTGCTCGGTGCTCAGTGCTCGGGCACGCTTGTCATGGCCAGGCTGGGGCTGCTGAACGATGTTCCGGCCTGCACCGACCTGACCACCAGGCCGTGGGTCGAGGAGGCGGGTGTGGCAGTGCTCAATCAGCCGTTCGTGGCCAAGGGGAATGTTGCCACCGCTGGCGGCTGCCTGTCGTCGCAATACCTGGCCGCCTGGTTCATTGCCCGTCTGGAGGGCGTCGAGGCTGCACGCAGCGCGATTCATTACGTCGCCCCGGTGGGCGAGAAAGACGACTACGTGACGCGCGCGATGGCGAATATTTCACGATTTCTGTAGGGCTCCATCGCGAGGGCGGGCTTGTCTGGATGGCGAACGCTGCAATCCACATTGCCTTCGTGAAATTAACGGTGTATTTTTTCATGAAATTATAAAAAATAAATTTCATGAGGCCCGTATGTTTCAGCAGTCCACCCAGCATGTCGCCAGTTTTTACGCCCACAGTTGTGCCGATCGCCTGACCTCCCGGCCGGCGCTGAGGGGCGACCATGACACCGACGTGGTGATCATCGGCGCTGGCTTCAGTGGTCTGCACACCGCGCTGCGTCTGGCTTTGGCCGGCAAACGGGTGACGCTGCTGGAAGCCAGCCGGGTGGCCTGGGCGGCTTCGGGGCGCAACGGCGGGCAGGCGATTCTCGGCTGGTCGTGTGACATGCCGCCGCTGGAGGCCGCCCTGGGTTATGAACGTGCTCGCCGACTGTGGGACGGCATGCGCTGGGCCGCCACGGAGTTGCGTGAACTGCCGGGGCGTCATGGCTTCGACTGCGATTATCGATCCGGCCATCTATGGACTTCGGTCATGCCGCGCCGGGTCAGCCTGTTGACCGAATGGCAACACGAAGCCAGTCACAAGTGGGGCCACGACGGCCTGCAGTTCATTCCCCGCGAGCGGTTGCCCGATTGGGTGGACAGCGATCGCTATCAGGCCGGTCTCTTTGATCCCGAAGGTGCTCACCTCAACCCGCTGAAACTGGCGCTGGGCCTGGCCGCCGCCATCGAGCGCGCGGGTGGGCGCATCCATGAACAGAGCAAGGCGTTGAGTTATCGGGAAGAGGGCGGTGGGTTCCGGGTCCAGACCGAGCGTGGTTCGGTCCGGGCCGATGTGCTGGTCCTGGCGTGCAACGCTTATCTGGATCGCCTCGACCCGAAACTGGCCAGTTGTGTGTTGCCGGTCGGGACTTATCAGGTCGCCACCGCCCCCCTGACGCCCGAGCAGGCCACGGCGCTGCTGCCGACCAATGCCTGCGTCACCGATAACCAGTTCGTCCTCGATTACTTCCGGCGTACCCCGGACAACCGCTTGCTGTTCGGCGGCGGCTGCACCTATCTGGGCGGCATGCCGAAGGACATCGCCGCGGCCACCCGGCCGTTCCTGGAGCGCGTGTTTCCTCAGCTCAAAGGGGTCAAGGTGGACTTCGCCTGGGGCGGCCACATCGACCTCACCCTGAACCGCACACCGGATGTCGGCCGTCAGGGCAATCGCTACTGGCTACAGGGTTACTCGGGCCACGGCGTGCTGCCGACCCTGGCGGCGGCGCGCGCGGTGTCGGATGCGATTCTCGGCCAAACGGATGAGTTGGCGTTGTATCAAGGCTTGAGTAATGGCAGTTTCCCCGGCGGCAAGTACCTGGCCGCGCCGCTGGAAGCGATCGGCAAAGCCTGGTATCGACTGCGCGACAGCATTTGATGAGTCATTCAGCGGAATCCCGGTCATGAACAAGCAAGAAGAAATCGCCGCGTTGGCGATCCTTATTCACGATTTACGCAAGCACAAGAAGTTCACCCTGAAGGAACTGGCGGACCGGATCGGTCGTTCGGTGGGTTTTTTGTCCCAGGTCGAGCGTGGCTTATCCCGGCCAACGGTGGCCGATCTGACGGCGATCAGTGAAACCCTGGGCGTGCCGACCACCTATTTCTACAGTTTGCCCAAACCCAAGGTCCTGCCCTGGGTAACCCGGCCTGACGAGCGCCGTACCTTGTATTACGCCAACGGGATTACCGACATCCTGGTCTCGCCGAAGATGCGCTCGTCGTTCTCGATGCTCGAAAGTCATCTGGAAGCCGGCGCCAGTAGTGGCGACCGGCACCTGACCGACAGCTCGGAGCAGGGCGGCTACGTGCTCGAAGGCGAGTTGACGTTATGGCTGGGCGACGACGAGCCGGTCACCTTGCGCGCCGGCGACAGTTTTCAATTCGACAGTCACACCCGTTGCCGTTACGGCAACCTGACCGAGCAGCCCGCGCGCGTGCTCTGGGTCTACACCTGACAATAACCAAGGAACAACCACGATGGATGCTGCCTGCTCTGATTTGCTCGCCGAAGTGCGTGCCTTTCGCCAACGCTACCCCGAGGTGCGGTATGTCGACCTGATTTCCCTGGACATTCCGGGGCACTTTTACGGCAAGCGTTATCCCGTAGAGATGCTGGAAAAAGTCGCGGCTGGCAGCGCCCTCAAGCTGCCGCAAAACTGCGTGTTGCTGGGCGTGCAGGGCGGGTT
Organism: Pseudomonas sp. TE12234; assembly: GCF_054061835.1. Lineage (NCBI taxonomy): Bacteria > Pseudomonadati > Pseudomonadota > Gammaproteobacteria > Pseudomonadales > Pseudomonadaceae > Pseudomonas > Pseudomonas sp. TE12234. Next base: position 106,035 of record NZ_JBSSEP010000022.1, read on the forward strand.
GTTCAAGATCGGTGACTACTGCTTCAACGACGGTGACCCGGACGCGTTGCGGCGGCTGGTGCCTGGCACGCTCAAACCGGTGACCTGGGAAGCGCAGCCCCTGGGGCAGATGCTGATTACCTCCGACGGCACCGAAAAGCCGATCGTCTTCGAGCCGCGCGAGGTGCTGGCACAAGTGCTGGACCGGCTGGCGCGCAAAGGCATTCATCCGGTGGTGGCGTTCGAACTGGAGTTTTACCTGTTCGATAAAAAACTGCGTGACGGCTTGCCGCAGTTCCCCCGCGATGACTTGACTGACGATGCCGATGATCAACCGAACATGCACATCGAGCGCCTGTCGCGCTTTGCGCCGGTGCTGGATGAAATGGTCGAGGCGACGCGAGCCCAGGGCATCGATGCCACGGTGATTACCGCAGAGTTGGGACCGGGTCAGTTCGAGATCAATTTCGGCCATCTCGACGACGGTTTGCGTGCGGCCGACTGGGCTGCTCTGTTCTGCCGCAGCACCCGTGGCGTCGCGCTTAAGCACGGCTACCGCGCCAGCTTCATGGCCAAGCCTTACTTGCAGCACCCGGGCAGCGGCATGCATGTGCATGTCAGCCTGTACGATGCCGACGGTAAAAACCTGCTGGCCGCCAACCAGCAGCAACCCCTGCGCCATGCCGTGGCCGGTTGCCTGGAATTGCTGCCGCACAGCATGCCGATCTTCGCGCCGAACCAGAACGCCTATCGCCGTCTCGGCGGCACCACAAACGTGGCCACCCATGCGAGCTGGGGCTTTGAAGATCGCGATGCGTGCCTGCGCATTCCCGAGTCGGACGCGAAAAACCTGCGCATCGAATATCGCCTGGCCGGTGCCGATGCCAACCCTTATCTGGTGTTGGCGGCGATTCTGGTCGGGCTCGAACATGGCCTGCAAGCCGGCAAGGAGCCGATTCCGCCACTCAACGAAGACCGCAACAGCGGCATCGACTTCCCGCTGGAAATGCTCGAAGCCGTGCGCGCGATGCAGCATCAACCGCAACTGCGCGAAGGCCTGGGGGCGGAATTCGTGTATGTGTATTGCGAGAACAAACGTCAGGATCATCTGGCGTTCATGCAGGAAATCAGTGCCCGGGAATATCGCTGGTATCTGTGAGGCCAGACGGCCCTCGATCTGCCCGGTGCGTTCGCTTCGGCGGCCGGGCAGGCGGGGTTAAACCGGCAGTGCCACCGGCGATCATGCCCGTGACGCAGTGTGTGAACAGGTCTGCCAATTGCTGTTCACTGATGTCGACCTCGATCCACAGTGACTGGCCGTACAGCAGGCCCATCACCGCATGGGTGATCAGGCCGGCCTCTTGCTCGTGATGGCCGCGGTCCTTGTATTCGTCGGCGATGATCGTGCGCAACAGGGCGCGGTAGGCGTCTTTCAACTGGTTGGCCTGGCGCTGGTGTTCTTCGTCGAGATTGACGAACTCACGGGTGACCAGCACCAGCCGCTGCTTCTCTCGCCGATTGAACGCGACGAAGGCCTGGACGAAACGGCGCAGGCGTTCCCGTGGAGTCTTCGCGCCTCTCATCCGGCGCTTGGTGTCGAGCAACAAGTCCGACAGTGCCGACTCAATGAGTTCGAACAGCAAGCATTGTTTGTTTTCGATGTGGTGGTACAGGGACCCGGCGTGCAGCCCCAGGTGGCTCGCCAGGTCGCGCAGGCCGATGGCCTGAAAACCGTGGCGGGCAAACAGTTCGATGGCGGCGTCCAGCAGTCGGTCGCGGGCACGGGTGGCGGGAGGCGAGGAGGCAATGGCGAGCATGGGAAACCCGGGCGCTGTGTGGTGAAAGGGGGCAGTGGCGGCCCGCTCGGGCCGCCCTGCGGTGACGGTGGATCAAACCGGGCTGGCGTCTTGCGGAAGAATCAGTTGCGCGGGAACCCGATGCAACGAGTGACGTGCCGCCAGGTAGTAAATCAGCGCCGGCACGGTCAATCCGATCAGCCATGAAATATCGGTACCGCCCAGGGGTTCAACCAGGGGCCCGGTGTAGAAACTGGTGGCGATGAACGGCAACTGGATCACCACGCCGAGGGCATACACCGCGATGCCCGTGACGTTCCAGCGTCCATAGCGGCCATCCGGGTCGCTGAGGGCGGGGATGTCGTAGCGTTCCTTGGTGACCAGGTAGTAGTCCACCAGGTTGATGGCGCTCCAGGGGGTGAAAAACGCCAGCAGGAACAGAATGAAAGCCGAGAAATCGTGCAGGAAGGAATGCCTGCCCAGCAATGCCAGGGCCGTGGCAAACCCGACCATGACCAGGATGTAGATCAGGCGCACGGTCCTGGAGATGTCCCGGTTGCCGCGAAAGCCGCTGATGATGGTGGCCAGCGACATGAAGCTGCCGTAGGCATTGAGGGTGGTAATGGTCACCTTGCCAAACACAATGCTGAAAAACAGCAGTGAAGCGACAACGCCGCTGGCGCCCATGCCAACGATGTAGGCCACCTCGTGACCGGCAAACTGGTCGCCCGCCAGGGCGGCTACGAACACGCCAAAGACCATGGAAATCTGCGTGCCGATGACAGAGCCCAGGCCCACCGCAAGGAAGGTTTTCCAGGCTGAGGTGGTTCTCGGCAGGTAGCGCGAGTAGTCGGCGACATAGGGACCGAAGGCGATCTGCCAGGAAGCCGAGAGTGAGATCGCCAGCAGAAAGCTGCTGAGGGAAAAATGCCGATTGCCGAGCAGCTCGCCGATGTCATGCACCGACAGCAGGCGGTAGAACAGATAGAAGAACGACACCACGCCGATCAGGCTCGACAAGCGCCCGATCAAGTGGATGGTGCGGTAGCCCAGCACCGTCAGCACGACGATCATCGCGGCGAAAATCAGGATGCCGGCGGCGTCGCTGACATTGATCAACTGGCTGATCGCCTGACCCGCCAGCACCGAGCCACTGGCGGAAAAGCCCACGTACATCAGGCACACCAGAACGATCGGTATGACAGCGCCATAGACGCCAAATTGCACGCGACTGGAGATCATCTGCGGCAGGCCCAGTTGCGGGCCCTGTGCGGCGTGCAGCGCCATGATCGCGCCGCCCAGCAATTGCCCGAGCAACAGGCCGACCAGGGACCAGAACACATCGCCGCCGAGCACGACAGCCAGGGCCCCGGTGACAATCGCGGTCACTTGCAGGTTGGCGCCGAACCAGAGGGTGAATTGACTGAGCAGTCGGCCGTGGCGCTCCGACTCGGGTATGTAATCGATGGATCGCCGTTCTATATACGTCTTGCGCTGCGCACTTTCTTTGGAGGCGGACATGGCGGTTCCTCTCGGGTGTCGTTCGATACGACAGCCTTCTCGTGGTTGAAATACTCAGGAGGAGGGCCTGCAGGACAGGCCCGGTTGTTTCGCTCGGTTAGCGTTGGGCGTCGAGCAGACTTCGCGAAATGATGATTTTCTGCACTTCGGATGTGCCTTCGAAAATGCGCAGGATCCGCGCGTCACGCACATAGCGCTCCAGCGGCAGATCACGAATGTAGCCATAGCCGCCATGCAGCTGCAGCGCGGCGTCGGTGACGAAACCGGCACACTCGGCGGCGACCAGTTTGGCGGTCGCCGAATCGAGGCTGAAGCGTTCACCGCTGTCGCGCCGGGCGGCCGCTTTCCAGGTGAGCATGCGCGCACTTTCCAGCTGCGCGTACATGTCGGCCAGGCGCCATTGGGTGCCTTGATAGGCCGCCAGCGGTTTGGGCCCGATCTGCCGTTCGCGGACCCAGTTCAGGCTCGCTTGCAGGGCCGCATTGGCAATACCCAACGACATCGCGGCGACTTCCACGCGACCCCGGTCCAGCACGGCCATGGCGGTGTTGAAGCCGGCACCTTCGACGCCCAGCAGCGCCGAATCGGGCAGCCAGCAGTCCAGGGCCAGCTCATAGATCGTGCTGCCGCGCAGCCCCATGGTTTTTTCCGGGCTGGAGAAACTGATCCCTTCGGTGCCCTTGGCAATCATGAAGGCGCTGATGCCCTTGTGGCCGGCGTCGGCATCGGTCTTGGCATAGAGCACGATAAAGTCGGCCTCGCGGGCGTTGGTGATGTAGTGCTTGCTGCCACGCACCCGCCAGCCGCCGTCTTCGCGTTGGGCACGGCAACGCATGTCGGCCGGGTTGGAACCGGCCGCCGGCTCTGTCAGGGCAAAGGCGCCGAGCAATTCACCACTGGCGGCTCGGGGCAACCACTGCTGTTTCTGTGCTTCGGTGCCGCCGAGCAGGATCGAGTCGGTCGCCAGGAAGTGCGCGGTCAATGCCGATGCCGTGGAGGCACAGGCACCCGCGACGGCTTCCACCACGCGGCTCATGGCCAGGCTGCCAATGCCCAGGCCTCCGTACTCCTCTGGCAGGTTGATGCCCATGCCGCCCAGCTCGGCCAGTGCCTTGAGGCTCTCGGCACAGAAGGTTTCGCTTTCGTCGTAATGTTGGGCGAGTGGCTGGATCACCTCGCGAGCCACTTTTTCGGCGGTTTCGATGACGGCCAGTTCGACCTGATCCAATTCAAAGTTCATGGGAAAGCTCCTGTTTGTTCAGTCCAAATGCCTGGTTGTCGGCGCCCAGATGGGGCGCGTGGGTGACGGCATGGGGTTTGTGACCGTTGAAGAAAACGGGTTGCGGCACCAGCGGCTGTGCAGAGCCCTGTGGGTGCACCATCAGTTGACGCACTTGCGCCTGTTCGCTGGCGGCCGCCTGGGCGAGGTTCCACACAGGCGAGGACGGCACGCCTGCGTCGAGCAGGATGTCGCAGACCTGATCGACGCTCAGCTGGCGGGTCCAGGCTTCGATTTCGGCGCGCAGCAGCGGCTCGTTGAGGGTGCGTTGCGGGTCATCGGCAAAGCGTGGGTCGGTGCCCAGCCCGGGTTTGCCCAGGCAGTCGCACAGGCGCTGGAACAGCTTGTTGCTGGCCACGGCAATCACCACCTGGCCATCGGCGGCGCGGTAGGTATCGAAGGGCGTCGAGACCGGATGGCGGTTGCCGACCAGGCCAGGTGCCACGCCATGGGCGAAGAGGTTGGACAGGCCGGTCATTTGCAGGCTGAACAGCACATCGAACATGGCGACGTCGATGTATTGCGCGCCGGGTGCATGCCGCTCCCGGGCGAACAGCGCGCTGCTGATGGCCCACGCGGCATACACCCCGGCGCACAGATCGCCGATGGCCTCACCGCTGCGGGTGGGGCCGGTCTCGGCGAAACCGGTGACGCTCATCAGCCCCGACATCGCCTGGGCGACGATGTCATAGGCCGGATTGCCCGACAGCGGGCCGTGCTGGCCAAAGCCGGAAATGCTCGCGTAGATCAGTTGGGGGTTGTATTGCTTGAGGGTGTCGAAATCGATGCCCAGGCGCTGGGTCACGCCGGGACGAAAATTTTCCACGACAACGTCGGCGTCGCGTACCAGCTCGTACAGCCGGGCGCGATCGGCGGTGGACTTGAAGTCCATCTCGACGCTGCGTTTTCCGCGATTGATCAGGCCGAAATAGACGCTCTCGCCATCCTTGAACGGGCCCAGGTGGCGACTGTCGTCACCGTGCCCCGGGACTTCGAATTTGATGACGTCGGCGCCCAGGTCCGCGAGCATGGCGGTGCAATGCGGACCGGCCAGCACGCGGCTCAGGTCGAGCACGCGCACGCCCTGAAGTTGTTGGGTAAACGGGATGCTGCTCATGGCAGGTTCCTCGATGAAGGACGGCTGTTTTTTTGTAGGAGCGAGCCTGCTCGCGATGGTGTGTCATTCACCGCTGTGTCGACTGACACGCCATCGCGAGCCCGCTCGCTCCCACATAAAGCGGTTTTGCGTTATTGACCGGTAATCATCGGCAGGTTCAGGCCCTGTTCCCTGGCGCAGTCGATGGCGATCTGGTAACCGGCATCGGCGTGACGCATGACACCGGTGGCCGGGTCGTTGTGCAGCACGCGGGCGATACGCTCGGCCGCTTCGTCGGTACCGTCGCAGACAATCACCATGCCCGAGTGCTGGGAGAAGCCCATGCCGACGCCGCCGCCGTGGTGCAGCGACACCCAGGTCGCGCCGCTTGCGGTGTTGAGCAGGGCGTTGAGCAGTGGCCAGTCGGACACGGCGTCGGAGCCGTCCTGCATCGATTCGGTTTCGCGGTTCGGGCTGGCCACCGAACCGGAGTCCAGGTGGTCGCGACCGATGACGATTGGCGCGGACAATTCACCGCTGCGCACCATTTCGTTGAACGCCAGGCCCAACTTGGCGCGCAGGCCCAGGCCGACCCAGCAGATACGGGCCGGCAGACC
>NZ_JBSSEP010000023.1:0-109202 GCF_054061835.1 Pseudomonas sp. TE12234
ACAGGCGCCTTTGAAGTGCCTGCCAATCCACTCTCGCGGGCAAGCCCGCTCCCACAGGTTTTTGGATCGTTCACACAATCAAGTAATGCCTTCGGCCTTGTGGGAGCTGGCTTGCCAGCGATGACGGCCTGACAGGCGCCTTTGATGTGACTGTCAGACCGCTATCGCGAGCAGGCTCGCTCCTACAGGTTTTTGGATCGTTCACACAATCAAGTAATGCCTTCGGACTTGTGGGAGCTGGCTTGCCAGCGATGACGGCCTGACAGGCGCCTTTGATGTGACCGGCAGACCGCTATCGCGGGCAAGCCCGCTCCCACAGGTTTTTGCATCGTTCACACAATCAAGTAATGCCTTCGGAGTTGTGGTAGCTGGCTTGCCAGCGATGACGGCCTGACAGGCGCCTTTGATGTGACTGCCAATCCGCTATCGCGGGCAAGCCCGCTCCCACAGTTTTTTGGATCGTTCACACAATCAAGTAATACCATCGGACTTGTGGGAGCTGGCTTGCCAGCGATGACGGCCTGACAGGCGCCTTTGAAGTGCCTGCCAATCCGCTATCGCGGGCAAGCCCGCTCCCACAGGTTTTTGGATCGCTCACACAATCAAATAATGTTCTTCAGTCATTCAATGCATTGCCGCTCAAACCTCTACCTGCACCACCTCGATGCCCAGCTTGCGGTAATCCTCGATATTGCCCGTCGCCACATGGCGTTCGGTGATCAAGGTGTGCACCCGTGAACAGGGCGCCACCACGAATGGCTCCACCGCCCCGAGTTTGTCCGCTGTGGTCACCGCGATCACCCGCGAGGCGCTGTCGATCAGGGCCTGTTTCACCGGCACCTCGTCGAAATGCAGCGAGCTGATGCCCACCTCGGGATGAATCGCGCAGACCCCGGTGAACAACAGGTCAGCCTTGATTCCCTGCAGCAAGCGAAGGGTCTCGTGGCCGCTGACGGACAGGGTCGCCAGGTTGAGTTGCCCACCCGCGAGAATGACCTTGATGCCTTTGTATTCAGCCAGGCTGATGGCGGTCATCGGTGAAGTCGTGATGGCGGTGATGGAAATGTCCGAGGGCAACGAGCGCGCAATCTGCAGCGTGGTCGTGCCCGAATCGAACATCACGATCTGACCGTCCTCCACCCTTTGGGCGGCGAGCTGCGCCAGTCGGGTTTTCACCTCATCGGTTTCGCTGATGCGGGTGAAGTAATCCTTGCCCGTGTCCTTGGGTCGCGGCAACGCGCCGCCGTGTACCCGCTGAACCAGGCCGGCGTTGTCCAGCTCTGCGAGATCGCGGCGGATGGTGTCTTCCGACACGGCGAAGTGCTGGCTCAACCCGGAGGCCATGACCTTACCGTCACGTTCTAGGATCAAGAGGATTTTCTGCCGGCGCAGATGCGGGAGTTCGGCCGCGGAATGCTGATCGTGCATGTTTTTGCCTGTTTATGCGCTGATATGCGTGTTTGTGCGAGATTAGTCAAACGGCGCCAGAAACACAAACCGGGCGAGGCCAATCATCAATTGTTTCGATCTTTCAAATCACGAAGGCGAATTTTTTATTTGCGCGTGACCTGTTCAAGATGAGCGCCATCACAAAAAGCACCGGATGGACATCTCATGAATCTCAATTTCGCCTTCGCCTGCATGATCGTGGTCTCGTTTGCCATTGCGCTGGGCCACGCCTGATTCAAAACGCCCGGCCTTGCTCGATCTTGCCCTTGCTCAGTCCCAGCTAAGTTTCAGTCGGTAGCCTTTCTCTTGCGCAACTAACAGCGCTGCCCAGGAGAATCGATCGACATGAACCCGACACCCGCCGGCTGGCTCAACAAGGTGCCCGAAGTGACGCTGTCATTTTGGGTCATCAAGATCATGTCCACCACGGTCGGTGAAACCGGCGCCGACTTTCTGGCCGTCAACGCCGGCCTGGGGGCGGGCTGGACCAGTATCGGCATGGCGGCCCTGCTGGCCATCGCGCTGACCTGCCAACTGCGCACCAAAGCCTACACCCCCTGGATCTACTGGCTCACCGTTGTGTTGGTGAGCATCGTCGGCACGCAGATCACCGACATCCTCACCGACATGCTGGACGTGAGCCTGTACACCAGCACGGCGGTCTTTTCCGTACTGCTGGCGGTCAATTTCCTGGTCTGGTACCGGACCGAACACAACCTCTCCATCCGCGAAATCGTCACGCCACGGCGCGAGTTGTTCTATTGGGCGACCGTGCTCTGCACCTTTGCCCTGGGCACCGCGGCGGGCGACCTGGCCACTGAAGCATTGGGCCTGGGCTTCACCCTTGGCGCGGTGATATTCGGTGTATTGATTGCCGCGACCCTCGTCGCCTGGCGCCTGGGCGGCAATGTCGTGCTGACCTTCTGGATCGCCTACATCCTGACCCGCCCCTTCGGCGCGTCCCTCGGTGACCTGCTGACGCAAGCCAAAACCTACGGCGGCATGGGCATGGGCGCGACCTGGACCAGCGCGCTGTTCCTGTGCGTCATCGTCATTCTGGTGGCCGTCGCGCAAATGAGCGTCGGCAACCGCAAGCACATCACTCAGTAATTCTTCAAAAGCCATTCAGGGAACCGTCATGCGCCACGTTCAAAACGCCATCCGCCACCTTGCCATTGTTGGCGCCATTGCCTTGCTCGGCATCGCAACCGGCTGCTCGAAACCGGCGGACAAACCCAATGCCGCAGCCCCTTCAGGCGCGGTCAGCAACCCGGTCAACGCGGGGTCCAGACTGGGCGACTTGTCCGCGTTCCGCAGCATTGCCGCCGACGTCGCCGGGCTGGTCGACAAAAGTGACCTGCCTGCGGCGAAAGCGCGGATCAAGGACCTGGAAACCTCCTGGGACGAAGCCGAAGCCGGCATCAAGCCCCGTGCCGCCAGCGACTGGCATGTGGTCGACAAGGCCATCGACCGCGCCCTGTCTGCGCTGCGCGAGAGCAGCCCGGTCCAGAGTGACTGCAAAATCGCCATGGATGACCTGCTCAAGGCCTTCGACGCCATGAAAGCCACCCCATGACCGATGGCGGCGACCGGCGCTGAGGGCGCAGCGGACAATTCCGGGCGCAGGTGTTTCAATACAGGCGCGACGGCCGACACCGTCGCGTCTTTTTTTGGCGGAGGGAACATGCGGATACTGCTGGTTGAAGATGACCCGATGATCGGCGACGCGATCCAGAGCGCCCTCACGGATGCCAGTTACGCCGCCGACTGGGTCAAGAACGGCCTTCTGGCCCTGGCCGCGTTGCACACCCAGCACTACGATCTGGTGTTGCTGGACCTTGGTCTGCCCGGCAAGGACGGCCTCGATGTGCTCGACCGTATTCGCGGCGAGAACAACCCTGTGCCGCTGCTGATCATCACCGCCCGGGACAACCTCGATGATCGCCTGCGCGGGCTCGACGGCGGCGCTGACGATTTCCTGCTCAAACCCTTCGACATGGCCGAACTGCTGGCGCGCATGCGTGCGGTGCTGCGCCGTCACGGAGGCAGCGCCCTGTCGCGTCTCGACAACGGCGTCGTGGCCCTGGACCTGATCTCCAAGGAAGCCAGCACAGAAGAAAACCCCGGCGTTCTGCTCTCCAGTCGCGAGTTCGCCTTGCTCCAGGCGCTGTTGATCCGGCCGGGGGCCATCCTGTCGCGCAGCGAACTCGAAGACCGTCTGTATGGCTGGGGCAATGAAGTGGAAAGCAATGCGGTGGAGTTCCTGATTCATGCGCTGCGCCGCAAGCTGGGAAGCCATGTCATCAAAAACGTCAGGGGAATGGGATGGATGGTTTCAAAAAACGTTTAGGCGAGTCGGTCCAGCTGCGGTTGAGCGTGGCGCTGTCGCTGGCCATCCTGACGGTCGCCCTCCTGGCCGGGGTCTTCGCCTACGTGTCGGCCTTCGATGAAGCCCACGACATGCAGGACGACACCTTGCGCCAGATGGCCAAGCTGTTCGACCGCCAGCACATGACTCTCCAATACCCGGAGAATGGCGCGGCGGATGACGACGAGGCGCGCATCATTCTTCAGTACCTGGCCGACGGCAGCAAAGCCTCGGGGGACGATGATGCCGGCACGCCGCTGCCCTTCCCCACGACCCTGCCCGACGGCCTGTCGACCGTGCCCATTGCCGGCGAAGCCTTTCGCGTCCTGGTCAAGACCACCGCCCGGGGCGAGCGCATCGCCGTCGCCCAGGAAACCGGCGCCCGCGACAAGGACGCCCGTGCCAGTGCCTGGCGCAGTGTCCTGCCATTCCTCGTTCTGCTGCCCATCCTGCTGCTGGTGGTCAGTGACCTGGTGCGCAAACTGTTCCGGCCCATCGCCACGCTGTCGTCTGAAATCGACCGTCGCGATGAGCAGGAACTGCATCCGATCGACGAATACCACCTGCCCCTGGAAATCCGCCCCTTCGTCGTGGCGATCAATCGGCTGCTCAACCGTGTCGCGCAGTCCATGGAGAGCCAGCGCCGCTTCGTCGCCGATGCCGCCCACGAACTGCGCTCGCCGCTGACCGCCCTGTCCCTGCAGGCCGAGCGACTGGCCGCCGTCGACATGCCGGAACCGGCCCGCGCGCGGCTGGTGCCCTTGCGGCGGGGCATCGAGCGCGGCAGACAATTGATAGACCAGTTGCTGACCCTGGCCAAGGCACAGTCCACTGCGAGCAGCGAGGCATCGACAACCTCCGTGCACGAGGTCTATCGCCACGTGCTGGAAGATCTGTGGCCACTGGCCGAACGCAAACACCTCGACATCGGTGTCGAGATCGAACAGGACGTACGGGTGGGCATCAACGAAATCGACCTGACGGCCGTGGTGAAAAACCTGGTGGACAACGCCATCCGCTACACCCCGGCCCATGGCCGTGTAGACCTGACGCTGAAAATGGACAACGGCCAGGCCCTGTTGCAGATCAGGGACTCGGGGCCTGGTATAGCAGTGGAAGAACAGGAGCGGGTGTTCGACCCGTTCTATCGCAGCCTGGGCACCGATGAATCCGGCTCGGGGCTGGGATTGTCGATCGTCAAGGCGATCATGGACCGCAGTGGGGCGCGGGTGCGATTGGGTTTCACGAATGAACGGGCCAGAAGCGGCCTGTGTGTGTCGCTGTGGTTGCGCGTCAGCACCTGATCACGCCTTGACGGCCGATGCACCGGCCGTCAGTTGCTGGCCACGTGATCCATGTTGCCAGTCGTCACCAGCGCCTTGAGCGACGCATCGAACTGTTTCAGCGCATGCTCCTGCAACTCGGTCTGCTGATTGATTTGTGCGGCAATCTGCGGGGCGGGTTTGCCATGCACCCACACCGAAGGCATTTGCTTGGCGCGTGAGCCTTCGGCCTGGCCGATGTATTGCAGGTTCGAATCGTAGAACCTGGCGACAAACCGTGCTTCGACCTGGTTGTTGCGCTTGGACACCAGGCGGCTGTAGGTGTCGAGCATCACCACCACATCGGGATGCGCCTGAACGACGGCGTCGAGGTTGTCATAGACGGTCACCGAGGCGAACTGTTTCTGCAGCGACGCCATCAGCCAGTTGAGTGCACGCTGCGGATCGGAACTGTCGACGAACGCCTTGGCGATTTGCGGATCCATCTGCGGGTTCTTCGCGCCATTGACCGCAACGGCGTGGTAGCTCTCAAGGTATTGCTGGGTGTTGACGGTGTTCTCGCTGTAAAGCACCGCCACCGATTGCGCGTTGCGCAGGCTGAAGGCGCTGTCGGCGATCGGCGGGAAATGGCAGGACTGATCGGCCGCGACGGCCGGTACGGTGGCGGCAACGCTGCCGGTGAGTACAGCGACAAAAGCCAACAGGGTTGAGATTCTCATCGCGCTGATTCCTTCAAAGGCGAGATCGGTATAACGCTATCCTCCTCCTATGACAGAAAAACAGAACTTGCATTCTTTAATGATGAGTATCGACCAAATGAATGGTCGCTATCAGGGGCTCAATATGTCACTCACATGTTTAGAGTCATTGAACAGCGTGGATTTGAAGTGCCGAAGGGGCCGTGATCAGGTTTCAGTGATGGAAAACGTGCATCGCAGCGGTCTTTTTTGATGCCTGCTCAGTTATTGATTCCTTTCAAGCGGTCTACGCTATGCCAGAGACAATTCCCCACACGTCTGGAGACCGCGCCATGCTTCGCATCCTGCTGACTGCTCTCGCACTCCTCACCCTAAGCCTTCCGGCACAGGCCGCGGTGACGCCATTCCCCAAAACCTTCCGTACCCAGGACATCCCGCTCGATGGCGTCACCCTGCACGTGCGCGTCGGCGGCAAAGGCCCGGCCGTGGTGCTGTTGCATGGCTTTGGCGATACGGGTGACATGTGGGCACCGCTGGCGGCCGATCTGGCCAGGGACCACACGGTCGTGGTGCCGGATTTGCGTGGCATGGGTTTGTCGTCGATTCCAGAAAGCGGCTATGACAAAAAGACTCAAGCAGGCGATATCCGCGGGGTATTGGCGAAGTTGGGCATCGAACACTCGGTGGTCATCGGCCACGACATCGGCACCATGGTTGCCTTCGCGTACGCCTCGCGTTACCCGCAGCAGACTGATCGCCTGGTGGTGATGGACGCGCCAGTACCGGGCATCCCACCGTGGAACGACATCGTTCGCTCACCGATGCTGTGGCACTTCGACTTCGGCGGAGCGGACATGGAACGCCTGGTTGCCGGTCGTGAGCGGATTTACCTGGACCGCTTCTGGAACGAATTCGCGGGCGATCCGGCGAAAATCGATGAAAAGATCCGCCAGCACTACGCCGCACTCTACGCCCGCCCCGGCAACATGCGCGCCGCCTTCGCCCAGTTCCGCAGCATTCGTCAGGATGACGCCGACAACAAAGCGTCGATGGCGACGCGCCTGACCATGCCGGTGCTGGCCGTTGGCGGGGAGAAATCCTTCGCAAATAATGAAGCGATCGTGATGCGCAATGCGGCGGACAATGTCACCGAAGTGGTGGTGCCAGGGGCCGGGCATTGGTTGATGGAAGAGGCGCCGACGCCGACGATCAAGGCGATTCGGGACTTTATCGGGCAATGAAACACGGGGCTGAGGTGCACAACTTCTTCGAATCGCACAGTTGCCATGAATACGAACGCACGCACTGGAAGGCCAGGTAGCGCTGGCGCCCCCAAGGCTGCGGGGCCAAGGGCGCTGCATCAGTTATTTATACTCAAATGCCAGCTTAATAATATTTTACCGATATCAGGGTGATCCCTAGTCTTGACCCCAAGAGATGGCAGGCCACATACGGTTTGAATCCAACTTCAAAGGGTATTGAGATGACCACTGAAAAAATAAAAACAGATACGCTGATTGTGGGTGCCGGTCAGGCTGGCGTGGCCATGAGCGAACACCTGAGCAAACTCGGTGTGCCGCACCTGGTGCTGGAGCGTAACCGCATCGCCGAACGCTGGCGCACCGGCCGCTGGGATTCGCTGGTAGCCAATGGCCCGGCCTGGCACGACCGCTTTCCCGGCCTTGAATTCGACGACCTGAGCCCTGACAGCTTTGCCCCGAAAGAGCGAGTGGCCGATTACTTCGAAGCCTACGCGAAAAAATTCAACGCCCCGATCCGCACCGGCGTCGATGTACTGAAGGTCGAACGCAATGTCGGTCGCCCCGGCTTCACCATCGAAACCTCCGAAGGCGTGATCGAGGCCGCCCGCGTGGTCGCCGCCACCGGGCCTTTCCAGCGTCCGGTCATCCCGCCGATCGCACCGAAAGATCAACCATTGCTGCAGATCCACTCGGCTGACTACCGCAACCCTGGGCAATTGCCTGAAGGTGCCGTGCTGGTCGTCGGTGCCGGCTCGTCGGGGGTGCAGATTGCCGACGAATTGCAGCGTGCGGGCAAAAAGGTCTACCTCTCGGTCGGTGCCCACGATCGCCCGCCTCGCGCCTACCGCAACCGTGACTTCTGCTGGTGGCTGGGTGTGCTGGGCGAATGGGACCAGGCGGCGATGAAGCCGGGCCGTGAGCACGTGACCATCGCCGTCAGTGGCGCCCACGGCGGGCGCACCGTGGACTTCCGCGGGCTTGCCCATCGCGGCATGACCCTGGTCGGCCTGACCCAATCGTTCAACGGCAGCGTGGCGACTTTCCAGCCGAACCTGGCCGACAACCTGGCCCGGGGCGATGAGAACTATCTGGCGCTGCTCGATGCCGCCGACGCCTACATCGAGCGCAACGGCCTGGACCTGCCGCAAGAACCGGAAGCGCGGATAACCTTCCCTGATCCGGAGTGCGTGACCCACCCGATCCTGCAGCTCGATCTGGCCGAGGCCGGCGTGACCTCGATCATCTGGGCCACCGGTTTTGCCACCGACTACAGCTGGTTGAAGGTCAACGCTTTCGACGCCAACGGCAAACCGCAGCACCAGCGCGGCGTGTCGAGTGAGCCCGGGGTGTATTTCCTCGGTCTGCCGTGGCAGTCGCGGCGCGGTTCGTCGTTTATCTGGGGCGTGTGGCACGACGCGAAGTACGTGGCTGACCAGATCGCCATCCAGCGCTCATACCTTGAATACCGTGACCTCGAGCAACGCGAAGCGCAAACCGCCCCGCTCGCCCATAAAACCACGGTCACTGCCTAAGCCTTTTTCTGTCAGGAGCTTCAAATGTCCACGCCTACCCATACCCGTATTCGCATGTTCAACACCAAGCAGACCTACCCGAACCAGAGCCTGGACAACGACCTGTGCCAGGCCGTCCGGGCCGGCAACACCGTTTATGTGCGCGGCCAGGTCGGCACTGATTTCGAAGGCAACCTGGTGGGCCTGGGTGACCCTCGCGCGCAAGCCGAGCAAGCCATGCGCAACGTCAAACAGTTGCTGGAAGAAGCCGGCAGCGACCTGAGCCACATCGTGAAAACCACCACCTACCTGATCGATCCGCGTTACCGCGAGCCGGTCTATCAGGAAGTGGGCAAGTGGCTCAAAGGTGTGTTTCCGATTTCCACCGGGCTGGTGGTGTCGGCCCTGGGGCAGCCACAGTGGTTGATGGAGATTGATGTGATTGCGGTGATTCCCGAGTAAGCAGGCTTACCGAGTGGCTGCCATCGCTGGCAAGCCAGCTCCCACAGGGATCGCCATCATCTGTGGGAGCGGGCTTGCCCGCGATGGGGCCCGCCCAGACACCTCACATGGCAAGGCACACCAAGGAGCACACCCATGACCTTTTCCATCGCCGCACGCTGCCCCGAAACCGGTCAGTTCGGCATCGCGATAAGTTCCTCGAGCATCGCCGTCGGCGCCCGCTGCCCCTGGCTGCTGCCCGGTGTCGGCGCGGTGTCCACGCAAAACATCACCCTGCCGTCCCTCGGCCCGGAAGTCCTCGCCCTCATGGAACAAGGCCTCGCGCCGGCCGAGGCGCTGGATAAAGTGCTGACCCGCCATGGCTACAGCCAGTATCGGCAAGTCACGGCCATCGACCACCTCGGCCGCACCGCGCACTTCAGCGGCGCGCAAACCCTGGGTAACCACAACGCAGTGTCGGGCGAACAATGCGTGGCGGCGGGCAACATGCTGGCCGATCGTGCGGTGATCGAGGCCATGGTCGTGGCGTTCGAACACGGCGAAGGTCAACTTGCCGACCGCCTGCTCGCCGCGATGAAAGCGGCCATTGCCGCCGGTGGCGAAGCCGGGCCGGTGCATTCGGCGGCGATGGTGGTGGTGGGTGAACTGACCTGGCCGATCATCAACCTGCGGGTCGACTGGGCCGAGGAAAACCCGATCGGTCAGTTGGAAAAGCTCTGGGACGCCTATCGCCCCCAGGTTCAGGACTACATCGACCGCGCCCTGGCCCCGGACAAGTCGCCGGGCTACGGGGTGGCCGGAGACGACCGATGAGCCGCAGCCGCGAGTTGCTGCAAACCCTGGTGGCATTCGACACCACGAGTCGCGAATCCAACCTGCAGTTGATCGAGTTTGTCCGCGACTACCTCGCACGCTTCGATGTGCCTTGCGAGCTGATCTACAACGAACAGCGCAGCAAGGCCAATCTGTTCGCGACCCTCGGCCCGGCGGATCGTCCGGGCATCGTGCTGTCGGGGCATACCGATGTGGTGCCCGTGGACGGCCAGCCGTGGACCGTCGCGCCGTTCGAACTCACCGAGCGCGACGGCAAACTCTACGGTCGCGGCACGGCGGACATGAAAGGCTACATCGCCTGCGTGCTGGCGCTGGTGCCGGCGCTGGTGAAGGCCGACCTGCGGCTGCCGGTGCACATCGCGCTGTCCTACGATGAAGAAGTCGGCTGCCTTGGGGTACGGTCCTTGCTCAAAGCCCTGGAGCAGCGCCCGATCAAACCGATGCTCTGCATCATTGGCGAGCCCACCGAGCTCAAACCGGTGCTTGGCCACAAGGGCAAACTGGCGATGCGCTGCGACATTCACGGCCAAGCCTGCCACTCGGCGTACGCGCCACTGGGGGTCAACGCGATCGAATACGCCGCCGAACTGATCGGCGAACTGGGGCGCATTGGCCAGCGGCTCAAAGCCCCCGAGCATCACGACGCGCGCTTCGACCCACCGTTCAGCACCGTACAGACCGGCGTCATTTCCGGTGGCAAGGCCCTGAACATCGTCCCCGCCGACTGCCGCTTCGATTTTGAAATCCGCGCCCTGCCCTCACACGACCCGAATGAGGTGGCGCAGGAATTGAAGACCTATGCCGAGCAGCAGGTATTACCGCGCATGCGTGCCGTGAGTGAGCAGAGCGAGATTCGCTTCAGCGAGTTGTCGGCGTATCCCGGCCTGGCGACCGATGCCCACAGCGAAGCCGCCGAGCTGATCGCCGCGTTTTCTGGTTCCCGAGCGTTCGGCACCGTTGCCTTCGGCACCGAGGGCGGGCTATTCGATGCCGCAGGAATACCCACCGTCGTGTGCGGCCCCGGCAGCATGGAGCAGGGGCATAAGCCGGATGAGTTTGTCAGCCTGGAGCAATTGAACGGCTGCGATGAAATGCTGCAAAGGATGCTGCTGTCGATCTGTTGAATCACACCCATCACAACACCCTAAAACCCTTGTGGGAGCGGGCTTGCCCGCGATGAGGGCCTGACAGCCAATGATGATGTGGCTGACCGGCCGCCATCGCGGGCAAGCCCGCTCCCACAGGTTTTTCACCCCTCGGCTGGCATACATTTTTTAACGTCTATACCCACAATCTTACTAATTTATCTATCCCGCCCCACCGCACATCATCACTCCAACAAGAAAAGCGTCGTTCGCGCGGCGCTCACTGAAGTACGTCCACGTACTCATCTTTGCCCTGGAGTTCGTCATGGTCACCGCAACAACAACCTCCGCACCACTCATTGAGAAACACACGATCGGCTACGTGCCCCCCGAAGACCGTCACGGCAAAGTCCGGGACCTGTTCACCCTCTGGTTCGGCGGCAACATCGCGCCGTTGCCCATCGTCACCGGCGCCCTGGGCGTGCAGCTGTTTCACCTGAACCTGGTGTGGGGCATCGTCGCCATTCTGGTCGGGCATCTGGTCGGCGGCGTGCTGATGGCCCTGCACTCGGCGCAGGGCCCGCAAATGGGCATCCCGCAAATGATCCAGAGCCGCGCCCAGTTCGGCTCCCTCGGCGCACTGCTGGTGGTGCTGATCGCCGGCATCATGTACATCGGCTTCTTCGCCTCCAACATCGTCCTTGCCGGCAAGTCATTGCACGGCGTGGTCGACAGCGTGCCGGTGCCGGTGGGCATCGTCATCGGCGCCCTCGGTTCGGGCATCATCGGCATCATCGGCTACCGCTTCATCCATGTGCTCAACCGTATCGGCACCTGGGTGCTGGGCATCGGCATCGTGCTGGGCTTCGGCTACATCCTGACGCACGTGCAGACCGCCGACTTCCTGACCCGTGGCAGCTTCAACATTTCCGGCTGGCTGGCCACCGTGTCCCTGGCCGCGCTGTGGCAGATCGCATTCGCGCCCTACGTGTCCGACTACTCGCGCTACCTGCCCAAGGATGTGCCCGTCGCCGCGACGTTCTGGACCACCTACCTGGGCTCGGCGCTGGGCTCCAGCCTGTCCTTCATCTTCGGCGCCGTCGCGGTCCTGGCAACGCCCGTGGGCATGGACACCATGGACGCCGTCAAACTCGCCACCGGCTCCATCGGCCCGCTGATGCTGGTGCTGTTCCTGCTCAGCGTCATCAGCCACAACGCCCTCAACCTGTACGGCGCCGTGCTGTCGCTGATCACCCTGGTGCAAACCTTCGCCCACCGCTGGATCCCGACCGCCAAGAGCCGCGCCCTCCTCTCGCTGATCGTCCTGGGTGCCTGCTGCTTCGCCGCCGTCGGTGCTTCGGCAGACTTCATCGGCCACTTCGTCGACATGGTGCTGGTGCTGCTGGTGGTCCTGGTGCCATGGACCGCGATCAACCTGATCGACTTCTACGCCATTCACAAAGGTCAGTACGACATCAACTCGATCTTCCAGGTCGACGGCGGCATCTATGGCCGGTACAACCCACAGGCGTTGCTGGCCTATGCGATTGGCATCGTGGTGCAGATTCCGTTCATGAACACACCGCTGTACGTCGGGCCGATTTCCGAGCACATCAACGGCGCGGACCTGTCCTGGCTGGTGGGCTTGCTGGTGACGTCGCCGCTGTATTTCTGGCTGGCCAACCGTGACAGCGCGTACAAGCGCCGCCTTTCGAACGGGAAACTGGCCAACGCGATCTGACTACCCCCCAAAAAACTGTGGGAGCGGGCTTGCCCGCGAAGAGGCCACGGCGGTCAAAATAAATTTGATTGCCAGAACCGCATCGCCAGCGAACCCGCCCTGCAAAATTTAATGAACCCTGCCCAGCACCACTCACCTAACTGAATGACTATCAGGAGGTGACCCATGCACATCGAAACAATCTGGATCGTATTCGCAGCCGTGCTTCTGCTGATTGAGCTGTGGGCGATCAACCGGGTGCGAAAAGCCGAGGGGAAATCCAGTACCAAGGGGGTGTGGATGGTGGTGATCGTGTTTGTGCCGCTGTTCGGGCTGATTGCCTGGGCACTGGCCGGCCCCAAGCGCGTGGCGCAAAATCCGCATTCATCGCAGGCTTGAGAGTGATGCAGGATGCATAGCGATCACTCTCTGGACATTGCACGGTTTGAAAGACACAGCCCCGGTGATTCGGGGCTTTGTCGTTTCAAGCCACCTGATCCGCAGGAAAGCTGCCGGAGACCCGGGCCGCGTTCGGATGCCCTTTTGATTTTGGACTTCCGAAAATCCTGTAGGAAATTACCTTTTGAGGCGAGGGGACTTGCCCCCGTTGGACCACGAAGTGGCCCCAATCCCTGCCCCCGATTTCCCAAGACCCTGTGCACTGCCCGAAATACCGCGAAAGCCCGTAGACAGTGGCTATCCGCCTTGCCAAAACGACCGCCAGAGCGTCCTACAGCGCGGTTGTGAGCATGAAAATGGGCGCCTATATTCGCCCCGGTCGATGACACAAACAGCGACGGGTTTCGCAGCCCTAAAACGAGATGACCGATACCGTCGAATGAGAACTCTGGCAAAATCCGCCCGCGTTTTATTTCATGGCGGTTGTGCGTGGGAGACTTTCGAGTCTGCCGGGTGTCGGTCATCTCTCGGTCTGCGAACCCGCGTACAACTGCCACCCAATTGATTCGCAGCGAAAAGGTGGCGCCTCTAATTACTTCCGTAGAGCACTACTAATGACCATGAACAATCCGCCTCGCCGCTTCACCCCCATGTCCCAATTCGCCACCCACTACCCCGTACTGCTCATCGACAGCGACGCTCCACTTCGCGAACTGCACAACTGCGTCAGCGAACGCCTCAACGCCGTCCTCCAATACCTGCACCTCATGGCCTGCACCAGCCTCCCCGACTACGCCGAAAACGACATCAACACCGTCACCAACATCGCCCGGATCATGATCCAGGATGTGAGCGATGTGTTTCGGGTGATTGAGCAGCGTGGGTTTGAGGTGCCGAAGGGGCAGTGAGCAAGAATGTATGCGTACACCCAACAACAAGGTCGAGCGTTAGCTCGCCTCGCGGTGCTGTTGCGGTGCACGCCCCCTCGAGAGGCCGAGCGAAGGTTCTGCGCAGTGGGCCCACGGAGCAGGACCGGAGCGAGGGCATGCCGAGCACTAGCGAGGCACCGAACGACAGGGGCAAGAGCGCTTGGTTACTTGGCGCCGGGCGGCGTTCCGTTTTTCCAAGTGACCCGCCGTCAGGGCGGAACCCTAGGTGGCCGTTACAGCAGCAATGGATATGTACACCAGAAAGAAAATGGTCGGCTGTCAGGCCGCCATCGCTGCGATGCGGCGACCCGACGGGCCAGCTCCCACAGGGGAATGGGCACGTCAGAAAGAAAATGGTCGGCTGTCAGGCCGCCATCGCTGGCAAGCCAGCTGCCATAGGGGAATGTGTACACCAGGAAGAACATGGTCGGCTGTCAGGCCGCCATCGCTGGCAAGCCAGCTCCCACAGGGGAATGTGTACACCAGAAAGAAAATGGTCGGCTGTCAGACCGCGTTCGCTGGCAGGCCAGCTCCCACAGGGGGAACGTGTACATCAGAAGAAAATGGTCGGCCATAAGGCCGTCTTCGCTGGCAAGCCAGCTCCCACAGGGACAGCGCCGACGCGAAAAAAACACGCCAGCCATGAGGCCGCCATCGCCAGCAAGCCGGCTCACAAGGGAATACGTAGCTAAACCATCCTGCCGTTATCAGAAGTTCGCCGGCGTATTCGCACTGATAATCTCCGCCTCATCCGCCCCGATATTGCGGAACCGATGGGGCAAAGTTGTCGGGAAGTAATAGCCATCCCCGGCGTTCAACACACTGACCTGCCCATCGACCGTCAACTCAACCGTTCCCCGCGTCACCAACCCGCACTCTTCGCCTTCGGCGTGCACGATCGGTTCTTCCCCGGAACTGGCGCCCGGTGCGTATTGCTCGCGCAGCAGACGCATCTGCCGGCTCGGTACGGAGGCGCCGATCAGCAGCAGGCGCAGGCCGTGGCGGCCCAGGTCTGGCTGTTCGTTGGCGCGGAAGACGTATTGATGCTCGCGCGGGGGTTGATCGAAGGTGAAGAAGTCCGCCAGGGACATGGGAATGCCTTCGAGCAGCTTTTTCAGCGAGCTGACGGAAGGACTGACGCGATTCTGTTCGATCAGGGAGATGGTGGCATTGGTGACGCCGCTACGCCGGGCCAGCTCGCGCTGGGACAGTTTGTAGCTTTCGCGTACTAATTTGAGTCGAGAACCCGTATCCATGACAGCCTTATGTAAGAACGACTTAAGGGTAATGGGGGTGGAAAACAGGCACAGATCCTGCCGTTTCCCCTGTCCCTGAACCGTGAAAGGCGGCTATTAAATCACGTTTGTTGGTGTTGCTCAGCAGGTTCGATAAACGGTGGAAAAAAACAGCCTGTAGGAGCGAGCCTGCTCGCGATGGCGGTGTATCAGGGGGCATCCATTTTGGCTGATATGGCCTCATCGCCAGCAAGCTGGCTCCTACAGGGCGCGGCGGTGTTTCAGGTATTAAAAAGCCGGCGACACCTTTTGGGGTGGTCGCCGACGAGGTAAAGCCTAGATACCGAAACGGTCGCGCAGCGAGTAATACGCGGCACCCATCGCGGTGAGCGGCGCCGAAAAGGTGCGCCCGCCGATCATTGGCATGTGTGGCAACGAGGCGAACGCGTTGAAGCGTTCGGCGTCGCCACGGATCATTTCCGAGATCAGTTTGCCGGCCAGGTGCGAACAGGTGACGCCGTGGCCACTGTAGCCCTGCATGTAGTAGGCGTTTTTCTCGATGCGGCCGAACTGCGGCATACGCGACATGGTCAGCAGGAAATTGCCGGTCCAGCGGTAGTCGATCTTCACGTCCTTCAATTGCGGGAAAGTCTTGAGGATTTTCGGGCGGATCAGTTGCTCGATGTCATTCGGCTCGCGAGCGCCATAAACCACGCCACCGCCGTAGAGCAAGCGGTTGTCGGCGGTCAGGCGGTAGTAGTCGAGCAGGTAGTTGCAGTCTTCGACGCAGTAGTTGTTCTTGATCAGGCTGCGCGCCTGTTGCTCCGACAACGGCTCGGTCACGACGATTTGCGAACCGCATGGCATGCTCTTGCTGGTGACGCGGTTGTCCAGGCCTTGGGGCAAATAGGCGTTACCGGCGATCAGCAGGTACTTGGCACGAACCACGCCTTTGGCGGTGCGCACGGTGATCGGTTCGCCGTAGGTGATTTCCACCGCCGCCGATTGTTCGAAGATCTTGCCGCCCAGGCCAATGATCGCCGAAGCCTCGCCGAGGGCCAGGTTCAGCGGGTGAATATGGCCGCCCTGCATGTCCAGCAGGCCGCCGACGTAAGCGTTGGAACCCACTTCGCGCTTGATGTCGGCCGCGTCGAGCATTTTCAGGTTCTTGTTGCCGTAGCGTTCCCAGCTTTTCTTCTGCTCGGCCAGGCCTTTGAGTTGCTTCTTGTTCATCGCCGCGAAGATGCCGCCCGGGCGGTAGTCGCACTGGATGTCGTAGTGCTGTATGCGCTGACGGATGATGTCGGCGCCTTCGAAAATCATGCTGCCCAGGACTTCGGCCGTCCTGTCGCCATAGCGCTCTTCGATGACATCGACATCACGGCTGTAGGAGTTGACCAGTTGACCGCCGTTGCGACCGCTGGCGCCGAAGCCGACCTTGGCGGCTTCCAGCACGGTGACGCTGTAGCCCGCTTCGGCAAGGAACAGCGCCGAGGACAGGCCGGTGTAGCCGGCGCCGATCACGCAGACATCGCACTCCACCAATTCTTCGAGCACCGGGAAGTCGCCGGTGAAGTTACGGGTGGCGGCGTAGTAGCTGTTTACATGCTGTTGATTAATAGAGCTGTGTTTCATAGGTTTCTCCGAGGGTCGCCAGCAACGTGCCGGCGACCGCCGCTTAAAAGGTCTTAGAGCTTGATCCAGGTCGCTTTGAGTTCGGTGTACTTGTCGAACGCATGCAGCGATTTGTCCCGACCGTTGCCCGACTGCTTGAACCCGCCGAACGGCGCGGTCATGTCGCCGCCGTCGTACTGGTTGACCCAGACGCTGCCGGCGCGCAGGCCACGGGCGAAGGTGTGGGCCTTGCTCAGGTTGCTGGTCCAGACCCCGGCCGCCAGGCCGAAGATGCTGTCGTTGGCAATCGCCAGCGCTTCTTCGGCGGTGTCGAAGGTGATCAGCGACAGCACCGGGCCGAAAATTTCTTCACGGGCGATGGTCATGGCGTTGGTCACGCCGTCGAAAATCGCCGGTTCCACATACAGGCCACCGGTCTCTTCGAGGGTGCGGCTGCCGCCGGCGATCAGTTGAGCGCCCTGCTCCTGGCCGATGCCGATGTAGCGCAGCACGTTGTCCAGTTGACGCTGATCGACCACGGCGCCGACGGTGGTCGCAGGGTCGAGTGCATGCCCCGGTTTCCAGGCCTGCAGGGCTTCGACCAACAGCGGGATGAACTGATCGCGGATCGAGCGCTCCACCAGCAGGCGCGAGCCCGCGGTGCAGACTTCGCCCTGGTTGAAGGCGATACCGCTGGCGGCCGCCTGGGCGGCTGCGCGCAGGTCCGGTGCGTCGGCAAACACCACGTTCGGGCTCTTGCCGCCGGCTTCCAGCCAGACACGTTTCATGTTGCTCTGCCCGGCGTAGATCATCAGTTGCTTGGCGATCGCCGTGGAGCCGGTGAAGGCCAGCACGTCGACGTCCATGTGCAACGCCAGGGCTTTGCCGACGGTGTGACCGAAGCCCGGCAGGACGTTGAACACGCCTTTGGGGATGCCCGCCTCCAGCGCCAGCTGTGCGATGCGGATCGCCGTCAATGGCGACTTTTCCGAAGGCTTGAGGATGAACGAGTTGCCCGCCGCCAGGGCCGGGGCGAATTTCCAGCTGGCCATGATCAGCGGGAAGTTCCACGGCACGATGGCCGCGACCACACCCGCCGGTTCACGGGTGACCAGGCCGAGTTGATCGTGGGGCGTGGCGGCGACTTCGTCGTAGATCTTGTCGATGGCTTCGGCGGTCCAGCGGATCGCGTTGGCGGTCGCCGGGATGTCGATGCTCATGGAGTCGCTGATCGGCTTGCCCATGTCGAGGGTTTCGAGCAGCGCCAGTTCTTCCTGGTGGGCCAGGATCAGATCGGCGAAACGGATCAGGACGCGCTTGCGCTCGACCGGGGCCAGTCTGGACCAGACGCCGGACTCGAAGGTACGGCGGGCAACGGCGACGGCGGCGTTGGCATCGGCTTCGTCGGTGCTGGCGACGTTCGCCAGAAAGCGGCCGTCCACCGGGCTGATGCATTCGAACGTGGCGCCACTGGCGGCCGCGCAATACTGGCCGTCGATGAAGGCGCGGCTTTCAATGGTTAGGGACTGGAAGCGTTGCTCCCAATCGCTGCGAGTAATTGTCATTGTTGTGACTCGACGCAGGGGAATAGATGGTCGTGTTAACAGACGGAGCGAGTGGTCAGTAACCTGTGGCGAGGGAGCTTGCTCCCGCTGGACTGCTCAGCAGTCCCATCTTTTGGGGCCGCTACGCGGCCCAGCGGGAGCAAGCTCCCTCGCCACGGGTTGGGTGTCGGCGCTGTTAAACGGTATGCAGGTACCAGTTGTACTCAAGGTCGGAGATGGAGTTCTCGAACTCGGCCAGCTCGCTTTCCTTGCACGCCACGAACACGTCGATGTACATCGGGTCGATGTATTTGGCCATGACTTCGCTGTCGTCCAGCTCGCGCAGTGCATCGCGCAGGTTGTTCGGCAGGCTCTGTTCGTTTTGCTCGTAGCTGTTGCCTTCCACCGGGGCGCCTGGCTCGATCTGATTGGTCAGACCGTGGTGCACGCCCGCCAGGACCGAAGCCATCAGCAGGTACGGGTTGGCGTCGGCACCGGCCACGCGGTGTTCGATGCGCACGGCGTCCGGCGAACCGGTCGGCACGCGTACCGCCACGGTACGGTTGTCGATGCCCCAGCTTGGCGAATTCGGCACGTAGAACTGTGCGCCGAAACGACGGTAGGAGTTGACGTTCGGGCAGAGGAACGCCATCTGCGCCGGCAGGGTCTCGAGCACACCGCCGATCGCATGTCGCAGCGCGGCGTTCTGCTCGGGATCCTCGCTGGCAAAGATGTTCTTGCCGTCTTTGTCGAGAACCGAAATGTGGACGTGCAGACCGTTGCCCGCCTGGCCCGGATACGGCTTGGCCATGAAGGTGGTGTCCATCTCGTGGTCGTAGGCGATGTTCTTCACCAGACGCTTGAGCAGGACCGCGTAGTCGCATGCCTTGATCGGATCGGCCACGTGATGCAGGTTGACTTCGAACTGCGCCGGGGCGCTTTCCTTGACGATGGCGTCAGCCGGGATGCCCTGCTCTTTCGCGCCTTCGAGGATGTCTTGCAGGCAGTCGACGTATTCGTCGAGGTCGTCGATCAGGTACACCTGGGTCGACATCGGACGCTTGCCGGAGACCGGCGAACGTGGCGACTGCGGACGACCGTTCACGTTGTCCTGGTCGATCAGGTAGAACTCCAGTTCGAACGCGGCGCAGATGGTCAGGCCCATGTCATCGAACTTGCGCACGATATTGGCCAGCACCTCACGCGGGTCAGCGAAGAACGGCTCGCCTTCCAGCTCGTGCATGGTCATTAACAGTTGCGCGGTCGGGCGCTTCTGCCAGGGCTCGATGCTGAGGGTGCCAGGGATGGGGTAGCAGATACGGTCGGAGTCGCCGATGTCCAGACCCAGGCCGGTGCTTTCCACCGTCGAGCCGTTGATGTCCAGAGCAAACAGAGACGCCGGCAGGTTGATGCCTTTCTCGTAAACCTTATGAAGACTGGTGCGTTCGATGCGCTTGCCGCGCACCACACCGTTCATATCCGCAATCAGAAGGTCGACGTACAAAACCTCAGGATATTTCTTAAGGAATGCGTTTGCTTCGTTGAGTTGAACGGTACGCAGAGGGACCGACATGATGCACCTATTTTTTACTGTTAATTATTATGTTCACCGCCCTTTCACGAGCCCAGTCAATCCGAAAGGCAAAGTGAAGTCAATAGCGAACACTGAGCCTTTCAGCGTTTATTTTTGGGCCTCTCAGAAGCACGAGAGTGCCAGATACCCCCTCAAACACACGTAAATCCTGATCTTCAGACGTGCGGCGTTTAGAATTTTTTACATGAGAGTTGTTAATTAAAATCAACAAGGCTAAGCTCCGGAAAAGCTCGTTCAAGTGTGAAACTTCGAGGTGATAAAAATGGCATTCAAGCCATTGATCGGCGTTACTGCATGCGTCAAACAGATTGGCCTGCATCCCTACCACGTCAGCGGCGACAAGTACTTGCGTGCTGTCAGCGTTGCCGCACTGGGGCTGCCTGTCGTCATTCCTTCCCTGGCTGAACTGACCGAAATCGAGGACCTGCTGCCGCAGCTCGACGGCCTGTTGCTGACCGGCTCGCCTTCGAACGTGGAACCTTTCCACTATCAAGGCCCGGACAGCGCTCCCGGCACGGAACACGATCCCCAGCGGGATCGCACCACCCTTCCCCTGATCCGTGCGGCCATTGCGGCCGGCGTCCCGGTGCTCGGCATCTGCCGCGGCTTTCAGGAGATGAACGTGGCGTTCGGTGGCAGCCTGCATCAGAAGGTCCATGAATTGCCCGGCTTCCTTGATCATCGTGAAGCCAACCACCCTGACCTGGCGGTGCAATACGCACCGGCGCACACCGTCGACGTGCAACCGGGCGGCGTGTTCCAGGCACTGGACCTGCCCACGCAATTCCAGGTCAATTCGATTCACAGCCAGGGCATCGACCGACTCGCCCCCGGCCTGCGCGCCGAAGCGCTCGCGCCGGACGGCCTGATCGAAGCGGTCTCGGTCGAGCACAGCAAGGCCTTCGCCCTCGGCGTGCAATGGCACCCGGAATGGCAGGTCTTGTCGAATCCTCCTTATTTGAGAATTTTCCAGGCGTTTGGTGAGGCGTGCCGGCAACGGGCGGCGCTGCGTCATGGGCGCTGACTGACGACCTCAAACACGATTCAACGATTTCACTGCCCCCGTGAGTCAGGCGGGCGCGCTTGTGCGCGTCGGTCCCTCACGACAACAACACACTGCAATAACAACAAGTACTACCAGGCAGCCAGGACGGCGGCGCCGAATAAACCCGAGCGGTGCGGGCCAGTGAGTCAAACGCGAGACCCTGTGGGACCAGCGTTTCGACTGACTGACACAGCCCGGCAAGGGTTTGCAATCAACTATTAAGTCAGGCCGCGTTGGCCCGACGACTGAAACCTGTTGGGAGTTTCAAATGGCAAACGCCTCCAGCATCTACCGGAAGGCTCTTGAAGGTCACCAGGCACCGAAAAAGGTGTTGGTGAAAGTCGACCGCGTCACCAAGAAATTCGACGAAACCACCGCCGTGGACGATGTGTCCCTGGAAATCCATCAAGGCGAAATCTTTGCCCTGCTCGGTGGCTCCGGCTCCGGCAAATCGACGCTGCTGCGCATGCTCGCCGGCTTCGAACGGCCGACCGAAGGCCGCATCCTGCTCGACGGTGTCGACATCACCGACATGCCGCCCTACGAGCGGCCGATCAACATGATGTTCCAGTCCTACGCGTTGTTCCCGCACATGACCGTGGCGCAGAACATCGCCTTCGGCCTCAAGCAGGACCGTTTGCCCGCCGCGGAAATCGACGCCCGCGTGGAAGAAATGCTGCGCCTGGTGCACATGACCCAGTACGCCAAGCGCAAACCCCACCAGTTGTCCGGCGGCCAGCGTCAGCGCGTGGCCCTGGCCCGCTCCCTGGCCAAGCGTCCGAAATTGCTGTTGCTCGACGAACCGATGGGCGCACTGGATAAAAAGCTGCGTTCGCAGATGCAGCTGGAACTGGTGGAAATCATCGAGCGCGTGGGCGTGACCTGCGTGATGGTGACCCACGACCAGGAAGAGGCCATGACCATGGCCCAGCGCATCGCCATCATGCACCTGGGCTGGATCGCCCAGATCGGCAGCCCGGTGGACATCTATGAAGCACCGGTCAGCCGCATGGTCTGCGAGTTCATCGGCAACGTGAACGCCTTCGAAGGCACCGTCGTCGAAGACCTGGAAGGCTACGCGATCATTCACAGCCCGGACCTGGAACAGAAGATCTACGTCGGTCACGGCGTCAGCACTTCGGTGCAGGACAAGTCGATCACCTACGCCATCCGCCCGGAAAAACTGCTGGTCAGCACCACCAAGCCAGAGGCCCGCTACAACTGGTCCAGCGGCAAGGTGCATGACATCGCCTACCTCGGCGGTCACTCGGTGTTCTACGTGGAGTTGCCTGGCGGCAAAGTCGTGCAGTCGTTCATGGCCAACGCCGAACGCCGTGGCGCACGTCCGACCTGGGACGATCAGGTCTACGTGTGGTGGGAAGACGACAGCGGCGTGGTACTGCGCGCATGAAAACCTTCAATCAGCAATTCCTGCGCCTGGTGCCCAGTGGACGAAAATTCGTCATCGGGATTCCCTTCCTGTGGCTGTGCCTGTTTTTCCTGTTGCCGTTCTTCCTGGTGATGAAGATCAGCTTCTCGGAAGCGGCCCTGGCCATTCCGCCCTACTCGGAGATCTACACCTACGCCGAGCAGAAATTCCAGCTGATGCTCAACATCGGCAACTACACCATGCTGGGCGAAGATGAGCTGTACCTCTCCGCCTACCTGGGTTCGTTGAAGGTCGCGCTGTTCAGCACAATGATGTGCCTGGTGATCGGTTTTCCGATGGCCTACGCCATTACCAAGGCGAGCAAGGAAGCGCAAAACGTCTTGATGCTGCTGATCATGATGCCGACCTGGACCGCGATCCTGATCCGCGTCTACGCCTGGATGGGCATCCTCAGCAACAACGGTTTGCTCAATGCGTTCCTGCTGTGGACCGGGCTGATCGATCACCCGATCGAGATCCTCAACACCAACACCGCCGTTTATATCGGCGTGGTGTATGCGTATCTGCCGTTCATGATCCTGCCGCTGTACGCCAACCTGGTGAAGCACGATCAGAGTCTGCTGGAAGCCGCATCGGACCTGGGTTCCAGCACCTTCAACAGCTTCTGGAAAATCACCGTGCCGCTGGCCAAGAACGGCATCATCGCCGGCTGCATGCTGGTGTTCATTCCAGTGGTCGGTGAGTTCGTGATCCCGGAACTGCTCGGTGGCCCGGAGACCCTGATGATCGGTCGCGTGCTGTGGCAAGAGTTCTTCAATAACCGCGACTGGCCGGTGGCGTCCGCCCTGGCGGTGGTGATGCTGTTGATCCTGATTGTGCCGATCCTGCTGTTCAACCGCAGTCAGGCCAAAGAAATGGAGGCACGAGGATGAAACGTTTCGGCTTTTCAAAAATGATGCTGGTGCTCGGCCTGTCGTTTATCTACCTGCCGATGCTGATTCTGGTGATCTACTCGTTCAACGCCTCGAAACTGGTGACGGTATGGGGTGGCTGGTCGTTCAAGTGGTACGCCGGCCTGCTCGACAACACCCAGTTGATGGGTTCGGTGGTGCGCTCGCTGGAGATCGCTTGCTACACCGCGCTGGCGGCCGTGGCCCTGGGAACACTGGCGGCGTTCGTCCTGACCCGCGTGACCCGCTTCAAGGGTCGCACGCTGTTCGGCGGCCTGGTCACCGCACCGCTGGTGATGCCGGAAGTGATCACCGGTCTGTCGCTGTTGCTGCTGTTCGTGGCCATGGCGCAGTTGATTGGCTGGCCGATGGAACGCGGCATCGTGACCATCTGGATCGCCCACACCACGTTTTGTGCCGCCTATGTGGCAGTGGTAGTCTCCGCGCGCCTTCGCGAGCTGGATCTGTCCATCGAAGAAGCGGCCATGGACCTGGGTGCGAAGCCATTCAAGGTGTTCTTCCTGATCACCATTCCAATGATCGCGCCCTCCCTGGCCGCCGGCGGCATGATGTCGTTCGCCCTGTCGCTGGATGACCTGGTACTGGCGAGCTTCGTCTCCGGCCCGGGTTCCACGACCCTGCCGATGGAAGTGTTCTCGGCGGTGCGTCTGGGCGTGAAGCCGGAGATCAACGCCGTGGCCAGCCTGATCCTGTTGGCGGTCTCGATCGTGACCTTCATGGTCTGGTACTTCAGCCGCCGTGCCGAAGCCACCCGCAAGCGGGCGATCCAGGAAGCGATGGACCAGACTGCCAGCGAATCGTGGCAGGCGCCTGAGAAGAAAATGCTGGGAGCGACGGCGTAAGTCCTGGGACTTGCTCCTTGTGGCGAGGGAGCTTGCTCCCTCGCCACAGGCACTGTGTAACCACCCAGGTATTGGGGCTCACTGCCACAGGTTTTGTGTCTACTGCACTTTGTGTGTTTTGAATAAGAAAAGAAATGGAGTTGTACCGATGAAAATGTTTGGCAGGACTCTGCTGACACTGTCCTTATTGGGCGCGATTGCCACCGGCGCCCAGGCCAATGACAAGGTACTGCGCGTCTACAACTGGTCGGATTACATTGCCCCGGATACCGTCAAGAAGTTCGAAGACGAGACTGGCATCCAGGTGACCTACGATGTGTTCGACAGTAACGAAACCCTTGAAGCACGCCTGCTGGCGGGCAAATCCGGCTACGACATCGTCGTCCCTTCCAACAGTTTCCTGGCCAAGCAGATCAAGGCCGGGGTCTATCAGGAACTGGATAAATCCAAGCTGCCGAACTGGAAAAACCTCAATCCGGTCCTGCTGAAAAACGCCTCCGCCAGTGATCCCGGTAACAGCCATGCCTTCCCGTACATGTGGGGTTCGATCGGCATCGGCTTCAACCCGGACAAGGTCAGGGAAGTGCTCGGCGCCAATGCCCCGACCAATTCCTGGGACCTGCTGTTCAAACCGGAGAACGCGGAAAAACTCAAAGCCTGCGGCATCAGTTTCCTCGATTCGCCGACCGAGATGCTCCCGGCCGCCCTGCATTACCTGGGCTACCCGGTGAACGATCAGGACAAGCAACACATCGCGCAAGCCGAAGCGCTGTTCATGAAGATTCGCCCGTCGGTGGCGTACTTCCACTCCTCGAAGTACATCTCGGACCTGGCCAACGGCAACATCTGCGTGGCGGTCGGTTACTCCGGCGACGTGCTGCAAGCCAAGGCCCGCGCCCTGGAAGCCGGCGACAAGGTGAAGATCGACTACAGCATCCCCAAAGAAGGGGCCGGCAGTTTCTACGACATGGTCGCCATCCCGCGTGATGCCGCCAACGTCGAGAACGCCCACCTGTTCATGAATTTCCTGATGCGCCCGGACATCATCGCCGAGATCACCAACAACGTCGGCTACAGCAATGCCAACGCGGCCGCCACGCCGCTGGTGGATGAATCGATTCGCAACGATCCGGGTTCGTATCCACCCCAGGAAGTGATGGCGACCCTGTATGCCATTCCCGACATGCCGATCGGTGTGCAGCGGGTGATGACCCGGGGCTGGACCAAGGTGAAGCTGGGTAAATAACGCATCACCCTGTGGGTGAAGCGGTCGAAATTTGATGGTCCGATTTACGTTCATGCAGCGCCTTACCACCGCTGCATCACTCACCTGGCTCCTCGGTTAAGGTGAGTTTCGGCGCCTTCGGGCTAATGCCGATCAGTTAAGAGATAGAGCGAGCACTCAGTAACCTGTGGCGAGCAAGCTTGCTTGCGCTGGGGCGCGAAGCGGCCCTAAAAAAATGGGACTGCTACGCAGTCCAGCGCGAGCAAGCTCGCTCGCCACAGGTACAGTGTTCATCCTTAACTGACTGGTATTACGCCCCCAGGCGCCTTTTTTTATAGCAGTTCCTATGCCACCCCCAGCGGCCAATCGGCCAGCGCCCGGTAGCGGCCCTTGTGGGATTCGAACAGGGTGAAACGGTCGGCGCGCAGGAAAAACTCCGGCGGCGAGGTCGACTCGGGCACCGGCGCCCGATAGTCGCGGGCCAGGGTCAGGTGCGGACGAAACTCCCGTGGTGCGTCCTCCAGCCCAAACGGCAACAAGGCCTGCTCCAGGTCATACACCAGGCGCAGCAGCGCCGGCGGTGCCTGCTCCGGCGCCAATACCAACACCCCTGCCCTGCGCCAGACATCCAGCCGATCAAGGGCCACGGTCAATCGCGCGCCGGGGGTGCGTACAGACGCGACCGCCGTGCAGATGTCCGCAATCTGCCCTACCGCCACCGAGCCGAGAAACTTCAGGGTCAGATGGAAGTTCTCCACCGGCACCGGGCGTCCGCTACGCAGTTGCAGCGCGCCGCGCCACTGGGCGATGGCCTTGCGTTGCGCGGGGGCGCAACCCAGGGCAAAAAACAGCCGTTTGAACGGCTCGCGGGATTCGTCATTCATGCAGGGCACCTCGGCGGGGACACCGCCTGAGTGTACAACCTGTGGCAAGGGCGCTGGGTCAGCGAAGGCAACGATGCGGCGTCAATGAAAACGCCTTCGCCGGCAAGCCGGCTCCCACAGAGATCTCCGGCGGGAGCAAGCGCCCTCGCCACAGGTCTATAGTTGAGGCTGGCGAATCAACCGGAGGGGGCCATGCGACAGATCATCAGCAAGGAACCATGGTGGGCCGAGCCACCCAGGCCCGGCCAGGATGAGTTCGAACTGGAATGGGGCTGGCTGGTGCACTACAGCGAAGGCGAGCCGCGTTTCGAATTCGTCAGGGTACGGCCGACCGATGACGAAATTCGCCATCGCAAGAGCTGCAGGATCACCCCGACGTCAGAGTGACCCTGCGAGCGGGCTCAAGCCTTGACGAGCAGCTCGAAACCGCCGAACACCATGCGCTGGCCATCGAACGGAATCGGACTGACGTCCGGCTGCGTGCGCGGGTCTTTCATCATTTTCTCCATCCCGGCATTGCGGGTGGCCTTGTCCGGCCAGATGATCCAGCCAAACACCACGGTCTCGTCTTCCTTGAGTTTTACCGCCATCGGGAACGAAGTGACCTTGCCTTCCGGTACGTCTTCACCCCAGCACTCGGCCAGGCTCAATGCGCCGTTTTCCTTGAAGATCGTTGCAGCGATTTCGGCGTGTTTCTTGAATTTTTCACGATTGGCGGTGGGCACCGCCGCGATAAAACCATCTACATAAGACATGGGTGTTCTCCTTCAGTCATGGGTTGAGCTGCTGATTAGTCGAATCAGTCGGGCTCCAATCGACAGTCCCCACGCCTATACCGACCGGCGGTTCAGCACTCTGGGCCAGGCTGCCTTCGATTTGCGCGGCCATGTACAAAGTCCCGGCCATGACACCGGTGTTCGGATCCTGCACCAGCTTGATCCAGGCTTTGTCGAAGGTGTTGCCCAGGCTGCTGCGAATCAACGCTTCGCTGTCCGGCCGGTCAGCGGCCTGAATCAATGCGCGAACCCCCGCCACCCCCACGGTAATCAACCCGCCAGCGAGTTTGCCGGCGGCCGCCGCCACCGCACTGGCCGCCCCGCGCGGGGCCATTTCGGCTTCCATCCGTTGGCTTGCGCGCTTGGCCACCGGCGCCATGGCGGTGTCCGTTGAGCCAACGCCTTTAGTGCCGCCGGCCTTGTGGATCTTGTCGACCAACGCGGAGTAGGCCGGCAAGGCGTTCAAATCAGTGTAAACGACCTGATAGAGCGAGGCGTCCCGGGCCGGTGGTGGCCCAAGGGCAATGGCCGGGATTTTCTGGATACGGCCATTGAGTTGCGCCATCGGCACGTCATGGCGCTGGGAGATTTTCTGCAGTTCTTCCTTGAGAATGTCCACGTAGAAGGCCGCCGCCAGGCTGAGAATCGCGTTCGGGTCGATCTCCACCGCCACCGGCGCCAGAACCTTTTCCTGATACTGCTCCAGCAGATAAGCGGCCAGACGCCTTTCCGTGGCGTCCTGCTCGCCCTTGGCGTTGATGGTGTACCAGCTGACCTTCATCGACAGCCATTCCTGGGTCCAGTAACTGCTGAACCAGGGGATGAAATTCTGCTCGGTCAGTTCGTAGACCCGGGTGCGCCAGTAGTCCATGGCGCCCTGCGCGTAGATTTTTGTCTGTTCGGTCGCCGATTGCGACGCCAGGATGATCTCCCGATCCACTTGTTGCCAGGTGCTGGGAGAAATCACCACTTGCGGTGCTTCCACCGGCGCGCGCGGCGACATGGCGCACCCGGCCAACACCACCAGCACGGCGACGATCAACCAGCGCAGGTTCAAGATCACGGTTCCTAAAGTCGGCTCCGAACGGAATGTTCGGTGTTCAAGAGCCCCTCAATTGAGTATAGGTGGCGGCCATTGTCGGCTGAGCGTGGATCGTGGCCCTCAGATACCCCGCAAAAACCGACCATCACTTGCGTCGATATTCACCATCGCCACGAATGCCTTCCGCCCCGCCACCGTCAGCGTAGGATCGATTCCAACCCAACACGAAACCCTGTAGCGGAGGGCCGTACCATGCTGATCCATCTCCTGACCTGTCTGGCCCTGACGGCCTTCACGTTGAGTGTATTGGGCTGGTTCGTCCTCTCCGAGGAGCGCACGTCATGATCAACGAAGTCACCCTGTCCGTGAGCTTCCCGGTGTTCGGCAGCAACTATTACTCGCAACCTTTCGAGTCTCGTAAAGTGTTGACCCTGGTATTCGACAAAAAATTCGAAGCCTTGCTGATTCCGGCCGCCGCCAATCACTTCAACAACGAAGTGGTGGGGCTCAACGATCAGTTCCGGTTCTTGAACGATGTGCTGGCCGAGCATTTGCTGGCGACCGAAGTCGCCGCGACGGCGCGCCGCCATCAGTACATCTGAGGGGCCGACCCAGACGACGCGTCCATCGGGTCGGCGATGATTGATCGCAGGTGATCCTTCAACGGCTTTCCTGGGCGGTCGCCGTTGCCCGACCAATGGCAAAGAGATCCCCCACTTGCTCGATGAGCTCACGGCTGTCGGCGAACATTTGTTGCCAGTCGGTGGGGAACCGCACATTCAACGGCAGTTGATCGATTCGCCATTTCGCCGGCAGCGGGTGATCAAACCGGGCGGCGACCTGCAAACCCATTTCGCTGGCCGTGAATGGTCCTCGCAACACCGTGGGTGTACGCCCGGCACTGTCCACAGCCTGGACAACATGGGCATCCAGCCAGTCCCCATTGGGCATGCGAACGCGCAGCGCCTGGCCAATCGCGGCGTAGCTGATGTTCTGCGGCTCCAGGTAAATCCACAGCAGCGGGTCTTCCTGTCGCTCGATGCGCATCAGCAAGGTGCCGGCTCCGACGTTTTCACCGGGGTTGACCATGACTTCCGCCACTCGCCCGCCCTGCGGGGCCTTGATCGGCAGCGCGGCCAGGCGCGTCTTCAGCCACTGCAGTTCGGCGTTCTGTTGAATGACATCTCGCTCGACGCTCAACGGCGCCTGATTGGCCAGTTGCTCGCGGCGCTCGAACGCCAACAGATCGGCCCTGAAGCCATCCAGCTCAGACTTGGCCGTCAACACTTCTCCCGGAGAGACGGCACCTCGATCCACCAGGTCTTCCAGCACCTTCACACGCTCCTGCGCCCTCCCTATGCGGGTATTGAGCAACTGTCGCTCGCTGCCGCCCAATTTGGTATTGCGTGCCGGCGTCGTGTTGGTCGGCATGGCCGCCAGTTGCGATAGCCGGGCCCGCCATTCGGGGTTGTCGAGATTGACCAGGGGTTGATTGACGCCGATCTGGTCGCCGGCCTTGACGAACAGTTGCTCGACCCGACCGGTATCCCGTGCGCGCACTTCGATGATCGGCAAGCGCAACTGAGCCGGCGCGTCGATCATCAGCATCCCGTAGGCCAGTTTGCCGCCCAGCCAGATCAACGGGCTGGCGACCAGGAACAGGATTAAATACCAGCGCACGCGAAACGCCGTGCGTTTGCCCGGGGCATAGAGCACGTTCAAACCCTGCTCCTGGGTCGGGCTCAGTTCCTTGCGACTATCAAAACGAATCTTCATGAGGGTTCACCGTTTTGGAAAGTCTCGCCAGGCTTGCCAGTCAATGCCGGCAATCCCGAGAGGTTGCAGTTGTTCACGCCAGACGCTGCTCTGGTGTTGCAACTGTTCGGTCGAAGCGCCGGCCCAGGACTCCGTGGCGTCCAGTTGCGGCTCCGTGCTTTGTGCCAGGCGAAATTGCAGGTCGGGCCAGCGCCTGGCGATTTGCTCTACCATTCGCGCGCTGTTGTTCGGATTGCGCGTGTAAATCATCAGGCTGACCTGACGCACGCCCGCATCGGGAAGCGCACAGGGCACGCAGGGGTGTCCGGGTTTGGGATCAGCGAACCAGCGATGGTGACTGGAAATCTCGACCGGCCATGGGCTCACTGAAGAGGCTGTATGCAAGGTTTCGAGCCAGTCTTTAAGGCGCTGATCCGGGACGGGCATGCCCAGTTGCTCGACCTCCAGGTCCAGGTGCAGGCTGATGAAGGCAAGCCCTTTGAGTTTTCCCAGCAGATCGGTGAGCTGATGGCGTTCCGGCGGCTCGATCCAGCTCGGATCGCCCAGTAACAGGCTGACTTGTACCCCCTTGTCCGCCGCGTCCCGCAGCAGTTGTTCCAGGCGCTGGCGGGTCGCGCCCAGGTCTTTGATCTGAGCGGCCTTGAGGCCCAGGTAAATCTTGTCCATCCCGGCGTTGCGCAGTGCCTCCAGTTCAGCCGGCCGCTGGTCAGGATCGAGCAAGGCTTCGCTGTCCCAGACATAACTGGCCTGGGACCATCTTTGCGCTTGCGCCGCCTGAGCCATCAACGGCTGGGCCACCAGCAGGGGCAAGCACAGGGCCAGAAGGATTGATCGCATATCAAAACCTCGTGGCGCGTTTGAGCACCCACCACGGCGCCATCGAGCTTTCTTCATGCCCGCGACGGAACATTTCGTTGAGCATGGCGACCACGCTCCAGCAACGCAGGAGCAACATGAACATCGGGAAAAAAGGCACCAGCAAGCCCAGGGTCATGTCTTGCCGGGGGCGGTCGGACACCATCAACAGCATGGCGCCGAACATCAGCACGGTGATCGTCAGGTACAACAGATAGATCAGCGAAAACAGAAACAGCAGGGTCATGCCCGGCAGGATGAAGATCGCCAGCAAGGTGTAGCTGAAGATGATGAACGGCAGCACCAGCTGGAAAAAGAAGCCGGTCACCAGGATCATCAAAAAGGTTTTCCAGCCTAATAATTTCGGACTGATGTTGCGGTTGTGCTTTCTGATGTACAGAAAGAACAGGTCGCCGTCCCAACGCAATCGCTGCATCAGGAATTGACTGAGTGTCGCGGGCGCGTCGGTGTGACCGATCGCTTCAGGCTCGAACGGGATTCTCAGGTCATGGCGCTTGAAGTAGCTCTTGATGCGCAGCGTCAGGTCAAGGTCTTCGGCTGTATGGGTGTTCCAGCCGCCGATTTTCACCAGGAAGCTACGGCGGAAGGCGCCAAAGGCACCGGACACGTTGTTGACCAGATTCCATTCGG
This sequence comes from Pseudomonas sp. TE12234, assembly GCF_054061835.1. Classification (NCBI taxonomy): domain Bacteria; kingdom Pseudomonadati; phylum Pseudomonadota; class Gammaproteobacteria; order Pseudomonadales; family Pseudomonadaceae; genus Pseudomonas; species Pseudomonas sp. TE12234. The sequence goes on from NZ_JBSSEP010000023.1 coordinate 31,445, forward strand.
CCAGGCCGATTTTCGACATGTGGATCGACAGCAGGTACTCCAGCGACTGCATCGCCGTGACCCAGGAGCCCCAGACGTTGCGTACCCGCAGGCTACCGGCCACCGCGGGCACCATGGGGTCTTCGAAATGCCGCACGATGGCGCTGACCATGTTGTTGTCGAAGGACGTATCGCCATCGAGCGCCATCACGATTTCGCCGCTGGCCAGCGACAGGCCGGCGTTCAATGAAGACACCCGTCCGCCCCGCTGCCATTTGGCGATCGGGCGCAAATGGCGCCGGGGGTACAACTGCGGGTCCACGTTGAAACTGCGCACGGCGGCCAGCGTCGCCTGGTTCACGGTGGCGCCGTCCACCACGGGAATCATCTCGATGTGGCCGCCATACGTCTGCTCGCACAGGCTCAGGAGCGTGGTCTGCACGTCCATTCCTTCGCTGTAGCAGGTGATGATGCACGATACCTTGGGCTGATAAACGCTGATCTTCGGCACGCGGGAACGCCGACGTGCGAACCAGCGCAGCACGCCCAGCATCACCAGGATCATCATCGGCAATTCAAAAATCAGAAACGATGGAAAGAGCATGTAGAACAACCGGCTCAGACCATCCGCCCCGGCAAGCCCGCCCAGCGCGTTGTAGAGTTGTTCCATCAACGGGTTCATGGGTGTCACACCAACTCGCCGGCCAAACGGGCCAACAGTAATTGACCATCTTCCTGATCAAGAAGATCGTCCGGCGCCGTGATGCTGACGACACGCAGGGAGAGGTCGCTGACCTCCGGCGCCGAAAACAGCTCGGCAATCCGGCTCAAGCGTTGTTTGACGCATTCCAGACCCTTGCCGTCGGTATGGGGCAGCATGATCCAGAAGAACTCTTCGGTGCTTCGCGAGCAGCGGTCCGTTTCCCGCACGGTTTCCTTCAAACGATCGGCCACGCTATCGATGAAGGCATGACCGCGTTGTTCCCCCAGTTGCGACAAGGTCCCGCTCAGGTTGACGAAGCGCATTCCGATCAGGGAGAAGGTCGGCACCGGATAGCGGCGCACAATCTGGATCTGCCAGCTCAGCAGATCATAGAAATCCTTGCCGCCCAGCAGGTTGAGCCGACCAAAGCCGGGGACCGATCGCTCGCTGAACTCCTGGCGGCAGCGGAACCGTCCGGCTTCGGTCAGGCGGAAATCCCTGACCTCGCGGACACGCAATTTGTCCGGCGTATGCGACAAGCCGCAATCCAGGCAACGCGCCTGCACTTCGGCATCGACAAAAAACGCCTGGCATGAGCGGCAGCGATAGTTTTCCATCGGGCGGTCGTAATCGGTACCGATGTGACGCAGCCGGCTCAAACAGTTGGGGCACAGCAGCACGCCGTCTTTGAGAAAGGATTCCTGCGGGCCCACATGCCCACAGGTAAAGCAGTGCAAGGAAGGTTGTCGCGAAATGTCCAGGGCCTGACACTCGGCGCAGACGTCGATGTAATTGAGCCGGCCCGAACCGCATTCCGAACAGAGGCGAACCCGATCGACCAGCACCCCCTCTTCCAGCCAGCCTTGCTGCACCATCAAGCCCAACCAGACAAAGGCATTGATCTGCTCGTTGTCAGCCAGGGCTTCCAGCAGCGGGTAGCGGTAATGCTGGGGCACCTCCGGGTCGCGCAACGCATACACATAGGTGTTGCCGCGTAACCACAGCCAGGACAACACCCGGCTTTCAAATCGCTCGGGCGCGGCGCCTTGTTCAAGCAACCTGAAGCGCTCTTGCCAGGCGACCCAAAGCTGCTTGATCTCGCTGGCATCGACCGGGCATGCACCATCACCCAAGGCCTCACACCAGCCATCCTGGTCGCGGCAACAGTAAATGAGGGTGTAGCGATACGGCGGGATAGAGCGCAGCTTTCGCAGCACTTTCCCCGCATAAGCGGCGGGCATGTCCAGCAGTACCACATCAAATGCGCGGGCAGCCAACAGACTGCCAAGGTCGGAAAAGTGTTCAAGTCCGGGAAGGTTCAAACTTGGCACTCTATTACCGAGTATCGCGATTCGAGGATTTGGAATCGACATGACGCACGTCCTCTACAGAACGACAAGTGCGGTTTATTGAAGTGACCAACACTAACACCGATGAAGAAAAGCGTTCGATTTATTTTGATTTCTTTCCAGATACACGGCAACAGCACTTCGTCAGCCATTTTCCCCGATAACCCGGCTTCTGTTTAGCAATAACAACAATCATGACTCAAATAATACAAACTAATTTATCGATATAAATCAATTAGCTAGACAATATAAAAGGGCAAATTATTGTATATATCCGCAGTACTAGTAAATCGCCACATTGATAGCGTTGCGCCAGTCACCACACTTGCGAACTCTTCTCTTTAGACATTTATAATTATTGAGCCTGCCGCATACCTCATCCAACGGCATAAGTTCAAAGTATTTTTATATGATTATCTTCGCTCATATAACAAAAGGCCCACACATACAAAATCAGTAACAACAGCTTAACACCAGCACTCAATATATCGACTAAGTTGCCACGAATTTAAACTGACTGTTTCTTCAGTTACTTTCTATTCCGAACAAACCACTCGAAGACATTCACGTAACCAGCGATGCACGGGGTCGGCATCCATTCGCGGGTGCCAGAGCATGGCCACGGTGAACGTGGGCAACGATAAAGGAAGCTCGAAACTGTGCATGCCTTGTCGCAGGTCTGCGGTGTGGCGCTCCGGCACGCTGACGATCAAATCGCTGGCCCGGGCGAGCGATAGAGCCGTGGAAAAACCGGCGACGATGGTGGCGACCTGGCGCTCCAGCCCGAGCAATTCAAGGGCATCATCAATCGGCCCCTTGTCCAGGCCGCGCCGGGACACGCTGATGTGACTGCCTGCGGCGAAACGTGCGGCACTCATCGGGCCCTGACTCAACGGATGCCCCGAACGCACCACGCCGATCAAGCGGTCACGAAACAGACCCTGGGTGCGCAACTCCGGACCGGCGCCCTTGCCCACCACCCCGGTTTCCAGATCCACCGTGCCGTCACGCAGTGACGTGCTGTCTTTGTCCGGTTTGTGCACGAAGCGCAGGCGCACACCGGGCGCTTGCCCGGCGACGCGTGCAATCAGCCTGGCGCCGAAATTGTCGACGAAACCTTCGCTGGTCCGCAGCGTGAACGTGCGAACCAATTGCGCGAGGTCCGGTTGCTCGGCCGGACGCAATACCGCTTCGACCTCCTGCACCAATTGACTGACCCGCTCACGCAACGCCAGCGCCCGGGGCGTGGGCACCAGACCGCGTCCGGCCCTGACCAGCAACGGATCGCCAGTGGTTTCGCGCAATCGCGCCAGCGCCCTGCTCATCGCCGAAGGGCTCAGGCGCAAGCGCTTGGCGGCGCGGGCCACGCTGCCTTCTGCCAGCAGCACATCTAGGGTGATCAGCAAGTTGAAATCGGCGCTGGACATGGGATGCCTCGTGGCGGGCTTATAGGGCGTTGAACGCACGTATTAATTGCAAAGGGTGCGTCTTCCGCCATGTTAGGCGCGGGCGTAGTTTTGCGATAGCTCCAATCGGGAGTGGCCACGACAGGGGGACCCATGAATTCCACAACGGCAATGACAGAAGGCACGCAACGAACAGGATCCGTCAGGTGGGCACTGGCCAGCCTGTCAATGTCGATGCTGCTGTCCGCCCTCGGCACCAGCATCGCCAACGTGGGTTTGCCGACGCTGGCCCAGGCGTTCGAGGCTTCCTTCCAGCAGGTGCAGTGGGTCGTCCTCGCGTATCTGCTGGCCATCACCACGCTGATCGTCAGTGTCGGACGGCTCGGCGACCTGGTCGGGCGGCGGCGCCTGCTCTTGAGCGGGATCGGTCTGTTCACCCTGGCTTCGGCCTTGTGCGGCCTGGCACCGACCCTCGGCCTGCTGATTGGCGCGAGGGCCGTGCAAGGCCTCGGCGCGGCGATCATGATGGCCCTGACCCTGGCCTTCGTCAGCGAGACGGTGCCAAAGGAGAAGACCGGCAGCGCCATGGGCTTGCTCGGGACGATGTCAGCGATTGGCACCGCGATGGGACCTTCCCTCGGTGGGCTGTTGATCGGCGGATTCGGCTGGCGGGCGATGTTCCTGATGATGCTGCCGTTGGGCCTGGTGACGCTGCTGCTTGCCTATCGCCACTTGCCGGCCGATCAGCGCAAAGCGAACACCGTACGCAGCGGTTTCGACCCGCTCGGCAGCCTGCTGTTGGCCGTGACCCTGGGCGCTTATGCATTGGCCATGACCCTTGGTCGCGGCCACTTTGGTCCGTTGAACATCGCCTTGTTGCTGGCGGCGTGCGTGGGCGTCGGCCTGTTCATTCGGGTGCAGACACGCGTCGCGGCGCCGCTGATTCGACTGGCGATGTTCCGCGATCCGCAGTTGAGCGCCAGTCTGGCCATGAGCCTGCTGGTGACGACGGTGATGATGGCAACGTTGGTGGTCGGGCCCTTCTATCTGTCGCGGGCGCTCGGGCTGGATGCGGTCGGGGTCGGGTTGGTGTTGTCCGTCGGGCCGCTGGTGGCGGCACTGTCCGGCGTGCCCGCCGGGCGCATGGCCGACCGCTTCGGCGCGCGGCGCATGACCCTGGCCGGGCTCATCGCCATTGCGCTAGGCTGTTTCACCTTGTCAATGCTGCCAACATCGTTCGGCATCGGCGGCTACCTCGCGCCCATGGTCATCATCACCCTGGGTTATGCGGTGTTCCAGACTGCCAACAACACCGTTGTCATGAATGATGTGGCGCCTGACCAGCGGGGCGTGGTGTCCGCCTTGCTCAACCTGTCGCGCAATCTCGGCCTGATCACCGGGGCCTCTGTACTGGGCGCGGTGTTTGCCCTGGCATCGAACTCGGTCGACATCAATACCGCGCATCCCGAGGCGGTTGCCAGCGGCATGCGCGTGACGTTCATGGTCGCGTGGGGGCTGATCGGTATCGCTTGCCTGATCGCCCTGGTCAGCCGCCGCCGTGAACACGCCTGAACCGCTGATTCAGGCGGCTGCCGTCTACGGCTGCAACACCACCAGTGGCGTGTCCTTTTTGACGATGTAGGTCGCCAGCTCCGAGCCTTTGCCCTGGCCGATGTTCTTCGCCACATGGGCGATGCCCGCCGGGATGTACAGCGAATCACCGGCCTTGAGCGTGACCGGTGGTTGCCCTTCGAGTTGATATTCAAAGGTGCCGTCAATCACGTAGGCGACTTCGACGCCGGGATGGGAATGCTTGGGCGACGTCACGCCGGCATCGAAATCGACCCGGACCTGAATGACTTCACGTCCTTCGACATCGAGGTCACGACGGACCAGATCGGTACGCGAGAGCCCGGCCTGCCAGTTTTTCGCCGGGGCTTTGCTCTCCTGCGCCTGAGCGAGGCCGGTAAAGGTGCCGAGTGTCGCGGTGACCAGCGCAACGCCAAGCCAGCCAGCAGCGTAACGGGTGTTGATTCGGGACATAGCCATTCTCCAGTGAGCGCAGGGTAAAAGCGCGGGTGCCGTTGTGGGGCAGCGCCATTAGGCGTTCACCGTGTATCGCGCATGTGTCGCGCTGGGCCCTGTTTTGTATGCGTACGTCACTGTTGCGGCTGAAGATACGTTGCAATACAAACCGCAAGCGGTTGCAGGCCGGAAGCTTTGCGCAAGCCGGCCTGCTGATGCAGCAGTCCGCGCAAAGGTTTCAATGGCGCTGTTGCCCGGGATGGGGCGAGCACGACGCCGTGACGTCGCGCTCGCCGGTCACTCAGTGAGGGGCGCGAGGGATGGTCTTGAGCAGGTCTTCAGGGCTGATGTGGCCGACCACCGACTGAGCGCTGCCCGGTTGCGGCAGGTCCAGGATGTGGCCCTTCATCTTGCCGATCACGTGCATTTCGCACGGCTTGCAGTCGAACTTCAGCGTCAGCACTTCATCGCCGTGCACCAGTTGCATCGGCGCTACCTTGGTGCGCACGCCCGTCACGCCCTTGGCCTGTTTCGGGCACAGGTTGAAGGAGAACCGCAGGCAGTGCTTGGTGATCATCACCGGCACTTCGCCGGCCTCTTCGTGGGCCTCGTAGGCCGCGTCGATCAGCTTGACGCCGTGACGGTGATAGAAATCACGGGCCTTCTGATTGTAGACGTTGGCCAGGAACGACAGGTGCGATTCCGGGTACACCGGCGGCGGGTTGGTCTCGGCTTTGCGACCGCCCCGTGGATGTGCGGAGATGCGCGCCACGGTCAGTGCTTCGATCACTTCGCGGCGCAAGGCCTTGAGCTGCGAGTTGGGGATGAACCAGGCCTGGGGGGCGTCGAGCTTGATGTTCGTAGCGTGGTACTCGGTGGTGCCCAACTGGCCCAGCAGATCGTGCAGTTGTTCCAGGGCCTGTTCCGGCTTGTTGGCCACACCGAACGGACCGTCGAGGCTAACGCTGGCGCTGACGCCCTCTTCACTGGTGGCGGTCAGTTCCAGGCGCTCTTCACGCAGGTGCGCGACCCACGAAAGGCCGATCCGGCGCTCGGCGGACGTCTTTTGCAGCGCCTGGGCCCAGTTGTGATCCAGGTTGCGGCTGAGCGGGTGATTGGGGCGCAACTGGTGCAAGCCTTTTGGCATCTCGTTCGGCTCGACGCGGTAGCGGTAGCGCTTCTCGCCGTCCTCTTCGAACTCGCCCTTGGGCTCGGCGATGTTGGTGCGCCAGCCCACCACTTCACGCTTGACCAGCACATTGAGGCCGTCGCCGTTGGACAGCGGCTCGTGGGTGACCACCAGCAGATCGCGCTTGCCGACTTTTTCCACCACGCCCACCGGCAGGCCGGTGAAGGTCGGCGAGTCGAAGGCGCCGATGTCGATCTTGCGTTCGCTGACGAAGTAGTCGGTGCTGCCGCGGTGGAAGGTCTTGTCCGGATCGGGCAGGAAAAAGTGCGCGGTGCGGCCGCTGGAGGCACGGGCCAGGTCCGGGCGGTCTTCGAGCACAGCGTCGAGGCGCTGGCGGTAATAGGCGGTGATGTTCTTCACATAGCCCATGTCCTTGTAGCGCCCTTCGATCTTGAACGAGCGCACGCCGGCTTCGACCAGGGCGCGGATGTTGGCGCTCTGGTTGTTGTCCTTCATCGACAGCAGATGCTTCTCGTAGGCGATGACCCCGCCCTTTTCGTCTTTCAGGGTGTACGGCAGACGGCAGGCCTGGGAGCAGTCGCCCCGGTTGGCGCTGCGGCCGGTCTGCGCGTGGGAAATGTTGCACTGGCCGGAAAATGCCACGCACAGCGCGCCGTGGATGAAGAACTCGATCGCCGCGTCGGTCTCGTCGGCGATGGCGCGGATTTCCTGCAGGTTCAGCTCACGGGCCAGCACCAGTTGCGAGAAACCGGCCTGATCGAGGAATTTGGCCCGCGCCAGGGTACGGATGTCGGTCTGGGTACTGGCGTGCAGTTCGATCGGCGGGATATCCAGTTCCATCACGCCCAGGTCCTGGACGATCAGTGCGTCGACCCCGGCATCATAGAGTTCGTGGATCAGCTTGCGCGCCGGCTCCAGCTCGTTGTCGTGCAGGATGGTGTTGATGGTGGTGAACACCCGGGCGTGGTAGCGATGGGCAAACTCCACCAGTTGGGCGATATCGCTCACTTCGTTGCAGGCATTGTGGCGGGCGCCGAAGCTTGGGCCGCCCAGGTACACGGCGTCGGCGCCATGCAAAATGGCCTCGCGGGCGATGGCTACGTCGCGGGCGGGGCTGAGCAATTCGAGGTGATGCTTGGGTAGGGACATGTGTTTTTAGTCTGGCCTGTCACGATCAAGGCACGCATTGTAGCGGCGAAACCCTAGACCGGCACCCACAGGCTGCCCGATGGCGCTCACTTGCTGACTTTCTTCAAAACACAGCAGATCAACTATGGGAGCGGGCTTGCCCGCGATGGCGTCAGCACGGTCAATATCAACATCGCCTGATACTCCGCTTTCGCTGCGATGCGACAAGCCAGCTCCCACAGAGTTTTTGGTCGCCCTCAGACTCCGCAGACACCCACAATCCCTGTGGGAGCGGGCTTGCCCGCGATGGGGGCGGCACATCCAGCATCTTGGTTGTCTGACCCACCGCCATCGCGGGCAAGCCCGCTCCCACAGGGTGAGTGTCGCTGAAAGGGATCAGCCCTTGGCGGCCATCGCGGTGACTTCCACGCGCATGCCTTCGACCGCCAGCGCGGCTACGCCAACGGCGGCGCGTACCGGCCATGGTTTGGCGAAAAAGCGTTGGTAAACCTCGTTGAAGGCGGCGCGGTCGGCCATGTCGGTGAGGTAGATGGTCAGGTGCAGAACCCGGTCCATGGAACTGCCGGCACGCTCCAGCGCCACCTTCAGCGCCTGCAGGGTGCATTCGCTCTGCAGGGTGATGTCGCCCAGCTCCAGGCTGCCGTCGGCGCGGGTCGGGATCTGGGTGGAGACCAACAGGCCGCCAAAACCGGCGACGTCGGAGGAGATGGAATCGGCATCGGGGTCCGGAACAAAGGTGATGTCTTGATTGGCCATGGGCAACTCTTGCTTGAATGGGTAAAGGGTCGGTCGAAACCGGGCGGCCAGTTTACAGTGCCATTGTCAGGCCGTCCCTTAATCAGCTCGAAATCCCCAGCCCCAGGCAGAGCGGCCCTGCCCCGTTGCACACGGCCCCGCCCGCGTTTGCCAGATCAATGAGTGGCGCGAAGGCCTGGGCAGGCAGCGGGACCGAGAAGAAATTGCCCTGGCCGATCTCGTAACCCTGGGCCTTGAGGATGTCGCGCTGGACGGCGGACTCAATCCCTTCCGCCACCACGGTCAACGACAGACTCCTGCCGATGCCGATGACCGACTCGCTCAGGGCCCGGCAAGACCTGTCGTGTTCCAGGTCGTCGACAAAACTCTTGTCCAGCTTCAGCTCGCTGATCGGCAGGTGCCGCAGATAGCCCAGACTGGAATAGCCCGTGCCGAAATCATCGATGGCCAGCCGCACTCCCAGCGCATGCAGATCGCGGATGGTTTTATGGGTGCCTGGACTGTTGCAAAGCACCACACCCTCGGTCACTTCCACGCACAAGTCAGCGGGTTGCAAGCCGTATCGCTGCAATTGGCCGGCAATCAGCTCGGCCAGGTCGAGGTTGTGAAAGTTGATCGGCGACAGGTTGATCGAGAGCGACGCAATCGCCAATCCTTGTCGCCGCCACGCGGCCAGTTGCTCACACGCCGCTTGCAGCACCCATTGACTCAGTTCATTGATCAGCCCGCACTCCTCGGCCAGCGGTATGAATTGCCTTGGCGAGATGTCGCCCAGTATCGGATGCGCCCAGCGTGCCAATGCCTCGACACCCACCAGCCTGCCGTTGTTGAGATCGATCTGTGGCTGGTAGAACAGCTCAAGACTGTCGTTGGCCATGGCGTTGCGCAACGCTGTCTCCATGACCAATCGGTCTTGAGCCTTCCGGGTCATCTCTTCGACAAAGAAGCTGAAGCTGCCGCGTTCGATGCGTTTGGCCTGATACATCGCAATGTCGGCACGGTGCAACAGGCTCTCCATGTCACGCCCGTCACCGGGAAACAGGCTGATGCCAATGCTGGCCGAAACGACCACAGATATGCCGGCAATCGTGGTCGGGCGACTCAGGAGCAGCATCAGCCGCTCGAGAAAAGTCGCGACCTGTGTGGCGTTCATGCGTGGCAGCACCAGCACGAACTCGTCGCCGGACAGACGCCCGACCAGGTCGGACTCTCGCAACACGCTGCGCAACCGGTGCGCCATGACGCGCAACAACTCGTCACCCGACGCATGGCCCAAGGCATCGTTGATTTGCTTGAAACGATCCAGATCGACGAACAGCACGGCCAGCTCCGCCTGCTCACGCGCCATTGCGACCAGGGTGCGCTGCGCTTGGGCGAGCAGGAAACTGCGATTGGGCAGGCCGGTCAGGCCGTCGTAAAAGGCCATTTTTCGAATGGATTGGCGGGCTTGCTCGCGTTCGAGCGCCAACATGCACAGATGGGTGCCCGCTTTGACCAGATGGCCGTGCAAGGGGTCAGGCCCGCGGCTTTCGCGGAAATACAGGGCAAAGGTCGCGGCGATGCGCCCGGCACCGTTGCGCACCGGCATCGACCAGCAAGCCTGCAAGCCGGACTGTTGAGCCAGGTGCTTGTAGTCCGCCCAGAGCGGGTCGTTATTGATGTCGGTCACCAGCACGGGCTCGCCCCGGTAGGCGGCGGTACCGCAGGACCCCGCCACGGGGCCGATGGCCAGGCCTTCGATGGCCCTGGAGTATTCGGTCGGCAAACCGGGGCTGGCCAGGGGATGCAGAATCCCTTGCGGGTCGACACTGAGGATCGAAACGATGACTTCGGGGGCGATGCGTTCGATTTCATGGCACAACAGCGTCAGCACGCTTTCCAGCGACTCTTCCTTGAGCAATGCGCCGATGACTTTGTTTTGCAGCACCTCATGCAGCTTTGACTGGGTAATGTCCGTCAGCACGATCACCACGTGCTCGACCTGATCCCGAGCGTCGAACACGGGCGTCGAGGACACATGCACCCACAGGCGCTGGCCGCTGCGTTTGCTGACAAGCGCGCTGAACTCGTGAGGCTGACCGCAGAGAACGGCTTCCAGCTCCGGCTCCGCGTGAGTTTCGGCCCGCGCGTCGGGCACGAAGAACAGCATCGGTGATTGCCCGATCACCTCTTCACGGGAATAGCCCAGCAAGCGGATCAGCCCGTCATTGACGTAGATAAGCTGCCTGTGGGCGTCGACGATGCAGGTCGCCGAATGCGTGGCATTGATCGACATCGACAGCAGCCGGTGCTCGAGGTCTTGCACGCGCAGGTGCGTGACATCCTTGAGGAACGCCGCATGCAGGGTCTGATCGTGCAGGGTGATTTTCGAGACGGACATCACACCCCAGCGCTCCTGGCCGTCGCGGCGCAGGATCCGCACATCCAGACCGCTGTGCTCGCGGGAAGAATCGTCCGGGGTCAGGCTCAGCCCCCGGGGGATCAGGGCACTGACTGCACGGCCCAGCACGTCCATGCGCGAGCAGCCCCAAAAGCGCTCGGCAGCGGCGTTGAAAAACACCACAAGGTCGAGCTCATTCACGACCACCACGGCGTCGATAGCCTGCTCCAGCGTTTGCACAAACAAGCCTTGCGCCGCGTCGTCAGTTGCCAGCTCGACCCTTGTGTTCATCGCTGCCACTTCTATCCGTGCAACCACCGCCTTTCATCCAGGAAAGCCCGTGGGACGCCGCAAGACCCTGTCCTTGCCGGAAGGGACCCATCATCCAGACAACCGTTGATTCCGGTTAACGACGCGGTACAGCATCAAACGCATGAAAAACAGGATAGCCGTGAAGTGGCGACCTGACGAAAACACCGACGTCAGGCCACCCGTTCAATCTTTTGCGAACGGCGCTTCTTCTCCGCACCGTTCAAGCGCATCAAAACGATTCGAACGAACTTGTTCCAGGCATAACCGACCAGGATCCCGCCAAGGATGGCGATAATCACCGCCAGTACAGGGCTGTCATTGAGGCGACGGGCCAAGGACTGGAATTGAAAGTGCGTCAGATAAATGTACAGCGTTGACGCGGCGATGGCGGCAAGCCCCCGCGCGATCAGGCCGGGTACGGGCACGGAACGGATCCAGATCACCGCAAGCACCGCTGGCACCGCCACATCGATGTATTCGCTCATGCCAACCGCCGGCAAGCCATGTCCGTAGAACTCCAGTACGTCCCGCCCACCGAGCACAATCACCGTCACCGCACTGGCCAGCCATTTGCGCCGGGTGGAGTCGGCATAGTGAATGGCCATGCCGAGCACCATGATCGCCAGGTAATGCTGCGGCACCCGGTTATTGAGCGCTGATGCGTCAAACACATAGGCACTGATCAACAGGTCAGCCACCGCCAGCAGACAGGACGCCATGAGCAAATAACGGAACGGATTGGAAAGGATGATTTTCCTGACGCGCTCGAACGACAACACGATCCCGATGATCACGATCATCTGCAACAGCACCTCAATGTACCAATAGGTGAAGTTGCCGATTTCCCTGGGTGGAAACCAGTTGGAAATCATCAAGATTGACGGCCAGTGAACCCTGTCGAAAAGCACCTGGGTCAACACCGTATACAGGACCGTGGGCACCGCGATACTGGCCATGGACTTGAGGAGCGTACTGGCGTTACCGCGTTCATTGATGGCTTGAACCTGGAACCTCGCCAGGCTGAGACCGGACACGGCGAACAACACGGCCGTCTCGCCGAAAAACGCCCAATCGGAAAACAGATGAAAATGCCCGACCACAATCATCACGATGGACATGACCCGCAGCAACACGGGAACTTCCATCGCCCGAATGGCCAGCCTCGACGGTTTCGCCGTGTTGGCCAGCTCACCCAGATCACGGACCGGCAGCATTTCCCATCGATCAGGCAGATGCCCGATCAACTGCTCAAGGACCATTGAAGCCTGGACAAACGACAGCGAATCGCCGCCCAGTTCCACGAACGACAGGTTGGCATCGATAGACGGGACTTCGAGGATTTCAGACCAGGCATCCGCCAGTTTGAGCGTCAGCGGCGACAGGTTCTGGTTCGAGCCAGGGGACGCCGCATCCGTTGAGGCGCCCACCGCAGCCAGTGCCCGCTTATCGATCTTGCCGTTCGGTGTCAGAGGAATGGCGTCCAGGAAGACGAACTGCGCCGGCACCATGTAGTCGGGCAGCTCCTTGCCGACATGCTCACGCAATTGAACCGAGGAAACAGGGTCGGTTGAAACGCAATAGGCCACCAGCCTCACGTTCGAACGATCGTTCGCCGCCAGCACAACGCACTGTTTGACGCGGGGATGGCGCGAAAGGGTGCCTTCGATTTCGGTCAGTTCGATTCGGTGCCCGCGAATCTTGACCTGACTGTCACCGCGCCCCAGAAACATGACACTGCCATCTGGCAGATAGGTGCCAAGGTCGCCGGTCTTGTAGCAAATATCGTCCGGGGCATGGGTAAAGGGATTGGCCACAAAACTGTCCCGGGTCTTTGCCGCGTCGCCCCAGTAACCCAATGACAAATAGGGACTGCGAATCAGGATCTCCCCGACCTCTCCGGTGCCGGCCAGCTGACCGGCCTCATTCACCAGCAGCAGTTGTGCGCCGTCAATGCCTTTGCCCAGGGGTATCCGCGCATTGTCGGCGGCGGGATCGAGCGGGTGAAACGCCATGGCTTGCGGCGTTTCCGTCGTGCCGTAAAAGTTCACGCTCTTTGCATCGGGTGCAATGCCGCGCATCTGTTCGTACAAGGTATCGCTCAGGGCATCGCCGCCCCAGAACAGATAGCGCAGATCGTTGAATCTGGAGCCATTGATCTTTGCCCCCGCCTCTATGAGCTTGCCCAGGGGCGGCGTCAGGTGAATCACCGAAACGGCATGCTTATGCAGCCATGTGGCCAAAGCCGATGGGTCGATCACGAGCGATTGCTCCGGGATGACCACTTTGGCGCCGATCGACAACGGGGTGAAGACGTCCCTGTAGACGGGGTCATGCCCCAGTCCGGACAGCAGGGAAAAACAATCGCTTTCCGACAGCGAATGGTGCCGGGTATGCCACTCGATGAAATGAACCAGGGGGGCATGGTGCGTGACAATCCCCTTCGGCTCACCGGTACTGCCCGATGTGAAGGTGATGTAGGCCGGATGTGCCGGGTCGACTGCCGGCAAATCCTCTGGATCAACGGCATGGGCATGCAGTGATTCGCTGGGCGATTCGGCAATCTTCACCACCCGTGGAGGAGCAACCCCTGGCTGGGTTTGCCCATGCCCCGGGTCGAAGGTCGCCCCGCCGCAGAGCAACACAAATGAAGGTTGCAGTATGCGAATGATCTGCTCGATGCGCGCCGCAGGATAGGCCATGTCGGCGACGCTGAACGTCAGCCCGGCGCGTGAGGCGCCGAGCATGGCGTAGACCAGGCCTGCACAGCGGTTCGACACGATCACCACCCGGTCCGACGCGCTGGCGCCCTGTTCAATCAGCAAACCGGCTATGCGCCGGCTGGTCTCTTCCAGTTGACGATAAGTGCACGTCACATCGTGAGCGATGACTGCGGTTGCATCAGGCGTGCGTCTGGCCTGCTGCAAGAAATCCATGAATATCGGACGTTCGACACAATATTCCAGGGGCTGCGTTGGGTTGGGGCGAACATCCTGCATTTATTGATCCTGCTCCGCATGAAGTCGATTGCGACCCGGTACCCATGACCGCAATCGAATTGACGCCGTCATTCCTTGGTCAGTGCTCCGGGCAAGGTAGCGCCCTGCTGGAAAATCACCGTTTGTGCTGGCATCGGCGCCGGGAAGCCGGCCTCGCCGAGGGCATCCTTGATGATGCGGTTGGTGTCGAAATACACCTGCCAGTAGTTTTCGTTATGGCAGTAAGGTCGCACCGCCAGCACCGGCCCCACCAGGTTGAACTCGAGAATCTCCACATCCACCGCCGGCTCGGCGAGCACGTTGGGGATGGTCGCGATTTTCTCCTTGAGCAAGGCCGCTGCCGCCTTCCAGTCGGCCGCTCCGGAGAGCTGTGCCTTGAGTTCAACACGGCGGAACGGATTGTGGGTGAAATTCTGGATGTTGTCGCTGAAGATCTTGTTGTTGCCCACCAGGGTCAGCACGTTGTCCGGGGTGTTGATCGCCGTGGCGAACAGGCCGATTTCGGTCACCGTGCCGGTCACCCCGCCCGCGCAGATGAAATCGCCCACCTTGAACGGGCGCAGGACAATGATGAAGGCACCGGCCGCCAGGTTGGCCAGCAACCCGGACCAGGCCATGCCGATCGCCAGACCGACCGCAGCGAGCAACGCGGCGAAGGTGGTGGTCTGCATCCCGAGGTAACCGAGAATGCCGATCACCAGGATGATGTTCAGCGTCACCGTGATCGCCGAGCCCACGTAACGCAGCACAGTCGGGTCTACCCTCTGCTTGCCCAGGGCTTTCTGCACCATATGGACGGCAAAGCCGATCAGCCAGCGCCCGACGATCCAGAACGCTATGGCGGTCAGAATCTTGACTGCGAACGCGGCTCCGTAGGCCTGCACGATAGCGATGAGGGCGTTGAATTTGGCAGTGGTGACATTAACGATGGACTCGTCCATGGGGGGAGCTCGCAAATGAGGGTCGACCTCAAGACGCTAGCACAGCCGGCGAACCCCGCCAGTCGATCGAACGTTGTACCCCTCTGAACAGTCGAGCGGCGAACCTGCACAACGATACACAACCCCGGATTCGAGACACATGCAACGTACATAACGGTGGAAAAGTGGGCCGGTCGCAATTACGACGTGACGATCAATCTGGTTTAAGCCCCCGAACCGGTGCGGGCACGGTCCTTGTAGGCGCTGGCCTGCCAGCGATGGTCGTTAACGATAACGCGTGCGGTCTGGTTAAACGCGGCGTACTTGAGTCCATCGCCAGCAGGCTGGCTCCTACATGAACTCTTAGGACACATCCCGTCCCTTGTGGGAGCTGGCCTGCCAGCGATGGTCGTTAACGATAACGCGCATGGCCTGGTTAATCGCGGCGTACTCGGGATCGTCGCCAGCAGGCTGGCTCCGACGGAATTTTGTGAGTTCCATTAAAAAGCCCGCTCAAGGCGGGCTTCGAAGATCAAGTAGGTGGCCAGCGCTGGTCTCTGGCTTACAAGGTTTATCAGGCCTCCCACAGAACAGTCATGGAACCATCTTGTAGCTAAAAGTACTGTTCTGCTTCACACGGCATAAGGGCTGGATCTCAGCGCGGAGATCTTTCTAACCGTGTACCCTTCGGAGCGCGCCCCACGCCTCCTCGCTATCCGCTTGCGCATCAGTCTGCGTCATCACCTACACCTTCAGAGTAGCAAAGCACTCAGCGCCCGGGACGGTGTTTTTAGACCGATTTCATCCTGCGAAATACGGGGCAGGACGGAAAAATGCTATCGCCCGCCCGCCTTGAATCCGTCATTCATCGGATAGGTTCCGCCTGCCCTGGCATTGCCCTTAAGCTCGACTCAAACGCTGCGTAAATGCACACACACCTGCAAAACTGCAGCACTCTTCGAGAAGCGGTCTCTCCCCTATGCCCTGTTTTGTGGCTGTCGAGATTGGCATGCGAAATGCCCCGTCCTTCTCCACCCCTTAGCCGAATCGAGCCGATCCACCGATGGATATCCTGAATTTGCTGGCCAGAAAAGCCCAGCCTCTTGCAAGCACCGTCAGTGCCGACGGGCAACTGCTCAACCTGTCCGCCAGCCTGAGCGATCAATTGGGTTATGCGCTTGAAGAGCTGCTGTCTCAACCGATCGAACGCATTTTCAGTGTCGAGTCGGTGCGCACCGTACAAGCATTGTTTGCCAACCCGCCAGCGGACGAACAGATCCACAGCCTGGAGCTCACCCTGATTCGTCACAACGGTGGCCTGCTGCACGTGATCGCCAGTGGATTGCTGGAGTGGCGCTCGGTACAGCCGGCGCGCCTGCACTTGCTGAAAATCCCCCTCGGATCCCTGGGCCATCGGCTGCGGGAAATGCACAACGCCAATGAAGTGATGAGCCAGATGCTGCAGAGCGCGAAGGTGGCGTACTGGTGCATCGAGTTCGCCGAAGCAGTGGACATCCACAATTGCCCGGATGAAATAGTCCGCCAGGTGTTCGAAAACGACTCCCATTGGCGCTTGTGCAACCGTGCCATGGCCGAGGTCTATGAAATGCCGTCGGATGTCGACTTCAACCAGCAGCCGGTGCGCCTTTACTGGCCGCGCAGCCCGGCCAACGAAGAGTTCGTACGGCGCTTGATCGAGTCCGGTTTCAGCGTCGACTGCGCGCTCTCGGTGGATCGCCGCCACGATGGCTCGCCGGCCTATGTCGAGAACGATGTACGGGCGACCATCGTCAACGGCCAACTGCTGCGGATGTGGGGCAGTATTCGCGACGTCAGCCAGGAACTGCGCATGCAGCATGACGCCGAGCAGCGCATCGATGCCTTGCGCCGGGTGTTCGATGCGGTGCCCGACGCCGTGCTGGTGATCGATGAACACTTGCAACCGCAATGGCGCAACGCGGCTTTTGAAGACACCTTCGGCATCTCCCATGGCGCCGGTATCGCGCGCTTGCTGCTGGACATGGCCTTGCCGGAACGCACCTGGCACAACCTGCCCCTGCCGGACCTGCGCGGACGCGAGCGCCATTTCAACGTGCATTGCTCGCGCATTCTGGTTCGCGAGGGCGTGGCATGGCGGGTCGCGGTCTTTCGCGAAAGCCAGGGCGTTCGCCGCGTCGAAGAGTTGCACCCATGAAAGACTCGAACCTGCCACCCTCGTTGCAAATGGGTATGCGCTCTTCGGTCAATGCCAGCAGCGAGGTGCTGGGTGCCTTGCTGGAAACCCCGGCGTTGCACGCGTTGCTCGACAGCTTCAGTGAAGCCTTGATCGTCACCGACGGTGAAGGCCGGGTGCGCTTTCTCAACCTTGCCGCCGAGCGCGTCAACCGCCTGTCGAAGCAGCAAGCGATCGGCTTGCCCGAGACTGAATTTTTCCAGCGTTCGGCCTTGAATTACGACGACTTGCTGACCGCCCTCAATCGCGGTGGCAACAGCGCCCTGACCCGCTCCCGGGAAGGACGCGTGTTGCTCAGCAGCACCCACGCGATTCCCACCGGCGCCTACGAAAAACCGTTCCGGATGCTGACCCAGAAGGACTTCGACGGCAGCCAGCCGCCGCGCCGGGCAGCGCTCGGCAGCCGCCCCCTGGAGCCGCAAGGCCTGCGCGACCCACAGGACAGCGCCCTGCACCTCTCACCGCAGCTGTCGAGCATCGCCGACACCGGCGTGCGTGCCTTCCGCCGACGCGCGCGGCTGTTGCTCCTGGGTGAGCCCGGCGTCGGCAAGACGGCGATTGCCCGCCACATTCACCGAGCTGCCGGTTGGGGCGATCGGCCATTCATTCACGTCAACTGCGGGAGCATTCCTGAAAGCCTGTTCGAGTCGGAAATGTTCGGCTATGAGCGCGGCGCGTTTACCGGGGCGTTGCAAGGCGGCAAGCAAGGCTATATCGAGGCGGCATCCGGCGGGACACTGTTCCTCGACGAAATCGGCGAGATTCCGCTGCATGTGCAGGCCAAACTGCTGAAGTTTCTCGAAGACAGCACCATTCAGTCAGTCGGCTCGCCCTTGAGCAAAACCGTGCAGGTGCAAGTGATTGCCGCCACCAACAAGGACCTGCGCCATCTGGTAAGCACCGGTGAATTTCGTGCCGATCTCTACTATCGCCTGGCCGTGTTGCCCGTGGAAATTCCCCCCCTGCGCCAGCATCGTGATGACTTGCCGTTCCTCATCGACATCCTGCTCAGCCGCATCAACGGAGATCGCGAACCTTCCTTGAGCCTGTCGGCCGGTTGCCGCAAGCGCCTGATGGGTTATGACTTCCCGGGCAATATTCGCGAACTGGTGAATATTTTCGAACGCCTGGCGGTCCTCGCCGACGATGAGGCGCAGGAGCATCATTTGCCGGCTGAACTGTTGCACCCGGCACCTTTGCAGCAGCGTTTCAAACCCGCAGTGGCGGAGAACGGCCCGGAGCAAAGCCTCGAGCAGAACCTCAAGCTTCAGGTCCAGCAGTTCGAACGCCAGGTCATCCTCCAGGCCGTGGAGCTGTGCGGGAGCAAACGCAAGGCGGCGCAGCATCTGGGGATCGACATCGGCACGCTGATTCGCAAATTGCAGCGCGACTGACCTCAAAGGCTGTAAACACCGTCCTGCAGGCGCTGGCTTGCCAGCGCCTGCAGGGAGGTTCCTTGCTGCATCGGCGTGCTGCAAAAACGCCTACAAATCCAGTTACTTTTGCCTGTACCCCACCGAAAAACAAACAATAAACCCTTTAAATTCAACATCTTAAATAACTGGCACGCCCTGTGCTCCTGCTATCGCAACCCACCGTCGTTGGGCTTTGCATCACAGCCGGCTTTCAACAGCCGAGCCGATAGTCAGGAGGAATAACAAGAATGCTGATCACCGGGATCAAAAGCCGGCCAGTCTATGACCGGCTGCAACCGCTGCCGGGCGGTACGCGGCACATCATTGCAGGGCAAGGCAGTGGCGGGCGCGCCATGTTGCGCCTGCTCGACGAGATGGCCGGGCTGGACCGGCCCATTACCTTGCTGTACTCCCGGGAGTCCTTTTCCGGCCAGGACTTTCTCGCCCGGTTACAGCAGCACCCAGGCCATCAATTGGAGCTGTTCGCCAGTAACCAGGCGTTGATCGACGCCCTGAACGACCTGCTCTTCGATGCACGCATGGGCACTCGACTTTACCTGGCCGGGTCCGAAAGTTTCCTGGGCAGCGCCATGCAAGTGGCCACTCGCTTTGACCTCAATCGAGACGAAGTACTGCGCGAACACTCCGGCACGCTGGTGCGCCGGGTCTGGTGCGTGCACTGCGACACCTACACCGAAAACGTCACCCAACGCGTCTACGACTGCCCTGGTTGCAGTCTGACGCTGGTGGTGCGCGACCACTATTCCCGGCGGCTGGCCGCGTTTCAGGCGGTCAAGGCCGATGCCGAAGTACCGGGCGAACTGCCGCCTGCCGAGGAGCTCGACACATGAGCCAGAACACTGGGACTTTGAATCTGCGCGTGGCCCGAATCGAAGCGGTGACCCCGGAAATCAAGCGCTTCACCCTGGTCTCACCGACCGGCGAGCACCTGCCGGCGTTCTCCGGTGGCAGTCATGTGGTGGTGCTGATCGCCAATGGCCGCAACACCTTGCGCAACCCTTACTCGCTGCTGAGTTCGCCCTACGACACCAGCAGCTACCAGATTGCCGTGCGTCGGGTAGAGAGCGGTCGCGGCGGTTCGGTGGCCCTGCACGACAGCGTCAAGGAAGGCGATCTGATCGAAGTCACGCCGCCGGTCAACCTGTTCCCGCTGATCAAACAGGCACGCCTGCATCTGTTCATCGCTGGTGGCGTCGGCATTACCCCGGTGATTTCCCAACTGGAAGAGCTGCGCCTGAGCAAGGTGCCGTTCGAGCTGCACTACGCAGTGCGCGGCGAAGAACATGCGCGGCTCGGCAAAGAGTTGCGGGCGACCTATGGCGAGCAGGTGCACCTGTACCGCAAAGGCATCGAAGCGCGCATGGACATCGGCCAGGTACTGGCTGATCGCCCGCTCGGCAGCCACGTTTACGCGTGCGGCCCGGACAGCATGATCGATGCCACCCTGACCATTGCCCGTGACCTGGGCTGGACCGACAGCCACGTGCACTTCGAACGATTCCTGGAACAGAGCAGCGGCGGCGAGGCCTTCAGTTTCACCCTCGGCCGCAGCGGCGCGACCATCGAGGTTTCGCCCGACCAGACCATGCTCGAAGCCGTGGAAGCGGCCGGGTACAGCATGCCCTACCTGTGCCGCGGCGGTGCCTGTGGCCACTGCGAAACCGAGGTGCTGGAGCTCGACGGCGAGCTGCTGCACACCGATGACTGGCTGTCCGACGAGGACAAAACCAGCTGCAAGAAAATCATGCCCTGCGTATCTCGCGCCAAGTGCAATCGCCTGGTCATCGACCTCTGATCGACGGAGAAAAAACAATGAATATCCAATTCAATCCCGACGAAACCTACCGCGACGACTACACCTTCGCCAACAGCCCGGAAACCATCGCCCGCGCGCCCTTCCCGTTCCCCGATGACGACTACATGTACTCGATGAACCTCGAGCCCCATGTCTCGGTGGGGGACGGTGCGTTCCGCGCCGCATTCGATATCGACGAGCACTACATCAGCGAATGCCGTGACCGGGCGATCACCCTGGAGAAAGACCCCGGCATGCATTACGTCTCGGCGCCGCACATGATGGAAGCGCAGTGGGACTTGCTGGAACTGATCATGGAATCCTACGCCCGGGACTACCCGCAGTACTTCAGCCTCGAACGTGAAGGCCGCCAGTGGCACTGGACCAACCGCCTGCTGGACATCGACGACCGCTTCACCTTCGGCGATCCGGCCACCCTGCCCTACGAGCCGATGGAGTACGTGACCCGCCAGGCCCAGGGCGACTGGGTATTGCAGGAGGAGCGCGACGGCACGCTGTACTGGGGCGCGGGCATCGCTACCCAGCGCGCCGATTATTCCCTGCGTTTCAACCTCGGCATGAGCTGGGAAGAGTTCCACGGCCCGGTGCCGCTGGTGAAGGAAATCGGCATGCTCGACCGGGCGCTGAAGTTCCTGTTGCGCCTGCGCACCGGGCATCCGGTTCGCCGCCTGAACTGGTCGCTGACGGTCAACCCACGCCTCGAAGTCTCGGCCGAAAGCCTGCCGGAATGGGCGCCGGACCGGACCCTCGTGACCGCGCAGAACGCCGGCAAGCTGGTTTACCTGCGCATCGAGTTGCAGCCCCTGCATCGCTTGCCGCGCAGCAACGCCATCGTCTTCCCGATCCGCACCTACCTGCTCAGCCTCGAAGACATCGCCACCAACCCGGCCTGGGCCCGACGCATGCACCGGGTGCTGCGCGACCTGAACCAGCAACTGGTCGACTACAAGGGCTTCAGTCGCTACCGCGACGCGGCGGTCGAGTGGCTTTCGCAGTACGACGACGGGCGCGACAGCGAAGTGAAGCAGCAGGCTTGAATCGCAACCGCCCTTCGCAGGAGCCCGGCTTGCCGGCAAAGGCGTCCATGAAAACGCCATCGCTGGCAAGCCGGCTCCCACGGGTCGGATGTGCAGCGAACAGAACAACAAGCTCCACAGGAGCAACAGCGGCCCCACCCGCCAGCCTTAATCACTGCCATTGATAATGAGGAAATAACATGAGTGGCTCACCTAACGCGCGTGCAAGCGTCAGCGCCGATCAGGATGCGGAACAGCTCCGCGCCCTCGGCTACAGTTCGGACTTCAATCGCAGCATGAGCCTGTGGGAGAACTTTTCCCTGGGTTTTACCTACCTGTCGCCGGTCGTCGGCGTCTATACCCTGTTCGGTTTGTGCCTGGCCGCTGGCGGCCCGCCAATGTTCTGGTCCTACCTGCTGATCGGCGCCGGACAGATGCTGGTGTGCCTGATTTTCGGTGAGGTGGTGTCGCAATTCCCGATTTCCGGGGGGGTGTACCCCTGGGCCCGCCGGTTGGTGGGCAAACGCTGGGCGTGGATGGTCGGCTGGGTGTACGCCTGGGCCTTGTGCGCGACCATCGCCGGGGTCGCGGTGGGTGCCGGGCCGTATCTGGCTATCCTGCTCGGCTTCAAGCCCGGTCCCGAGGCCAACATCCTCATCGCCCTGGCGATCATCCTGCTCTCCACCGCATTGAACCTGGTGGGCACCAAACTGTTGGCGCGGGTGGCGATGTTCGGCTTTATGTGCGAGTTGGTCGGCGCGATTCTGGTCGGCGGCTACCTGCTGATCTTCGAGCGTCATCAGCCGCTCAGCGTGCTGTTCAACACCTTCAACCTCGAGGTGAATGGTTCGTACCTGCCGGCGTTCCTCGCGGCGTCGTTGGCCGGCCTGTTCCAGTACTACGGCTTCGAGGCCTGCGGCGATGTCGCCGAAGAAACGCCCAACCCGGGCAAGCGCATTCCCAAAGCCATGCGCATGACCATCTACATCGGTGGTGCGGCGGCGATGTTCGCCTGCCTGGCGCTGATCCTCTCGGTGCCGGACATGGCCAAGGTCCTGGCCGGTGAAGACACCGACCCGGTCGCCACCATCCTGGCCAACGCCTTCGGTCCGGTCGGATCGCGCCTGGTCATGGCCGTGGTGATGGTGTCGTTCATTTCCTGCGTGTTGAGCCTGCAAGCGGCGGCCAGCCGGCTGTTGTTCGCCTACGCCCGCGACGAAATGATCGTCGGCAGTTCGCTGTTCAAGCGCCTGTCGGCCAACCATGTGCCGTCGTTCGCCCTGCTGGTCAGCGGCCTGGTGCCCGCGGCGATTGTCTGCCTGGGTTTGTTCATGGCCGATGCCGTGGCCACCATCGTCGGCTTCGCGGCCATTGGTATCTACGTGGCCTTCCAGTTGATCGTGGTCGCCGCGTTGATCGCCCGGGCCAAGGGCTGGCGCCCGAACGGTCAATTCACCCTCGGCGCCTGGGGCCTGTGGGTGAACCTGGCCGCGCTGGTCTACGGTGTGTGCGCCATCATCAACATGGTCTGGCCGCGCTCGCCCGACGCGGCGTGGTACATCAACTACTCGATGATCCTGACCACGCTGGTGGTGATGGGCGCCGGGCTGGTCTACATGCTGCTGGGCAAGCCTTACGACAAGGGCACGGCGCCGGCGGGTGATGCGTGGAAGTTCTCCAAACCCAAGGCCAACGCGACGGGAGTGACCGGCGCAACGCTGCAACAGCCTTGAGGCCATCGCCCCTCAACGACCTGTAGGAGCTGGCTTGCCGGCGAAGCTTTTGGCGTCATTGAATGCCCCTTCGCTGGCAAGCCTGCTCCTGCGGGCTTTGTGTCCTACGCAATTGTGCGGCCCCCCTACAACGTCCGCTGGCTATTGCCAATGCCCTTGGCAATATCGATGCCCCAATCCATCGCCGCCTCCATGTCCATCATGTGCGGTTTGGGATCATGGTTCTCGTCAATGACCGTGCCGTCCGGCCGGTATACACCGATGAACATCCCCAGCGAGCCGTCCCTGAGGATTTCGGCCTTGACCTCGATGCTGCATCCATTGGACAGCGTTTCCTTGTGGACCAGATGGCGCTCAGTCATTGCGGCATTCCTCCCCGTACTGGATTTGGACCCTATTGGCCATGCTAGCTCAGACCCGGCAAACAGCGCTGATTCACAGGACCAGAGGCGCACCCTGACAGCGGCGTAATGCCACCTATACTACAAGCCACCTCCCCTCAGGGGTCTGCACGCCCAACAATAATAAGCAGAGGTGGAACATGGTCTGGCAGCAGGTCTACGATCCGTTCAACAACCCGGTGCTTTCAACGCTCATGGCGGCCGTGCCGGTGGTCGTGATGCTGGCCTCCCTGGCATTTTTTCACGTCAAGGCGCACCTGGCGGCGCTGCTCGCCCTCACCTCCGCCTTGCTGATCGCCATCTTCGCCTTCGGCATGCCCGCCAACATGGCCGGTTCGGCAGCGTTGTACGGCGCCGCCAATGGTCTGTTGCCGATTGGCTGGATTGTGCTGAACATCATCTTCCTGCACCGGCTGACCACCGAGAACGGCTCGTTCAAAGTGCTGCAGGATTCCCTGGCGAGAATCACCGACGACCGTCGCCTGCAACTGTTGCTGATCGCCTTCTGCTTCGGCGCGTTCTTCGAGGGGGCGGCCGGCTTCGGGACCCCGGTGGCGGTGACCGGGGCGATTCTGATCGGTCTGGGCTTCTCACCACTGGCCGCCTCTGGCCTGGCGCTGATCGCCAACACCGCGCCGGTGGCCTTCGGCGCCCTGGGCACGCCGATCATCACCCTGGCCAAGGTCACCGGGCTGGATGAAATGGAACTGTCGATGATGGTCGGCCGGCAACTGCCGTTCTTCTCGGTGATCGTACCGTTCTGGCTGATCTGGGCCTTCGCCGGTTGGCGCAAGATGCTGGAGATCTGGCCGGCGATCCTGGTGGCCGGGGTCACCTTTGCCGTGCCGCAGTTCCTGGTGTCCAACTATCACGGGCCCATGCTGGTGGATGTGATCGCCGCGCTGATTTCCATGGCCTGCCTGACCGCGTTCCTCAAGGTCTGGAAACCGGCCACGGTGCATACCTCCGCCGCCCTTTCCGGACGGGTCGACCATTCGAAAATCGATACCGAGCATGAGAGCAAAGCCGAGCCGAACGCGACCTTTGCCAGCGATGCCAAACCTGCGGTGATGCGTGCGTGGATGCCATGGATCATCCTGACCATCTTCGTCTTCGCCTGGGGCACCCAGGGCTTCAAGAACCTGTTCGACACGCGCCCGGCGATCGATCCGGCCACCCACTCGGCCAGGCTCGACCCGCAGGGCAAACCGTTGTCTGAGGCCAATCCGATATTCGCGCCGGTCCTGACCTTTACCACCATCCATCAGCAGATCGAGAAGGTGCCGCCGGTGGTGCCGGCACCGAAAACCGAGGATGCGGTGTACAAGTTCACCTGGTTCACCGCCACCGGCAGCGGCATCCTGCTCGCGGCGATTCTCGGCGGATTGCTGATGGGTTACTCCATCCCGCAGCTGATCAGCCAATACCTGCGAACGCTATGGGTGGTGCGCTATTCGCTGATCACCATCACCGCCATGCTCGCCCTCGGCTTTCTCACGCGTTATTCGGGACTGGACGCCACCATGGGCCTGGCGTTCGCCGCGACGGGGATTTTCTACCCGATGTTCGGCACCCTGCTCGGCTGGCTCGGCGTCGCCCTGACCGGCTCGGACACCGCCTCCAACGTGCTGTTCGGCGGCTTGCAACGGGTCACGTCCGAGCAACTGGGCCTCAGCCCGGTGTTGATGGCCGCCGCCAACAGTTCCGGCGGGGTCATGGGCAAGATGGTCGATGCCCAGTCGATCGTGGTCGCCTCCACCGCCACCCGCTGGTACGGCCATGAAGGGGAAATCCTGCGCTACGTGTTCTTCCACTCGATCATCCTGGCGATCCTGGTTGGCGGGCTGGTCACGTTGCAGGCCTATGTGGCGCCGTTCAGCCACCTGGTGGTGGGCGGCCATTGATCGCCCCAGGTCCTGGCCAGCCTCGAAATGCCCGGGCAATCGTCCGGGCTTTTCACGAAGGGAGTATCGTAAAGCGACCATGAACATTCTCTACGATGAACGCGTCGACGGCGTGCTGCCGGACGTGGACAAGGCCGGGTTGTTGCAGGCTCTGCGCACGCAGTGGCCGGACCTGGAAGTGCTGCATCAGCAGGAAGAACTCAAACCGTACGAATGCGACGGGCTGTCGGCCTACCGCACGACGCCGATGCTGGTGGTGTTGCCCCGTGACATTGCGCAAGTTCAGGGCGTGCTGCGCCTGTGTCATGAGCGTCAGGTGCCGGTGGTCGCCCGTGGTGCCGGCACGGGTTTGTCCGGGGGCGCCTTGCCACTGGAAAAGGGCGTGCTGCTGGTGATGGCGCGCTTCAATCAGATTCTGCACATCGACCCCGCTGCGCGCACCGCGCGGGTCCAGCCCGGCGTACGCAACCTGGCCATCTCCCAGGCCGCCGCGCCCTACGGCCTGTACTACGCGCCGGACCCTTCCTCGCAAATCGCCTGCTCGATCGGCGGTAACGTCGCCGAAAACGCGGGCGGCGTGCATTGCCTGAAATACGGCCTGACCGTGCACAACGTGCTGAAGGTCGACATCCTCACCGTCGACGGCGAATACCTGAGCCTGGGCTCGAACGCGCTGGACTCGCCCGGTCTTGATCTGCTGGCGCTGTTCACCGGTTCCGAAGGCATGCTCGGGGTGATCACCGAAGTCACGGTCAAACTGCTGCCCAAACCCCAAACCGCGAAAGTGCTGCTGGCCGCGTTCGATTCCGTTGAGAAAGCCGGCCGCGCCGTCGGCGACATCATTGCCGCCGGCATCATCCCCGGTGGCCTGGAGATGATGGACAACCTGGCCATCCGCGCCGCCGAGGACTTCATCCACGCCGGCTACCCGGTCGATGCCCAGGCCATCCTGCTGTGCGAACTCGACGGCGTTGAGGCCGACGTCCACGACGACTGCAATCGTGTGCGTGAAGTGCTGGAACAAGCCGGTGCCACCGAAGTACGCCAGGCCAGGGACGAGGCCGAGCGCGTGCGTTTCTGGGCCGGGCGCAAGAATGCCTTCCCGGCGGTGGGTCGCCTGTCGCCGGATTATTACTGCATGGACGGGACGATTCCCCGCCGCGAACTGCCTGGCGTGTTGCACGCCATCGCCGCGCTATCGACGGAGTACGGCCTGCGGGTGGCCAATGTGTTCCATGCCGGCGACGGCAACATGCACCCGCTGATCCTGTTCGATGCCAATCAACCGGGCGAACTCGATCGCGCCGAGGCGCTGGGTGGCAAGATTCTGGAGCTGTGCGTGAAGGTCGGCGGCAGCATCACCGGGGAACACGGTGTCGGTCGCGAGAAAATCAATCAGATGTGCGTGCAGTTCAACAGCGATGAACTGACCCTGTTTCATGCGATCAAAACAGCATTCGACCCCAGCGGCCTGCTCAACCCCGGCAAGAATATTCCGACCCTGCACCGCTGCGCCGAATTCGGTGCCATGCACGTGCATGGCGGACAGCTGCCCTTCCCCGACCTGGAGCGCTTCTGATGCAAGGCACGGGCGATTTCGATGACAGCGGCCTGCTGCTGGAGCAGGTCAATCAGGCGCTGCAAAACACCACGCCCCTGCGCATCCAGGGTTCCAACAGCAAAGCCTTTCTGGGACGGGTGACCGCGGGTGAAATACTCGACACCCGCTCGCACCGGGGCATCGTCAGTTACGACCCGACCGAACTGGTGATCACCGCTCGCGGCGGCACGCCATTGGCCGAACTGTCGCAAGTACTGGATGCCGCGCAGCAGATGCTGCCGTGTGAACCGCCCGCCTTTGGCGATGGCGCCACCGTGGGCGGCATGATTGCTTGTGGCCTGTCGGGGCCACGTCGGCCCTGGTCCGGTTCGGTGAGGGATTTCGTGCTCGGCACCCGGGTGATCACCGGCCACGGCAAGCATTTGCGCTTTGGCGGCGAAGTCATGAAAAACGTCGCCGGTTACGACCTGTCGCGCCTGATGGCCGGCAGCTACGGCACCCTGGGCGTGATCACCGAAGTCTCGCTCAAAGTCCTGCCCAAACCCCGAAAAGCCTTGAGCATCAGCCTGGAAATGGACAGCGACCGCGCCCTGATGCGCCTCGGGGAATGGGGCCAGCAACCGTTGCCGATCAGTGCCGCGTGCCATGACGGCCAGCGCTTGCACTTGCGGCTCGAGGGTGGCGAAGGGTCGGTGGCGGCGGCCCACGACCGCTTGGGCGGGGAGTTGCTGGACGCCTCGTATTGGGCCGACCTCAATGAACAGCGCTTGAGTTTCTTCGATGAAGACCAGCCCCTGTGGCGCCTGTCGCTGCCGAACAACACGCCGAAACTGTCGTTGCCCGGCCGCCAGTTGATCGATTGGGGCGGCGCCCAGCGCTGGCTCAAGTCCGACGCCGACGCGGCGTTCATTCGCCAGGTCGTCGCTGAGGTCGGCGGCCATGTCACCTGCTACAGCCACGGGCTCACCGACAGCCCCTTCCAGCCGCTGCCCGGCGCCTTGATGCGCTTGCATCAGAACCTCAAGCAGCAACTTGATCCCCGGGGCATCTTCAACCCCGGTCGCCTGTACGCGGAGCTTTGAGCCATGCAGACCACGTTGAGCGACAGCGCCCGTCAACTGCCCCGAGCCGAAGAAGCCGACGGCATCCTGCGCACCTGCGTGCACTGCGGCTTCTGCAATGCCACCTGCCCGACCTATCAACTGCTCGGTGATGAACTGGATGGCCCACGCGGGCGCATCTACCTGATCAAACAGGTGCTGGAGGGCAATGAGGTCACGCAAAAGACCCAGCAACACCTGGACCGTTGCCTGTCGTGCCGTAATTGCGAAACCACCTGCCCATCCGGGGTCGACTACCACAACCTGCTGGACATTGGCCGCGCCGTGGTCGACGCGGCGGTGCCGCGTCCGGTCGGCCAGCGCTTGTTGCGCGAGGGTTTGCGCACGCTGGTGCCCCATGCGCACCTGTTCAAGGGCGTGGTCAGCGGCGGCCAGGTGTTTCGCGCGCTGCTGCCCGGCACTCTGCAAAGCAAACTGCCGCGCAGCACTGCGCCGAGCAAACCGCGCCCCATCACCCGTCATACACGGCAGGTGCTGATGCTCGAAGGCTGCGTCCAACCGAGTCTCTCGCCCAACACCAACGTGGCCGCCGCGAGGGTCCTGGATCGCTTGGGAATCAGCGTCACGCCGAGTCGCGAGGCCGGTTGCTGCGGCGCCGTGGACTATCACCTGGACGCGCAGGCCGCGGGCCTGGATCGCGCACGGCACAATATCGACGCCTGGTGGCCGAGCATCGAAAAAGGCGCCGAGGCCATCGTGCAAACCGCCAGCGGCTGCGGTGCGTTTATCAAGGACTACGGCCATCTGCTGCGCAGCGACCCGGTCTATGCCGAGAAGGCCAGAACCGTCAGCGCGCTGGCCAGGGACCTGATCGAAGTGTTGCGTGACGAACCCCTTGAGCAACTGGGGATACACAGCGCCCAGCGCCTGGCCTTCCATTGCCCGTGCACGTTGCAACACGCGCAAAAGCTCGGTGGCGCGGTGGAAGCGCTGCTGATACGCCTGGGTTTCAATTTGACGACCGTGCCCGACGGCCACTTGTGCTGCGGCTCGGCGGGGACGTACTCGCTGACCCAACCGGAACTGGCGCGGCAACTGCGCGATAACAAGATGAATGCATTGGAAAGCGGTTATCCCGAGGTGATCGTCACTGCCAACATCGGCTGTCAGTCGCACCTTGATGGCGCCGGTCGCACCCCTGTCCGGCACTGGATCGAACTGGTCGAAGCCGCCCTGCCTTAACGAGCCCTGGAGAACCCCATGAAAAGCAAAGCCGTGCTGAGTCAGGCCGAAGTCGGCCAAATCCTCGCTGCCGCCCGGCAGGAGGCGCAGAACAACCAATGGCCGGTGACCATTGCGGTAGTCGATGACGGCGGCCATCCGCTGGCCCTCGAACGCCTCGACGGCGCCTCGCCCATCAGCGCCTACATCGCCACCGAAAAAGCCCGCACCTCGGCCTTGGGCCGGCGCGAATCCAAGGGCTATGAAGACATGGTCAACGGCGGGCGCCATGCCTTCCTCTCGGCGCCCTTGCTGACGTCCCTGGAGGGCGGCGTGCCGATCATGGTCGACGGCCAGGTGATTGGCGCCGTCGGGGTGTCCGGGGTCAAGGCCGAGCAGGATGCGCAGGTGGCGAAAGTCGGGGCACAGTGTCTGAAATGAACGCGCCACTTTCGCCGCACGCATTGTGGGCGCGGGCTTGCCCGCGATAGCGGCATGCCTGCCACGTCGATGCCGGATGTGCCGCCATCATCGCGGGCAAGCCCGCTCCCACAGGGTTCGCGTCTCCTGCAAAGGCCATGTTTGCCGCCTCATTAAGTCCGTACCCACCAGCACGCCCCAGCGGGAGCGAGCTCCCTCGCCACAGGTTACTGATTGCTCGCTCTATCTCTTAAATGAACAGCATTACGGCAAGGTCGGGAGTGTGGTGGTGGCGCATGAGAATCGCGGGCTCAATCCCTAACCGCTATCTGGTCCAGGCGTTGTCGCAGCGATAGGGATCAGGGGTAAGTCAGGGTCACCACGTAATTGCCCGAGGTCAGCGCCCGGCCATTGCCGTCCACCAAGGCGTACTGCTGACGGAGCACGCCACCCTCTTCCCTGTTTTCGCCGATCAGCTTGACCTGGGCGGTCGAACCGTCGATTGAGCGCACAGATTGCAGTGGCTGCACCTTGCGTACACTACCGTCCTGGCCTGCGGCCCCGAAAGAACAACCGTGCAAGGCGAACCCTTCGGCCGACGTCGAAATCGGGCAAGGCGGCTCCACAATGGCTCCGCGGAAGGCGATAACCCCTGTCGAGGCGAAACAGGTTCCACTCAGGCTGACCAGCAGCCCCATGGCGATGCAACTACGCAATTGGCTCATCTGCATGCTCCCTTCGAAAAAGCTCATGTCCTTGAGGCTGTATCGACCGGATAGCCGGTTTCTGAAGAGCGTGTCGAGAGAGGTCGTACCGACCATCGGTCACCCCGAAGACCCGCTTCGGGGTGACGCTGCTGCCGAGTCGGTTACTTCGGTTGCGCCACGGTGCGCAAATAAGGCTTCAGGGTTTTGAAACCGTCCGGGTATTTCTTCTTCGCATCCTCGTCGGATACCGATGTGGGGATGATCACGTCTTCACCCGGACGCCAGTTCACCGGGGTGGCCACGGTGTGCTTGGCATTGAGTTGCAGCGCGTCGAGCAGCCGCAGCACTTCGTCGAAATTGCGCCCGGCGCTCATCGGGTAGACCAGCATGGCCTTGACCTTCTTGTCCGGGCCGACAATGAACACCGAACGCACCGTGGCGTTGTCCACCGCCGTGCGCGAACCGCCACTGGCGTTCGGGTGGATCATGTCGTAGAGCTTGGCCACCACCAGGTTTTCGTCACCGATCAACGGATAGTTGACGGCAGTGCCCTGGGTTTCCTCGATGTCACCGACCCACTTGTTGTGGTCGCTCACCGGGTCGATGCTCAGTCCGAGGACCTTGGTGTTGCGCTTGTCGAACTCCGGCTTGAGCTTGGCCAGGTAGCCCAGCTCGGTGGTGCAAACAGGGGTGAAATCCTTCGGATGGGAAAACAGGATGGCCCAGCCATTGCCAATCCATTGGTGGAAGTTGATCGTGCCTTCGGTGGTTTCGGCGGTGAAATCCGGTGCTTCGTCGCCAATGCGGATGGACATTTTCGAACTCCTTGCAGTGTTGGATGGAGAAGCCGTCAGAGGGTCGACTGCGGTTCCAACGGCATGGGGAAGACGGTTGACGCGAACAGTATAGGAGAGGTTCGAGGGCGCGCCGCCCGCTACTCCACCAGGGCTATCAACTGATGACGCTGCGCATCGGTGAGCGTCGGACCGAAACCGGCCCCGGCGTTTTCGGCCATGTAGCGCGGGTTGCCGGTGCCGGGGATGACGCAGGTCACCGCCGAATGGGACAACAGGAACTTCAGCGCCAGTTGCGGCCAGCTCTTGACCCCGACTTGCGCGGCCCAACCAGGCAAGGGTCTGTCTTTGAGCCGGTTGAGCAGGTTCCCGCCACCGAACGGCCGATTGCAGATCACCGCCACCCCGCGTTCGCGACACAGCGGCAGGATGCGTTTCTCGACGCCGCGATCGTCCAGCGCATAGTTGATCTGCAGGAAATCCAGTGGCTCGGCTTTCAGCACGGCCTCCACTTCGTCATACGCCGACGGGGTGTAATGGGTGATGCCGATATAACGAATGCGCCCTTGTTCCTTCCAGTGCCGCAAGGTCGGCAGGTGGATTTGCCAGTCCAGCAGGTTGTGGATCTGCATCAGGTCGATGCGGTCGGTCTGCAACAACGCAAAGGACTGCTCCATCTGCGCGATGCCCTCTTCGCGGCCACGGGTCCACACCTTGGTCGCCAGGAACGCCGGCGAACGGGGTTCGTGAATTGACAGCAACTCGCCCGTGGTCTGTTCAGCGCGACCGTACATCGGCGAGGTGTCGATCAGCGTCCCGCCCTTCTCGAACAGTGCACGCAGCACCGCGGGCAGTTGCTTGTAGGCGGCATCGGCCGGGGCAACGTCAAAGCCGCGATAAGTGCCCAGCCCGACGATGGGCAGTGCTTCGGCGCTCGAAGGAATGGCGCGGGTCTGCATGGTCTTGCCTCCTGTTCCCGTCGACGGCGCTGAGGGTGCGGCGGCCGGACCGAACGTGAAGACCGCCGAGGCTCCGGCAGCCAGCGTGAGTATTTTCCTGCGGGTGAACCCCTCGGGTTGGTGCATTGAGCATGACCTCGGCAGACGGCCGGCGTGCCCCGCTGGTGATTGACTACACTCTGGCAGCGATCCAGCGTAGCCGTGTTCCCCCCCGAGCCATCAATGCCGTCCACTAACGTTAGTCGAATGTCACACAACCTGATGCTGCTTGTTGTCGTCCTGGCCGTGTTGTACCTGATGCTCTGCGCGGCGCTGTATGTGTTTCAACGCGCGCTGATCTACTACCCGCAACCCCGCGCTGTCGGGACCGCCGCCTCACTGCTCACCCTGCCCGTCGACGACGCGCAGTTGCAGGTCTCCGTCCGGCCTCACGACGGCCCCAACGCGCTGATCTATTTTGGCGGCAACGCCGAGGACGTCTCGCGCAGCCTGCCGGAGTTCAGCCAGGCGTTCCCCAATTACGCCCTGTATTTGCTGCATTACCGAGGCTACGGCGGCAGCACCGGCTCGCCCTCGGAAGAGGCCATTGCCCGCGACGCCCTGGCCTTGTTCGACAACGTGCATGCCAGCCATGGGCATGTCGCGGTGGTCGGGCGCAGCCTCGGTTCGGGGGTGGCCGTGCGCCTGGCCAGCCAACGCCCGGCAGCGCGGCTGGTGCTGATCACGCCCTACAACAGCCTTGAGGGCCTCGCCGCCCGCCAGTTCCGCTGGTTTCCGGTGAAGTGGCTGTTGAAGGACAAATTCGAGTCCTGGCGCTATGCCGAACGCATCAAGGTGCCAACGCGACTGATCGCGGCCGAGCACGACGAAGTGGTGCCAGGCCCGAGCACCCGGCGGCTCTACAGCCATTTCGCCCAGGGTGTGGCGTCAATGCAGGTGATTGCCGGCACAGGGCACAATTCGATCAGCGACAGCCCGGAGTACCTCAAGGCGTTGGGAGAGGGTTTGTAGCGACTGAAGGTTTAACGACCGTTGATCCGAGGTTTCACCTTGGTCCAATAAAAACATATTTTTATGTCTATATTGATATTGTCGAACGATCCCACCACACGAGGGTGCCGTCATGAATATCAAAATCCTGGCTCTGATCCTGTTGGCTTTCTGCGCGCCACCGGTCTGGAGCCAAACGCCTGCGACCTCGGCAGCCGCTGCCGAAAGCCCCGCGCTGACCACGCGCCTGGCCCTGCGCGACCTGTGGGTCGAGCATGTTTTCTGGATCAGGAACTACGCGCTCGCCAATCAGGCCGCCGACCACGCACAAGCCAAAATCGCGGCTGACCAGGTCGTCGATAACGCGAGCAAAATCGCCAACAGCATCGCCCCGCTCTATGGCCAGCCAGCCGCCGATCAGCTGCTCAAGTTGCTTGCCGGTCATTGGGGCGCGGTGAAACACTACAGCGACGCCACGGTGGGCAAGGACGCCAAGGGCAAGCAAGCCGCCGTGGCCGAGTTGACCGGCAATGCCAAGGCCATCGCGGCGTTCCTGGCGTCCGCCAACCCCAATCTGCCCGAAGCCACGCTGGTGAATATGCTGTCTGCCCATGGCGGGCACCACATCGCCCAGATCGATGAGTTCGCCGCGCACGATTACGCCGGCGAAGCGCGGACCTGGCAGATGATGCACAGCCATATCCTGGCGTTGGCCGACGCGTTGACCGCCGCACTGGTCAAGCAATTCCCCGACAAGTTCTGATGCCGAACGAGGACGCACCATGCTGGAAGGACTGGGCCGAACACAGCAGGACCTGCTCAATGCGCTG
Source organism: Pseudomonas sp. TE12234 (assembly GCF_054061835.1). NCBI lineage: Bacteria > Pseudomonadati > Pseudomonadota > Gammaproteobacteria > Pseudomonadales > Pseudomonadaceae > Pseudomonas > Pseudomonas sp. TE12234. The sequence continues at coordinate 65,652 of NZ_JBSSEP010000023.1, forward strand.
CTGCACCATGGGGACGGCATGAGCATTGACGAGCTGGCTGAGCATCTGGCGGTCACCCGCACAGCGATTCGCCAACACCTGGCGGCGCTGGAGCGTGACGGCCTGGTGCGGCGCGGAGCAACCCGCCCGACGGGACGACGGCCCGAGCAGCTGTATCGGCTCACTGACTATGCCAAAGAGCAATTCCCCCGCCAGTACCAGATGCTGGCCAGCGTGCTGATCGATGAAGTGGCCGACCTCATCGGCCCCGAGGCTCTGGCTGCGTTGATGCGCAGCCTGGGCCGCAAACTGGCCCGGGACCGTGAGCAGCACGTGGTTGATGAATTAACGATCGTGCAGCACATGAACCAGGCGGGTTATGAAGCCGAGGTGTTTTTTCGCTCATCCGGCGAACAGGAAATCGTCGCGCATAACTGCGTATTCCATCGGTTGGCCGCTGCACACCCGGTCGTTTGCGAGCTGGACCTGGCCTTGATCGGAGCGCTGGGCGGAGGCGAAGTTGAGCACAGCGAATGCATGGTCCGAGGCGGTCATGTCTGCCGCTTCAAGCTCAGACCAACCGGAACCGCGCAAAACCCCGACACCCAGGCTGTCTGATCCCCGTGCAGGCAAAAAAACTTCACTCGCTACGACCGTCGGATGCTCCTCCCCCAGCGCAAAAATGCTCTCCAGCCCTGTGAACCAAGGGCGCAGGTCAATGCTGCCCGCGCGAAACCACGCCTCTGCGGGCGCCAGCGCTTTGCCGCTGCAAGGCCGCTGTCGTGGAATGCCAGCCTGGGCGCGGCGGCGCACGGCCACAGCAAGGCCATTGCGCCCACCTGATGAACCCGATGTTCACCCAGGTCGGCGCGGCCTATGCGACGGACGCGCGCAGTGACGAGGGGGTTTACTGGACGATGGTGTTTGGAGCGCCGTAAAGAGGCATGGGAGCCGGCTTGCTCAAGGCTGCCGACTGCTGACCCGCTGCTCGCTGCCCTCGAACATCGCTTCGAAGCGCGGCTTGTTGGCGGCGTAGTAGTCGGCGACGACCTTGTCGGGAGAACTCTGCCGCGACTGCATCATCAGCGCTTCCAGGTCGGCCCGGGGAATCGAGTAGTGAGCGAAGAAGTACGCCACTTCCGGATACTCCTGGCTGAAACCCTTGCGGGCCATGGCGTGGATCTGCTCGGCGCCACCGAAGATCTGCTTGGGGTCATCCAGGTAACGCAGCGACCATTTGGAGAACATCCAGTGCGGGCTCCAGGCATTGACCAATGACCATTTGTCCCGCTTGAGGTTGCGATCGAGCTCGTTGAGCATGCCGGTTTCCGAGGACGCCACCAGTTTGTAGCCGTCGAGCTTGTATTCGTCGATGGCTTTGACCGTGAGCTTGTATTGGCCATTGCCCACCTCTGAGGTGAGGATCTTGCCGTCGAACTTCGCCCTGACTTCGGGCTTGTTCAGGTCCTCGACGCTGGCCACCTCGCTGACCGGTATCGAGGTGGGCACGGCCATGCCGATCCGCCCTTCATAGAGCACGCCGAGGTCTTCGAGTCTGTCCTTGTACTTGTCGTAGAAGGCCTTGTGGGTGCTCGGCAGCCAGACCATCGGGATCAGGTCGATATTGCCGTTGGCCAACGCCTGGAACTGGATGCCGATGTCGGCCATGACCAGTTTCACCGGCTGCTTGAGATGGTCCTCCAGGGCCGTGGTGGCCAGCTTGACGGTGATCTCGGTGTCCGACCAGTTGACCCAGCCAATACGCACCGGCGCAGGTTCCGCGGCTTGCGCCAGCGCAGCGCCGGTGGCGAGCGCAACACTGATCAATCCGGCACAGATTGTTTTTCGATACGGCGAATGAGCGTTCATCAAGCGTCTTCCTGTTTTGGTTGTTATTGGCAGGTTTGTCTTAATTTGAACGGCCTTACGGTCGTGAAAAATGCAGCCTTGCGCGGCAGGTCGGTTTGACCGATCCCTTCTCCTTGTGCGCCGATCTTATCCACGACTTTTATCCCGCGCAAGCAAAATGTACACCTGTGTCATGAAGGATTGACACACATGTACAGTTATCCTAATTTCAAGTCGCCGAGCCTGATGAAGCCCACTTTGGAGCGCACCACCATGTCCAGCGATCCCTTGCTGCAGCCGTACACGATCAAGCACCTGACCCTCAGAAACCGCATCATCACCACCTCCCACGAACCGGCCTATCCGGTGGACGGCATGCCCAAGGACCTGTATCGCGCCTATCACGTCGAACGTGCCAAGGCCGGTGTTGCCCTGACCATGACCGCCGGCTCCGCGGCGGTCTCGCGCGACAGTCCGCCGGTGTTCAACAACGTACTGGCCTACAAGGACGAAGTGGTCGGATGGCTCAAGGACCTGACCGACGAATGCCATGAACACGGCGCGGCGGTGATGATCCAGTTGACGCACCTGGGCCGGCGCACCCGCTGGGACAAGGCCGACTGGCTGCCCGTGGTGTCGCCTTCCCACCACCGCGAGGCCGCGCACCGGTCCTTCCCGAAAAAAATGGAAGACTGGGACATCGAGCGGATCATCAAGGACTACGTGGACGCGGCCGAACGCATGAAGGCGGCCGGCATGGATGGCCTGGAACTGCAGGCCTACGGGCATTTGATGGACCAGTTCTGGTCACCGCTGACCAACGAACTCGACGGTCCCTACGGCGGTTCGCTGGAAAACCGCATGCGTTTTACCTTCGACATCCTGCGGGGCATTCGCCAGCGGGTGGGCGAAGACTTCCTGCTCGGCGTGCGTTACACCGGTGACGAGCAACTGCCAGGGGGCTTCAATGCCAGCGAAGGCATGCAGGTTTCGCACATGCTCAAGGACAGCGGGCTGGTGGACTTCCTCAATGTGGTGCGCGGCCACATCGATACCGACGCCGGTTTGACCGATGTCATCCCGATCCAGGGCATGCGCAATTCACCGCACCTGGATTTCGCCGGCGAAATTCGCTCGGCCACCGGGTTCCCGACCTTCCACGCCGCGAAGATTCCGGACGTGGCCACTGCGCGCTACGCGATTGCCTCGGGCAAGGTCGACATGGTGGGCATGACCCGGGCGCACATGACCGACCCGCACATCGTGCGCAAGATCATCGAAAAGCGTGAGGAAGACATTCGCCCTTGCGTGGGCGCCAACTACTGCCTGGACCGCATCTATCAGGGCGGCGCGGCCTATTGCATCCACAACCCGGCGACCGGCCGGGAAACCACCATGCCTCACGAGATTCCCAAGGCTGCCGTCAAGCGCAAAGTCCTGGTGATCGGCAGCGGCCCTGCGGGCCTGGAAGCGGCGCGGGTCGCGGGTGAACGCGGGCACGACGTGACGGTGCTGGAGGCCGCCGATCAACCCGGTGGGCAAATCCGCCTGACGGCCCTCAATGAGCGACGCCGCGAAATGATCGGCATCATCGACTGGCGCATGGCCCAGTGCGAGCGCCTGGGGGTCAAGTTCCACTTCAACACCTGGGCCGAAGCCGACACGGTATTGGCCCACGAGCCGGATGTGGTGATTGTCGCCACCGGCGGCCTGCCCCACACCGAGGTGCTGACCCAGGGCAACGAGTTGGTGGTGTCGACCTGGGACATCATTTCCGGTGACATCAAGCCCGGCCGCCATGTGTTGATCTTCGACGATGCCGGTGACCATGCCGCGTTGCAGGCGGCCGAAGTCATCGCCAAAAGCGGCGCGACCGTGGAGATCGTGACGCCTGACCGTTCGTTCGCACCGGAAGTCATGGCCATGAACCTGGTGCCCTACATGCGCAGCCTGCAGGATCTGGACGTCACCTTCACCGTGACTTACCGCGTCGAGACGGTCGAGAAACGCGATGGTCGCCTGCTCGCGACCTTCGGCAGCGATTATGGCCAGGTGCACAAGCAGCGGATCGTCGATCAGGTGGTGGTGAACCACGGCACCCTGCCCCTGGACGATCTGTACTTCGAGCTTCGCCCGCATTCGAGCAACGGTGGCGCGGTGGAACAGCACAACCTCATCGCCGGCAAGGCGCAAAACATCGTCACCAATCCCCAGGGGCAATTCCAGCTGTTCCGGATTGGTGACGCCGTGGCCGCGCGCAACACCCATGCGGCGATCTACGATGCGTTGCGGCTGGTGAAAGATCTCTGATCCTGCGATTCACTTGTGGCGAGGGAGCTTGCTCCCGCTGGGTTGCGCAGCGACCCCAGGAATGGGCCTGCTGCGCAGTCCAGCGGGACGGTGCGACGACTCGACAAGCTCCCTCGCCACAGAACCATTATCGGAGTTCGCTACATCCCCCGCCGCGCAACCTCCGCGCCGGCCTGCAAGGCCCGACCGACGATGGCATCAATGCCCTGTTCGCTCATCGACTGCAAGGCCGCCGCCGTCACGCCACGGTAAGCCATCAGTGCTTCGATCATTTGCAGCGGATCACGATTGGCAAGCATCTGCCCGCCTCCGACCACCACGCCTCGGGCGGCACGCTGGGCGATGTGGTGGGGAATACCCGCCGCCTCCGCCTGACTCGCCAGCGCCTGGTGCAGCAAGGCGGGGAACGCCGGCCCGGTGCCGGACAACGCGCTGAGGTAATCAATGCAGTCTTCGTTCGGCACTTCATCCGCCACGCCCACGCATTCGAACAACTGCTGCAGCCACTGACGATCCATGTCGCCAAGCGCGCCGGTGCTGTACCAAGGGGTGTACGACTGCCTGATCTCCACGGCCGCATTCGGCATGGCCCGCACCACCGTTTGCGCACCGGTGGCGGCGCTGATGACGGCGGCCGGGATCCCGGCCATGAGGGAAATCACCTGTTTGCCGCTGGCGTCGATCCGCAGTTCACGAAACTGCTCCGGACGAATCGACAACACCAGCACATCGCTGAGCGCCACCAACTGTTGGTTATCGGCCAGCACCCGCACGTCCGGTCGCAGCGTGCTGCGGCCCGAGCGGTTGGAAATGAGCAGTGCGGCAGGCTCGATGAAACCGCTGTCGAGCAGCGCCTCGGCGATCGCGCGGCCCAGCCAGCCGGTACCGCCAATGATGCCCAGGGTTCTATTGTTCATCGGCTGCCGGCTCCTCGATGGTTTCAACCAGCGGACCGAACACGCCGGGTTCTTTTTCCGCGTAACCGAATTTGCCGAAGAAACGATCCAGTTCACGCCGCTTCGGTGCCTTGCCGGTAAACACGGTGACGTACTGCGGGATGCGGCGAAAACGCACCACGATGTCCTCGCTGGTTTTCATCGAGATGTAGCCGATCTGCGTCAGGTAGATCGTCCTGGCCCTCGCGTCGGCGGCCTCGGCTTCGTAGCCGAACCGGCGAAACATCGCGGTCAGGGCATTGATGCGCGCCTCATCGGCCAGGGCAATTTCGGCGGTGACCTCCGCCGATTGCAGCGCCCAGCTGCGTACGGCGAATTCGAATTGCGAGTCGAACAGCTCGGGGTTCAACCAGCACTCGAAGACGTTGAGGATCGCTTCGCAAATACTCTCGGCATAACTCTCGCACTGCCCGACCAGGCCGCCACTGTTCTTGTCCCGCCAGCGGGCCAGCAGTGCCGCCAGCAACTGCTCGCGATCTTCGTAGAACCAATAGAAGCTGGTGCGCGACAAATTCAGGCGCTTGGCCAGCGGCATCACCCGCACCGCATCGACACCGGATTCCTTCAACGCATCGTAGGCGGCGTCCAGCCAGCCATCGACCGAACCCCGCCATCCTGCATCCTGAGCCTTGGTTTTCCCCTTTCCTGTCTGCGACATCTTGGCTGGCGCCTTTACCTGAGAATTGCGCTCAACTGTACACCTCGGAATCCATGGCGTACACGACCTGTACACAGCCGTACATTTTCAGGACAGCGGGATGCTGAGTGCAGATAGAGGCACTCGGGCTTGATGATCTTTTCCCAGGATCACCAAGCCCGACTCGTAGACGAAAATGTCAGGAAGGCCGGCGCACCACCCTCACCTTCCCGCTCATGCCACCGCCGCAAAAGAACCGCTCGCCACCATCGGACTCAAGCCCCGACACGCCGATACCGGCCGGCATCTTCAGGCTTTCGAGGACTTCGCCCGAATGCGGATCGACGCGGCGCAGTTCGCTCTCTTCGGCTTCCCAGGTGCCATGCCACAGGTCGCCTTCAACCCAGGTCACGCCGGTGACAAACCGGTTGGACTCGATGGTGCGCAGAATCGCGCCGTTCTCGGGGTCGATCTGATGGATTTTCCGCGCCTGATACTGCCCCACCCACAGGGTGCCTTCGGCCCAGGTCAGGCCCGAGTCGTTGCCGCCACCAGGGGCCGGGATGGTGCCGAGTATCCGGCCGGTATGCGGGTCGATTTTCTGGATGCGGTCCTCGGCAATCTGGAACAGGTGCTCACCGTCGTAGGCGGTGCCGGCATGGGCGGCAACGTCGATCGAGCGCAGGGTCTTGCCGGTGTCAGGGTCGAGGGCATTGATTTTCTCTCCGCTGGCAAACCATACCTGCCGGCCGTCCCAGGTCAGGCCGTGCACTTTATCGACATCGGCAAAGGGACCATATTCACGGAGGATTTCGGCGGCTGACTGTTTCATGAGGGTGTTCCTCGCTAGGGGTTGTGGCGTTCATCCTAGCCACCGGGCGGCGGACCGGGGAGTAACAAGGTCGTCGCGAAACCGGGCACCGGCGCAGTCACCCAGCGCCGTGCCCGGCCGTGACCAAACGACTGCACCTTGCCCGCCGTCGCCAGTGTGTCGAGTGCCCGTTGCACGCTGCGCTGGCTGTTGCCCAACGCCAGTGCCAGGGCCGAGCTCGACCAGGCCTCACCGTCGGCGAGCAAGGCGAACACCGCGGCATGTCGCGCTTCGACCGGTGGCATCAGCAACACCACATCGGTTGAAACCTGGGGGAACAGGGCAAATCCGCGTTTGCTGGCGGTCACGCTGGCGAGGGGTTTCAGTGCCGCGCGCAGGCGGCCGATTTCCACGCGCAAACGGGCCCGGTGGGATTCATCGCTGAGCTTCAGGCGAAAGGCCTTGGCGATCAGTGTTTCCCGCGACACGTCCGCCGGCCAGGCTTCGGCGAGGGTTCGCAGCAGGGTGAAGAGGATCGGGCGCGTGGCCAGGGAAACCGACATGCCCGCGCTGCGCACGACAGAGCGGCAGCCGTCGATCACCAACGATGTCGAGGCCAGCAGCGCTTGCACTTCGTCGAGCAACAGGGGTCGTGGTTCGCCTTGGGAGATTAAGCACGCGGCAGGACTGTTGAGTAAAAGTGCCGCGCTGTCGACTTCAGCGCACAGCGCGGGAATGCCGGACTGGCGGGCGGCGAGTTCGGCCCTGACGAGCGCCGCCCGTGCCGCTTGGGAACGCAGACAGCGCATCGCAATTCCCGCCACCACCAGTTCATGGGTGGCCCGCAATGCGGGAGGCAGGATTGCCGGATCGAGGTCCGCGAGCAATGCCTGCGCCTCATCGAGCTGTCCGATCAGCAGCAAGCGGCGGATCTGCAGATAGCGCGCATGGGCCGCGTTGACGGAATCGCCGTGGGCCACCAGCGTGACCCGCGCGGCGTCGAGCGCCTTCACCGGCCAGCCAAGCTCCCGCGAGGCCAGCGCGATCTCGGCCTCAGCGACCACGCAGCGCGCCCGCGCCACCGCCTCTTTCGGCCCGAAGGCCCGCGCCGCCCTGCGCACCAGTGCCCTGGCCCGCGCCAGATCGCCCAGTTGCGCCATGGCGATACCACGCAGCGCCAGCGCCGGTGCATCCTCGCGCAATGCCACGCGGTCCAGCGCACCAAGCGGGTCACCCGCCGCCAGCGCCTGCGCCGCGGCGGTGATCAGCGAATCCATTGCAATCCTGCCACGCGTGTCACTCCTGCCTTCAGAAGACCCGGGGTGAGTCTATCTCACGGCACAGTCCTGTTGGAGCCAGCCTGCTGGCGATGGACTCCAGTACGCCGCGTTTTTCCAGACCACACGCGTTATCGTTACTGACTCGCCCTGTCTATGCTCAATCAAACCGCCGTGTTGCCAGGACAATCGACATGAACGAATACCAGCCCATGAGTTGCGACCTCTATGACTATCTCGAAATCGCCTGTATGCGCGGTTATCGACTGGACATCGAGTTGAAGGACGGCGCACGCCTGGTGGCCAAGGCACTGACCACGCGCACCTCGAGCGAGAAGGAAGAGTTCATCCTGCTGCAGACGGATGACGCTCAACAGGAAATTCGCCTGGATCAATTGCTGGCCATCACCCCCCTGGATGCGAATGCGCAGTTTGGCCGGGTGGTGTTTTCCGATGCTGTCTGCACGTTCTAGGGCCGGGTTGCCGCAAGCGACGGGCCGAGGTGGGAGCGCCCCGCTCCCACCGTGGATCGGCTACTTGTCCGACTTGATGCTGGTCCAGACCCGGGTGCGCACCCGCTCCAGCTTCTGCGGCAACGGCTGCACGACATAGAGGGTCTTCAGGGCGTCGGGGGTCGGTGTCAGGTCGGGGTTGCCGGTGATGTCCTTGTTGATCAGGGCAAGCGAATCCTTGTTGGCGTTCGGATACCCCAGGAAGTCACTGATGGGGGCGATGACTTTCGGGTCCAGCAAGTTGTTGAGAAACGCGTGGGCTTCTTCGACGTTCTTCGCGCTTTTGGGAATGGCGAAGGTATCGAACCAGATTGGCGCCCCCTCCTTCGGCAGGCGCCAATCGACCACCACGCCGTTGCCCGCTTCTTTGGCGCGATTGCCGAACTGGTAGAAGCTGCCGGAGTAACCGATGGCCACGCAAATGTCGCCGTTGGCGATGTCGGTCATGTATTTGGCGGAGTTGAAGTAGGTGACGTAAGGCCGAATCTTCAGCATCAGTGCCTTGGCTTTTTCGTAGTCGTCCGGGTTCTGGCTGTTCGGGTCCAGCCCCAGGTAATGCAGGGCCAGGGGCAGGATTTCCGACGGCGAGTCGAGCATGGCCACGCCGCAGGACTTGAGCTTTTCCATGTTCTCGGGCTTGAACACCAGATCCCAGCTGTCCACCGGTGCGTTCTCACCCAACGCAGCCTTGACCTTGGCCGGGTTGAAGCCGATCAACACGGTGCCGTACATGTAGGGCACGCCGTACTGGTTGCCGGGGTCGTTCTTGTCCAGCAACTTGAGCAGTGCCGGGTCCTGGTGCTTCCAGTTGGGCAGTCTGGACTTGTCCAGCTTCTGGAACACGCCAGCCTTGATCTGGGTTTCGATGAACTGGTTGGATGGCACCACCAGGTCGTACCCGGAGTTGCCGGTCAGCAGCTTGGCTTCCAGGGACTCGTTGGTGTCGAAGGTGTCCCAGGTGACTTTGATGCCGCTTTGCGCGGCGAAGTCCTTGGGCACGGACGGCAGGATGTAGTCCGCCCAGTTGTACACCCTCAACTCGCGCTGTTCGGCGTGCACGGCGCTGGCCAGCAACGTCAGCCCACATACCGTGGCGCCCAAAATGCGTTTCATAGTGTCCATGGATCAGTTCCCCAATGTCAGCTCTGGTTTTTATGTTCTGAGACGGCAGCGGCCCGCAAACAGCCAAGGGCAAGGAAGATCAAAGATTCTGGTTATGGATTCGAGGGGCGCCGGGTCGGCAGCCTGGTTCCGATTTTTGCTGACAGACTGCACGCTTCATAGCGTGGCATTGGCCAAAAGGGGATCGTAATGGCCATTATCGGTGGCCGCGGGAGGGGACGAAGGATGGGCAACGGAGGGTTTTGTAGCGGACAAAAAAAACGCCAGACCGATTCGGACTGGCGTTTTTTCATGATCATTCTCAAGCTGCCGACTGAGTTGCAACTGAATGAACATAAGGAATATGGCAGGGGCGGCTGGATTCGAACCAACGCATGGCAGGATCAAAACCTGCTGCCTTACCGCTTGGCGACGCCCCTGTATCTGCGACTTAAAGCCCTGTGAGGCCCTGTGCGAGAGTGGGCGGAAATTTATCAACTTTCGTTGCACCTGTGAAGCCCAAACAGAAAATATTTGTTTGAAAACAGCCAGTTATTATTAAACAAGGATAAACGCAACACCTTCCGCGGCGTTTTTTGCCGTTCCGCACCGAATGACCCGACGCGTACGTTGCGCTCGCCCGCGGGCAAGCGCAGATTGATACGGCTGTGCTGAATGCCCCCTGGGTCGTCATCAAAGCGTCGATTCCCCCTGCAGATGACTGAACCCGGGCGCACCTGTTCATTTATCAATAGGACCCGATCATGATCCTCAAGCGCGTAGGCTCGCAGCCCTCGATAAAAGCCCCTGAAGCCTGCTTCACCGGCAACGTGCGCATGGACCCGCTCAACGCCCCACCGCCACCCGCCCGGGCTTCCATCGTCAGCGTCACCTTTGAACCCGGCGCCCGCAGCGCCTGGCATACCCATCCGCTGGGGCAAACGCTGATTGTCACCGCAGGCTGCGGCTGGACCCAGTGTGAAGGCGAACCGATCGTGGAAATCCGTGCCGGCGATGTCATCTGGTGCCCGCCTGACCACAAACACTGGCACGGTGCCAGCGCCACCACATCAATGACCCACATCGGCGTCCAGGAAGCGCTGGACGGTGTGAGTGTGGTCTGGATGGAAAAAGTCACGGACGAGGAATACAACGTCGGTCCGCCCGTGGCGTGATGTATCACAGTGTATCCGGATGACATCGCGATACATCCGCATGCATCTGGCCTGCGCACCGGACACAGGCCAGATACATCGCCACGCTCAAATGCAGGCACGGTTTGAAGGGGATCATCCAGAACTCCTGACCAACGGCTTGCAAGGGAGACATCCACATGACGATGGCACTGCAGAACCACGAAACCGGGAAAACCCGTCGGCACCTGCTCGGCGCGTCGCTTCTCGCCCTCAGCCTGTTCGGCGCGCTCGGCACGGCCCACGCGCAATCGACCGCCGCCGCTCAGCCAGCCGCGACCGAGGCCAGCGCTAGCTACGCGGCGCCCTCGCCGTTCGGCCCACTCAAGCATGTCAACGCCGGGCTGTTGAACGTCGCGTACGCCGAAACGGGGCCGGCCGACGGACCGGTGGTGATTCTCCTGCACGGCTGGCCGTACGACATCCACAGCTACGACGCGGTCGCCCCTTTGCTGGCCGCCAAGGGCTACCGTGTGCTGATGCCCTATGCGCGGGGTTATGGCGATACGCATTTCCTGTCCGATAAAACCCTGCGCAATGGTCAACCGGCTGCGCTGGCCAGCGACGTTATCGACTTCATGGATGCGTTGAAGATCAAGCAAGCCGTGCTCGGTGGCTACGATTGGGGTGCGCGCTCGGCTGACATTGTCTCGGCGCTGTGGCCGGAACGGGTCAAGGCGTTGGTGTCAGTCAGTGGCTATCTGATCGGTAACCAGGCGGCCGGCAAGAACCCGCTACCGCCCAAGGCTGAATTGCAGTGGTGGTACCAGTTTTACTTCGCCACCGACCGCGGTCGTGCCGGTTACGAGAAAAACACCCACGATTTCGCCAAGTTGATCTGGCAAACGGCGTCGCCGAAATGGGCATTCGATGACGCCACGTTCGACCGCAGCGCCAAGGCGCTGGAAAACCCCGACCATGTCGACATCACCGTGTTCAACTACCGCTGGCGCCTGGGCCTGGTTCAGGGTGAATCCCGCTACGAAGCCCTGGAGCAGAAGCTGGCCACCGCGCCGTCCATTGGCGTGCCGACCATCACCCTGGAAGGCGATGCCAATGGCGCGCCCCACCCCGCCCCCGAGGATTACGCCAAGCGCTTTACCGGCAAGTACGAGTTCCGTCTGATCAACGGCGGCATCGGCCACAACCTGCCCCAGGAAGATCCGCAGGCGTTCGCCAAGGCAGTGATTGATGCCGATCATCTTTGAGAACGAGCCGGTATAGGGGAGGTTGTGTAACGTGCAGGAGCCAGCTTGCTGGCGCTGGACTCAGGTGCGCCGCGTTTATCCGGGCGGCGTTCCGACAAGCCAGCGCCTGCAACCCCATCAGCGTGTGCGCAGGCGAATCAGACTGGCGGCATCCACAGAAACGGCCACCACGTCATAACCGGCCAAGGTCGGGTGCAGGGTGTCGATCGGTTGTTCATGGGTGGCCGTGATGATCAGCAAATCCGCCCCTGCCGCTTCGGCGGCGAGAATCCCCACCGTGGCATCTTCGAACACCAGGCACTCGGTGATCTCGACCCCCAACCGCCGGGCCGCCAAGCGATAACCCGCCGGATCAGGTTTGCCGGCGCTGACGTCCTCGGCCGTGACCATCACCTGTGGCTCGGGGATCCCGGCTGCGGCCATTCGGCGCAAGGCCAGCGCCCTCGGCGCGGACGTGACAATGGCCCATTGCTGCGCCGGCAAAGACTGGAGAAACACCGCCGCGCCGACCACCTCTTCCACCCCGTCGACATCCTCGAGTTCCGCCTGGGTGATCCACGCCGCTTCGGCTTCGGCATCGACGCCGGGTAATGCCAGGCGCTTGATCGTGTCGATGGCGCGGGCACCGTGGATGGTGGGCAGGAAGGTCTCGACATCGACACCGTGACGCTCGGCCCAGGTCGCCCAGACGCGCTCGGCGGCCGCAATGGAAGTCAGTACGGTGCCGTCCATATCGAACAGAAAGGCGCGGTACGGGTTATGGAAAACAGAGGATTGAGCGGACAAGGCGGTCCTTCCTGTCTAAAGGATCTGGCGGGTGTGACGGCCAATGTACAGGATCAATGCAACGGAGGATTACCCTGCAATGCGTTTTGTACGCAGTCCAGCAACTGTCCCAGCGCCCAGGGTTTCTTGATGAACGAAACCGCATGCCGCACGCCCGAGCTTTCGGGGGTTTCATAGCCGGACATGATCATGATCGGTTTGCCCGGCCAGCGATCGCCGAACAGGTTGGCCAGGTCCGCGCCATTGAGCTTGCCTGGCATGGTGATGTCGGTCAGCAGCATCCGCACATTCTGCGCATGCTGTTCCAGGTACCGGGATGCAGCGTCCGCACTGGTCTGCGGCTGCACCACAAAGCCTTCGTCCTGCAGGACTTCACAGAGAAATTCCAGAATCAGCGGGTCATCCTCAACCACCAGGATCACCCCGCCAGGAAGGTATTCGCCCGCTGTCGGTACTCGACTCATGACCGTGCCGCTCCCTGATTGTCTCAATGAATGTGCGGGCTCAATTCCGCTGCCTACAGGTAGGAGCAGCGGAACCGACGGAAATTCATTTTTGATACAGGTAAAGGCTAAAGTCAGGCGTCCTGCAGGATCAGATCAGCGCCCTTCTCCGCCACCATCAGCACGGCGGCATGGGTGTTGCCGGAGGTCACGTTGGGGAAAATCGACGCATCGACGATCCGCAGGCCATCGAGGCCATGCACTTTCAGGCGCTTGTCCACCACCGACGTCTGAGTGTCCGCCCCCATGGCGCAGGAACCGCACAGGTGATAAATCGAGCCGCTGTTGTCGCGGAAGTACTGCAGCATCTGCTCGTCGGTTTCGACCACCGGGCCTGGCAACACTTCTTCGACCGTGATGCCCTTGAGGGCTGGTGCCTGCATGATCTTGCGCATCAGCCGACTGCCCTGGATCACCTCGTCGATGTCCTTTTGCGTGCTCAGGTAGTTGGGGTCGATCAACGCCGCATCCCGAGGGTTTTTCGAGGCAATCTCGATGTGCCCGCGACTGGTTGGCCGGCACGGATTGAAGCACAACAGGAAGCCGGAATACGGCTCGGGCTTGAGGCTGGCCTTGTTGTTTTTCGGGATCTGGTACGACAGCGGGTTGAAGTACAACTGCAGGTTGGGATTGGCCTGCTGCTCATCGCCACGGAAGAAACCGCCGGCCTGATTGACGCTCATCGCCAGGGCGCCCTTGCGGGTGAACAGGTATTGCAGGCCGAGCTTGAACTGGCCGAACAGCGAACTGAGCTCATCGTTGAGCGTCGGGATATTGGCCTTGTAGTAATAGCTGGCGCACAGGTGGTCTTGCAGGTTCTGCCCGACCGCCGGCAAATGCTTGACCAAGGGGATGTTGTGCCTGGCCAGCAGCGCCTGATCGGCCACACCGGACAATTGCAGAATCTTCGGTGTGTCCACGGCGCCGGCGCAGAGGATCACTTCCTTGTTGGCGGTAAAGGTCCGGGTCACGCCGTGCTGGGTGATGGAAACTCCCGTCGCACGGCCGTTCTCGAACAACACCCGATCCACCAGCGCGTAATGCTCGATGGTCAGGTTCGGCCGGCTCAATGCCGGATGCAGATGCGCAAAGCTGCTGGAGCAACGCTGGCCGTCGCGGGTGTTGACGTCATAGATCCCCGCGCCTTCGAACTTCGGCCCGTTGAAATCGTCGCTGTGCGGGTAACCCAGCTCCTTGCAACCCTCAAGGAACACGTCGCAGATCGGGTGGGTCTGGCCCTTCATCGGGGTGATGCTGATCGGGCCGCTGCCGCCGTGGTACTCGCTGTCGCCCAGCGGGTGGTTCTCCAGTTTGCGGAAGTACGGCAGCACGTCCTTGAAGCCCCAGCCGTCGTTACCGTTGGCCGCCCAATCGTCGAAATCGTGGGCCTGGCCGCGCACGTAGATCATCGCGTTGATCGAGCCCGAACCACCCTGCACTTTGCCGCGCGGGGCGTAGATTTCGCGGTTACCCAACTGTTTTTGCGGCTTGCTGTAGTACATCCAGTTGAAGGTCGGGTTGTAATACATTTTGGCGAAGCCGACCGGGATCTTGAACCACAGGGAACTGTCCTTACCGCCCGCTTCCAGCAGCAGTACCGTGTGTTTCCCGGAGGCCGAGAGGCGATTGGCCAACACGCAGCCTGCGGCGCCAGCGCCAGCGATGATGTAGTCGTATGTCATGCACGGTTACCGCGTAAGTCGTTATACAAAATTGGGATGGACGATGCGATCCCCCTGTGGGAGCCAGCCTGCTGGCGATGGAGATCTGACATTCAACATCGATGTCGACTGATCCACCGCTATCGCCAGCAGGCTGGCTCCCACAAGAACCGCATCAGGCCCGTCAGCCCTTGGCCGGCGATGTGTCCTTGACATCAGCCGGGGTCGGCGCCATCTGCAGGTGCAGGCGCTCGCCGGTGTACGGCGAATGCTTGCGCACCACATCCATGTTCAGCTCCACGCCAAGGCCCGGCTCGGTGGACGGGATGATGTAGCCGTCCTCCCACTGCAACGGTTTGGTCAGGACTTCGGCATGGAAGCCGCCCCAGGTCATGATGCTTTCCTGGATCAGGAAGTTCGGCGTGCAGGTCGCCAGCTGGAAACTCGCGGCGGCGCCAATCGGCCCGTTGTAGAGATGCGGGGCGATCTGTGCGTAATAGGCCTCGGCCATGCTGGCGATCTTCTTCGCTTCCAGCAGACCGCCGCAGCGAGCGACGTTCATCTGCAGGATCGACGCACCGCCCGCCTGCAGCAGCTTGAAGAATTCGTACTTGGTGGTCAGGCGTTCACCGGTGGCAATCGGGATGCTGGTCTTGGCCGCGACTTGCGCCATGGCCTCTTCCTGGCCCGGCGGCACAGGCTCTTCGAACCACAGCGGGTCGTACTTCTCCAGGCGCTTGGCCAGGCGGATCGCCGAAGACGGCACCATTTGCCCGTGGGTGCCGAACAGCAGGTCGCACTTGTCACCCACCGCTTCGCGGATCTTGCGGCAGAAGGTTTCGCAGCGCTCCAGCACTTCCAGGGAAATCTGATGCCCGGAGTACGCGGTGTACGGCCCGGCCGGGTCGAATTTCAAGGCGGTGAAGCCTTGGTTCATGTTCTCGATGGCGCACTCGGCGGCCAGGTCCGGGTCGTCGTAGTCGTACTCGCCCTGGCTGTTGACCGGGTACAGATAGGTGTAGGACCGCAGGCGTTCGTGAACCTTGCCGCCGAGCAACTCGTACACCGGCTTGTTCGCCGCTTTGCCGATGATGTCCCAGCAGGCCATCTCCAGACCGCTGACCACGCCCATCATGGTCAGGTCCGGACGCTGGGTGAAACCGCTGGAGTACGCCTGGCGGAAGAAGCGCTCGATGTGGTGCGGGTCCTGGTTGAGCAGGTAGCGTTCGAACACGTCTTCGATGATGGGCAGCATGGCCTTGGGGCCGAAGGTCGCGGCGTAGATTTCACCCACGCCTTCGATGCCGCAGTCGGTCTTGATCTTGACGAACAGCCAGTACATGCCGCCAACGTGCGGTGGTGGTACGGCAACAATGTGGGTTTCAAGGGCGACGATTTTCATCTCAGGCACCTGTTTTCAAAGATTGACGATGGATACGTGCACGCAGGGTCAGGGCCGCCAGGGTCCCGAGCAGGCCGACGAACGCGATGTAGCCGAAATACAGCTTGTAACCAAAGGCACCGGGGAAATGTTCGGTGAGGTAGCCATTGATCAACGGAATGAAGGCATCCGGCAGGTAACCCACCACCGAGACAATGCCGATGGCCAGGCCGGTGATGCGCAGCGGAATGTTGCAGGTGTCGAGGATCGCCCAGTACAGGCCACGAATGGCGTAGGTCATCAGGCCGATGAAGATCACCGTGCCGATCAGCAGGCCCATGCTGTTGAGCGCCGGGAACACGATCAGGCCGACCATCGCCAGCGTGGCCAGCAACAGCGCCACGACCAGCACCGAAATGTTCGAGAACTTGTCACCCAGCCAGCCCCCGCCGATGCCGCCGATGGGACGCATCCACAGCTTGATGGTGGTGATGGTGCCGGCCATGACCGCGGTCATGCCGCCGCCCTGCAGGTAGTCGGAGAAGCTGTAGGTGGCCCAGAAGATGTGATAACCGCAGAACACGATGGCGGTGACCAGCCACAGCTCGGGGATTTTCACCAGCGTGGCCAGGTCGCTGAGCAGGTTGAACTTGCCCTTCTCCACCGCCGCGGTGTCCTCCATCGACTTCGGGTCCTTGATCAGCACCAGCACACAGCCGATGGCGATACAAGTGAAGGCATAGAGGTAGACCACATGCTTGAAGCCTTCGGCTGCCGACTCGCCACGGGTTTCGGTGGCAAAGGCGAACAAGCCCAGGGCAACGGTTGCCAGCAAGGCTTCCACCAACCCGCGACCGCCGTCGAGGATGCCGAAGAAACGGCCCTGCTCGGAGTGATGGGCAATCATCTTCACCCGCTTGAGCACCGAGGCCCAGAAGGTCAGGCCGGTGGTCAGGCCCCAGCAACCGAAGATGATCATCAGGCCGGTCATCGAAGGCGCCGTGGAGTACCACAGGCCCAAGGCTCCGGTGGCGACCAGCGAGAAGAAAATCAGGAAGCGCGGCGCAACACGGTCGGCCAGCCAGCCACTGGGCAAGTAGCTGAGCAGGAAGATCGTGCCGAGCATCGAGTACAGGTAACCCAGCTCGCTGTGGTTGATGTGGAACACGTCGAGCATGGTGGTCTGGTAGACCTGGCGCAGGTACAGGATCGGGTAGATCGCACCGGCGGCCAGTACCAGCAGCATCAGTTGGAAATAGCGACTTCCCTTGTCACTGTGGCTTTTTGAACCCGCGTTCGAACCCTGAACAGCGGCAGCAGTAGGTGCATGCTTGGACATCGAGTAAACCTCGGGCGCCCGGTGGGTCCGGGCGTCCCTGTTAATTGTTTTTATAGAGACAGCGTGAGGCGTGTTACGGGTGAATCAGTACTTCATTACCACCAGACGGGTCTGGGTGAATTCGAGCATGCCGTGCTTGCCGTCATCACCGCCCAGGCCGGAACGTTTCCAGCCGGCATGGAAGCCCTGGTACGGGTCGGCCGGGGTACGGTTGACGTACAGCTCGCCCGCCTCGATGGCGTTTGCGACTTTCATGGTGGTGCGGTAGTTCTCGGTATAAAGCACCGAGGCCAGGCCAAACTGGTGGTCGTTGGCCATGGCCAGGGCTTCGTCGATGTCGCGGTACTTGAGCACCGGCAGCACCGGACCGAAGATTTCTTCCTGGATGATTTCCATGTCCTGGCGGCAGTGGCTGAGCAGGGTCGGCGGGTAGAAATGGCCCTTGCCTTCAGGCAGTACGCCACCGGTTTCCAGTACCGCACCGTCGGCGATGGCGCGCTGGACCATGGCATGAATGTTCTGTTGCGAACTGGCGTTGACCAGTGGCCCCATGAAACCTGGCTCCTTGGCCCGGTCGCCGAATGCCACGGCACTGATTTTCGCCTTGAGCAGGGCGAGGAATTGGTCGTGGACGCTTTCCTGCACGTAGACCCGCTCTACCGCCGTGCACAACTGGCCGCAGTGGGTGGTCTTGGAGGCGACGATCGCCGTGGCGGCCGCTTCGAGGTCGGCGTCGGCTTCGATGATGGCCGGGGTCTTGCCGCCCAGTTCCAGGGACGGCTTGGCGATATTGGCCTTGCAGTAGTCGAGCACGATGCGACCGGCGTTGACGCTGCCGGTCAAGGTGATCAGCCCCACGGCCTTATGGGTGCAAACCACGGCGGCAGTGGCGTGATCCATGGTCAGGATGTTGACCACTCCGGCCGGCAAACCGGATTGCTGCACCGCCCTGGCGATTTCGAAGGCCGAGATCGGTGTGTTGTTGCTCGGGCGCACGACCACGGTGTTGCCGGCAATCAGCGCCGGGGCGATTTTGCGCAGCAGGGTATAGACCGGGTAGTTGAACGGAATCAGGCACGCGACCACGCCAATCGGTTCGCGGTGCAGGAACAGGTTTTCGTCGGGGGTGTCGCTGGGAATGATCTCGCCTTCGATGCGGCGCGCCCATTCGGCGTGATAGCGGGTGATCTGTGCCGCGTAGCGCGCTTCGTTGCTGGCATCGGCCAGGCTCTTGCCGGACTCGGCGGCCAGGGCTTCGCCGATGCTTTCGGCGCGGGTTTCAAGGGCGTCGGCAAAGGAGCGCAGGTGTTCGGCGCGTTCGATGCTGGTCAGTTGGCCCCAGCTTTTCTGCGCGGCGGCCGCCGCTTCAACGGCAAATGTGGCTTCATCGGCGGTGGCCGCCGAGACCTGACCGACCTGTTCTTCGGTCGCCGGGTCGTAGACCGCGATCAGCGCAGTGCTGGCCGGCTCAATGAATTGACCATTAACAAAGTTTCGCTCGAGTCGCATGTGAATCGCCCATCGTTGTTTTTATCCAGTTCGAGCAGTTTTGGCATACGGCTCGCGTTGAACAAACGATTTATTGAGCGGTGTAACATTCTAAAAATGCAGGTTACTCCACAAACGATGGAGATCCCTTGTAGGAGCGAGCCTGCTCGCGATGAACGTGCAGGCAACGGATTTTTTCAGGCAGCCTGCGTCATCGTTCAGGTCCATCGCGAGCAGGCTCGCTCCCACAAGGGATTGGTGGCGTTTCAAATGGCGGCGGTTGAGGGCTCCAACTGCCGCTGCGCCAACCAGATTTCCTCCTGCAACCACTGGCTGAACGCCTGCAGTTGCGGCATCTGCGTCTGCTCCGGCCGGGTCACCAGCCAATAGGACTGGTGCCCGTCGACATGCACGTTGAGCACCTGGGTCAACTGCCCGGCCGCCAGTTCCGAAGCCACCATGTGCCAGTCGGCAATGGTGATGCCCAGGCCATCGACGGCCGCGCGGATTGCCAGGTCGAGCAAATCGAATTCATAACCGCCCTGGGTGTCGACGCCGGTGATGCGGGCGGCGTCCAGCCAGTGCTTCCAGGTCAGGTAGCGCTGGTCCTCCCGGGCCAGTACGTGCAGCAGCGTCAGGCGGTTGAGGTCGATGCCCTGCTCGGTCCACTCCCGCGCATACAGCGATGGCGTGCACACCGCGATGTGGCGCTCCTGGAACAGCAGCGAACTGTCCAGGCCATCCCACTCGCCATCGCCAAAACGGATCGCGCAATCCAGGGTGCTGGTTTCCGCCAGGCTGTCCTGCAACCGCGTGGTGATGCTCAATTCCAGGTCCGGGTGCTGCTCGCGCAGCCTGCCCAGGCGCGGCATCAGCCAGCGATGGGTGAAGGTCGGCGGCGCATTGATGTGCAGGCGATTGGCATGGGTTTTCTGCTGGATGCTGCGCACCGTCAACTCGATCTTGTCGAAGGACTGATGCAATGCCCGCAGCAGAATCCGCCCGGCGCTGGTCAATTCGAGGTGATGGTGACGACGTTCCAGCAGGTGCTCGCCCAACTGTTCTTCGAGCTGACGCACCTGCCGGCTGACTGCGCTCTGGGTGACATTGAGCAACTCGGCGGCCCGGGTGAAGCTGCCCGTGCTACCGGCCACTTCGAAGGCTTTGAGGGCATTCAGGCCGGGCATTTTGCGTTTCATGAAAAAGGCACTCGTGGAAGGCTGACCAGGGGCAAAGCATCCCATGCCTTGGAGAAAATTTCCCGAGCAACATGCGTTTTTGTGTTGTGTCGGACAATTTCCACATCCCGCAGATGGCTTGTCTGTGGAAGCGAGCCTGCTCGCGAAAGCGGAGTATCTGACACATAAAAGTCGATTGGCACAGCGCCATCGCGAGCAAACTCACTCCCACAGGGGTTGTCTTTCACCCGTCTATTTCAGGCGCTGACATAGCGTTGCGCCAGTAACATGCGTTTATCGAACGTTTGCTCGCTGAATTAATCGTTTGTCGATCTTTTCCCCGGTGACAAAACTGATGGCATCTCTAATAAAAACAACATGAGAGCTGCCCCAATGCCTTACCTCACCTGCTCCCTCCTCCCGCTTGTTCCGCCGGCTTCACGCCCGCCTCGCCTGCGCCTGCCCGGTGCCCGGCGCTGACTCTTTCGCTGACTTGATCCCCCGAGTTCCAGACTGCCCGCCATCGCTGCGGCCAGTCGAAAAACGCACTTTGCTACGTATCGGAGAGGCTTTATGAACGAGCTCAAGACACTGGACGGCGCCGCGCCGCACCCAGCCGTGGAAGACCTGTGCTCACAGGTCACGAATGGCCAGATCAACCGTCGACAATTCCTGCGCACCGCCGTCCTGTTGGGCGTCACCGTCGCCAGCGCCAGCACCTTCGTCGGTTCGGCATTACTGAGCGACCCGGCGTTCGCCGCCGAGCAACAGCCGCCGCGTCAAGGTGGCAGCCTGCGCTTTGCCTGCGCCATCCAGGAAATCCAGGACCCGATGCTGATCACCTGGATCGAAGCCTCGAACCTGCTGCGCAACTCCCTGGAGTTCCTGACCTGGGTCGACGCCGACAACATCACCCATCCTTATCTGGCCGAGAGCTGGAGCCCGTCCGAAGACCTCAAGGTCTGGACCTTCAACCTGCGCCAGGGCGTCAAGTGGAGCAACGGCGACGAGTTCACCAGCGACGATGTCGAACACAACATCCATCGCTGGATCGCCGCCGACTCCAAGTCGGTCAACCGCACGGCCTTCCAGGACATCGATTCCTTCGAGAAAACCGGTCCGTACCAGTTCCGCCTGGTGCTCAAGCGCCCGATCCTGGCCATCCCGGAAATGCTCAGCGCCTTCACCTGTACCCTCGTGCACCGCAGCTTCAAGGCCGGTGACGACTGGACGAAAAACCCGATCGGCACCGGCCCGTTCAAACTGGTGTCGTTTGCTGTCAACAAACAGGCGACCTTCGCCAAACGGGCGGACTACTGGCGCAAACCGGCCAA
Organism: Pseudomonas sp. TE12234; assembly: GCF_054061835.1. NCBI lineage: Bacteria > Pseudomonadati > Pseudomonadota > Gammaproteobacteria > Pseudomonadales > Pseudomonadaceae > Pseudomonas > Pseudomonas sp. TE12234. The sequence continues at coordinate 87,154 of NZ_JBSSEP010000023.1, forward strand.
CCTCGACGAACTGCGGTATGTCGACATGGGCACCGACATTTCGACCCATCTGGCGGCCTTGCAGGCCGGTCAGGTCGATGTGCTGTATCGGGTCACAGTGGCCGAGCTGGACCTGGCCAAGCGCTTGCCGGGCGCGCAGTTGCTCAGCTGCAAGTCGGCGCAAACCGTGGTCATGCGCATGGCTTGCGACCAGAAGCCGTTCACCGATGTGCGCATCCGTAAAGCCGTGACGCTGTGCGCCGACAACGCGCAGATGCTGAAAATCGCCTATCGCGGCATGGGCACCCTTGGCGAAAACCACCATGTCGCGCCGTCACACCCGGAATACGCGCCGCTGCCCAAACGCGAACGGGACGTGGCCGGGGCGAAAAAGCTGCTGGCCGACGCCGGTTACCCCAACGGCATCGACATCGACCTGATCGTCGGCAACACCCAGGGCCGCTACGAGCAGGACTGCGCGCAGATCCTGCAACAGAACTGCCTGGAGGCCGGAATCCGCATCAACCTCAAAGTGATCCCGGCCACCCAGTACTGGCCGATCTGGGACAAGGCGGCGTTCAGCCTGACCTATTGGGCACACCGTCCGCTGGGCGTGATGTCCCTGGAGCTGGCCTACCGCAGCGGCGCCGCCTGGAACGAAAGCCATTACAGCGACCCGGCGTTCGACGCCGCGCTGGACAAGGCCATGGGCATCATCGATCCAAAGCAACGCGCCCTCGCCATGCAGGACGTCGAACGCATCCTCCAGGAGGCCAGCGTGATGGTGCAGCCGTTCTGGGCCGACAAGTTCACCGCCACCAGCAAGAAGGTCCAGGGGTTCAAGGTTCACCCTTCGGACTTCTACCCAATGGATGAAGTCTGGTTGAGCGCCTGACGCGCAGCCCCCTACGCGCTCGCCCACCCCAGGGTGCGGCGGGCCGGCATCCCTTGATTAGCTGGAGCCTGCAAGCATGGCTGAATTTCTGTTACGCAAATTACTGGCGTTGATCGCGACCCTTTTGTCGGTGTCGCTGATCGTGTTCGTCGCCCTAGAGTTGAACATCGAGGACGTGGCGATCAACGTCCTCGGTCCCTACTCCGCCGCCGACCAACGCGCCGCGTGGCTGGTGGAACATGGCTACAACCAGCCCTTCCTGTGGCGCTACCTGGTGTGGCTGAAGGATTTTGTCAGTGGCGACTGGGGCACGTCCGTGCACTTTCGCGAGCCGGTGATCAACCTGCTGCTGCCGAACCTGGGGCAGACCCTGACCCTCGCCGGGCTGGCGCTGCTGGTGATGGTGCCGGTGGCCTTGACCCTGGGCATTCTGGCCGGCATCCGCCAGGGCTCTTTCGTCGACCGCCTGGTGTCGTTCCTGTCGATCGTCACCACCTCGATTCCGGACTTCGCCAGTGCGGTGTTCGTCTCGGCGATTTTCGTGTTCTGGCTCAATTGGCTGCCGGGCGTAAGCAGCATGAGCGACGGTTTCAACGCCGCCGAACTGGCCCTGCCGCTGATGGTGCTGTGCCTGTTCGGCATCGGCTACCTGGCCCGCATCACCCGCGCGTCGATGGTCGAAGTGATGCAGGCGCCGTACATCCGCACCGCTCGCCTCAAAGGCGCCTCGACCTCGCGCATCGTGCTGCGCCATGCCCTGCGCAATGTACTCATCGCACCGATCACGGTGATCATGCTGTACATCCCGTGGCTGCTGTCGAACGTGATCGTGGTCGAGGTGTTCTTCGCCTACAAGGGCTTCGGTTCGTTGCTGTACACCGCCTCGCTGAACCACGACGTCTACCTGATCGAAGCCTGCGCGATGATCAGTGGCGCGGTGGTTGGCGCGACCAAAATCTTTTCCGACCTGGCCTACACCTGGCTCAACCCGCGCATCACCTTGCGCAGTCTTGGCGGAGGTGGCCAATGAGCTTCCTGCAATCGTTCAAACATCCCCTGGCCCTGCTCGGTCTGCTGCTGGTCGGTGGCTGGGTGCTGATCGCGGCGTTTGCCCCGTGGCTGGCCCCCCATGATCCGCTGGAAAGCTTCAGCCCGCTGCTGACCCCAATGACCGCCGACGGCACGGGGCAAAGCTTCCTGCTGGGCACCGACCTGATAGGCCGGGACATTCTTTCGCGGCTGATCTGGGGGACGCGCACCGTACTGTTCTGGTCGATCCTGGCGACGCTGACGGCCTTCGCCGTGGGCATCGCCATGGGCCTGTGCGCCGGCTACTTCAATGGCAAGGTCGACGGGTTCCTGTCCTACGTCGCCGACACCGTGCTGTCGTTCCCGGTTTTGGTGCTGTACATCGTGATCATCATCGCCCTCGGTGCTTCGGCACTGAACATCCTGATCGCGGTGACCTTCACCAGCGCCCCGGCGATCTTCCGCATCATGCGCGCCCTGACCATCGATATCCGTTCCCGGGACTACGTACTCAGTGCGATCACCCAGGGCGAGGGTTCGCTGCGCATCATGCTGGTGGAAATCCTGCCCAACTGCGGCGGCCCGCTGATCGTCGATTTCTGCCTGCGCATCGGCTACACCGCGATCATGATCGGCGCCCTCGGCTTCCTCGGCCTCGGCCTGCCACCGCCCACCCCGGACTGGGGCGGCATGATCAACGAAGGTCGCAGCATGGCCATCGCGTTCCCGCACCTGGTGATCTTCCCGTGCATTGCCATCTCCACCCTGATGCTGGGCCTGAGCCTGCTGGCGGACGGTCTGGATGAACACGCCCAGAAAGGCACAAGGAGCTGAGCATGAGCCCACATCAAAATCTGCAACAAGTGCTGCGGGTGGAGAACCTCTCCATCGAACTGCCTGCCGGCGCCGACCGCACCCACGCCGTGCAAGGCATCAACCTGGATGTGCGCAAAGGCGAAATCCTCTGCGTGATCGGCGAGTCCGGTTCAGGCAAATCGGTGCTCTCGGCCGCCATCATGGGCGACTACGCCAAAGGCTTGAGGCACAGCGAAGGGGTCATCGATTTTCTCGGCGGCGACATCTGCCGCATGGACGAACACTCCTTGCGCCGGTTGCGCGGCAATCGCATCGCGATGATTTTCCAGGAGCCCATGGCGGCGTTGAACCCGGCCATCCGCATCGGCCAGCAAGTCGAGGAAATCTTCGACATTCATGCACCGCAGATGCCTGCCGCCGAGCGCCGCGAACGCATGCTCGCCCTGCTCGATTCGACGCATTTGCCCGACCCGCCACGGATCGCCAACAGCTTTCCCCACCAGTTGTCCGGCGGCCAATGCCAACGCGTGGTGATTGCCATGGCCCTGGCGATGAGCCCGGACCTGCTGATCGCCGACGAGCCGACCACGGCCCTCGACGTCACCACCCAGGCACAAGTGCTGAAACTGGTGCGTGAACTGCGTGGACGCGGTCAGCACGGGATTCTGTTCATCACCCACGACTTTGGCGTGGTCGCGGAAATCGCCGACCGCATCGCGGTGATGGAAGGTGGCCGCCTGGTGGAAATCGGTGAGCGCGATCAGGTGCTCAACGCCCCCGTGCATCCGTACACGCGCAAATTGATCGCCGCCGTCCCGGCGCTGCACCCGGAACTGCACGTGCCCAGCGCCGACGGAGAGCTGGCACTGCGCATCGAACACCTGACCAAGACCTACAACGTCGGCGGTCGATCGGTGGCGGCCCTGCGGGATGTCTCGCTGCAACTGCCACGGGGCAAGACCCTGGCCATCGTCGGCGAGTCCGGTTCGGGCAAGAGCACCCTGGTCAAGGCGGCCATTCGCCTGGTGGACAGCGACAGCGGTCACGTCTGGGTCGGTGACACCGATTTCCTGGCCCTGCGCGGCTCGGCATTGGCCGCCAACCGACGACGCATCCAGATGATTTTCCAGGACCCTTACGGCTCGCTCAATCCACGCCACCGGGTCGGCGACATCATCGCCCGTGCCGCACAACTGCGCGGCTTGTCGGCCGGGGATGCGTGGGCCGAGGCCGGTGATTTGCTGGAACAGGTGGGGCTCAAGCGTGACGCCCTCAAACGCAAACCCCGGCAGTTTTCCGGTGGCCAGCGCCAACGCATCGGCATCGCCCGGGCACTGGCCATGCGCCCCGAAGTGCTGATCGCCGATGAAAGCGTCTCGGCGCTGGATGTCTCGGTGCAGAAGCAGGTGCTGGAGTTGCTGGCCGAGCTGCAACAGCGACTGAACCTGAGCATTTTGTTCATCACCCACGACCTGCGGGTGGCCGCGCAGATCAGCGATTACATCGCGGTGATGCGCCAGGGTGAAGTCGTCGAGTACGGCACCGCCGAACAGGTGCTGCTGCGACCGCAAAACAGCTACACCCAGACACTGCTCGCGGCGGCGCCCGGTGCATCGGCGATACCCGCCGTGCCGGTGGATGGCCCGGCGTTGAGATTGATCCGGCCTTAGGCCCGGCGAAGCCAAAACCCTTTGCCCCGTGCTGCGGCGCTCGCCGCGGCCGGGGTTGCTGTTGCCCATAAAAATCAGAAATCGGGAGTAAGACCGTGCGCACAATCACCCCACGCGCTATCCGTTCCATTGCTTTAATTCCTGTCCTCGGCGCTTTGGCGGCACCGGCCATGGCCGTGCAAGTCACCGACAACCTCGACCTCGGCGGCGCGGTGCGTGCCCGCTGGGACTATGACCCGGATCGCGACATTCAGAAGTTCGGCCTGGACACGGTGTTCCTCAGCGCCAAGTACAACTCCGACACCTGGATCGGTGAAGCCCAGTACCGCTTCTACGGGCGTTCCTATCCTTACCAGTACACCAAGAACTACGGCGACATCCAATTCGCCAAGTACGCCTGGGCCGGCTACAAGTTCAACCCCGACCAGCAGGTGCAAGTGGGCCTGAACACCGTGCCGTTCGGATTGCAGCCGTATTTCGGCAGTACCTTCTACGAAACCCTGGGCAACGTCATCGGCCTGGAAGACGTGCAACAGGTCGGCGCCAAGTACATCCAGCAATCGGGTGACTGGAACGTCCAGGCCGGTTACTACCTGCGTCCCGCGTGGCAAGGCAAAGGCACCAGCAATGGGGTCACCTACTCCAGCGTGGTGTCCGAAGCCGACAGCTACGTCGCCGATGGCAGCCACAACCAGGAACGCAACACCGTGGTGCTGCGGGTGGCCAAGGCCCTGGACCTGGGGCCATGGAAATCCGAAGTCGGCCTCTCCGGCCTGACCTCGACACTGGAGAACAAGGACACCGACAACAACGGCCGACGCAACGTCGTGGGCGTGCACTACATGGGCAAGAATGGTCCGTGGGGCGTGCAATTGCAGGCGGCGCGCCAGCAGATGTCACCCCGCAACCCCGGCTCCGATGAACTGGTGACCCTCGGTGGTTACGACGGCACCTACAACGTTGCCAGCCGCGGCAATCTGTACGTGGCGGACGTCAGCTACGACGTGGCCGGCAAGTACCTGTTCGACCAGATCAGCGGGGTCAAGCTCTACGCCAACTACAGCGCCTTCGACAAATCCGCCAGCGACTTCAAGACCTCGCAACGGATGATCCTTGGTACGTCGTTTTCCCTGAACAAACTGTGGATCGCCACCGAATGGCTGTTCGGCAAGAACGATCCATACATTGGCGGCAGCAGCTACACCCAGAGCCTGGGTGCCGGGGGCACGAACCAGTGGGAGAATCAGCTGTACATGAACATCGGGTATTACTTCTGATCCGGCGTATTTGGCGTTCGTGAGAACGCCTTCGCGGCGATGCGGCGCCCCGACAAGCCCGTTCCCACAGGTCAGGTGATCCCTGTGGGAGCGGGCTTGCCCGCGATGGCGTCAGCCCAATCAACACTTGCATCGGCCCCTTGCTAACCGTCATATAGGCACCCAGAACATCAGCCATGTCGGCGTCAGGTACGGAGCCCCTTCTTCCATGCGTCAACTGCCCTCGCTCAACATGCTGCGCGTCTTCGAAGAGGTCGCGCGGCATCGCAGTTTCAGCCAGGCCGCCCTGGGCCTGAATGTTACCCAGGGCGCGGTCAGCCGGCAGATCAAGCAGCTTGAAGACTACCTCGGGGTGGCGTTGTTCATTCGCACGCCCCAGGGCCTGTCCCTGACCGAAGCCGGCATCGCCCTCTCGCCGCACCTGAGCGACGCCTTCGACCACATCGAGCGTGCCCTGCAGGCGGTGCGCGTGCCCAACCTGCGTCAGCGCCTGCGCATCGTCGCCCCGCCGACCTGGGCCACTCGCTGGCTATCGGCGCACTTGCGCGCCTTCTGCCAGCGCTACCCGGACATCAGCCTGAGCGTCACCCATCAGGCCAGTCACGACAGCCTCGCCGAAATCGACTGCCACATCCGCTTCGGCCTCGAAGCCGCCCCCCAATGCCACAGCCAGTTGCTGGTGATGGAACGGCACATCGCCGTGGCCAGCCCGGAGCTGTTCATCGATGGCCAGGCACCGGACCTGCAGCAATTTGCGCTGCTGCACATCCTGCACAACGGCAAGCGCTTGAAGGTCTGGGAGAACTGGTTGGCGGCGATGGGCCGGGAAGATGTCGATGCCGGGCAAGGCCTGGAATTCAGCACCCTGGATCAGGTGATCCATACCGCACTGGCCGGTGGCGGCCTGGCGGTGATCGACCGGCAGATGATCGAAAAGGAACTGGCCAACGGCAGCCTGTTGCCCATCACCCCGGTGGAAGTGGTCGGGCCGTACGGCTATTGGCTGGACGTGGCGAACGACAAACGGGGCTTGTCGAAGGTGCGGTTGTTTACCGAGTGGCTGGAACTGGTCAGTAATCCCTAGGGCAACGATGCCCCCCTTGTGGGAGCCAGCCTGCTCGCGATGATCGTTAACGATAACGCGGGGAGCCTGGCACCCCGCGGTGTTCTCCAGTCCATCGCGAGCAGGCTCGCTCCTACAGGGGGTGTGCGTCCTTAGAGACCGCCCATCAACAGGTATTTGATTTCCAGGTAGTCATCCAGACCATACCTGGAACCCTCGCGACCCAGGCCCGATTCCTTGATGCCACCGAACGGCGCCACTTCCGTGGAGATGATCCCCTCGTTGATCCCGACCATGCCCGCTTCCAGGCCTTCGGCCATGCGCCACACGCGGCCGATGTCGCGGCTGTAGAAGTAGGCCGACAAACCGTACGGCGTGTCGTTGGCCCGTTGCAGCACTTCGGCCTCGTCCTTGAAGCGGAAGCAGGCGGCCACCGGGCCGAAGGTTTCGTCCTGGGCGATCAGCATGTCGCTGTTGGCTTCGGCAAGGATGGTCGGTTCGTAGAACGTGCCACCCAAGGCATGTCGACGGCCGCCGCACAAGACCTTGGCGCCCTTCTCCAGCGCGTCGCTGACGTGCAGTTCGACCTTGGCCAGCGCTGCGCTGTTGATCAACGGACCTTGTTCGGTTTCACCTTCCAGGGCGTTGCCGACACGCATGGCGGCCACGGCTTCGGCGAGCTTGCCGGTGAAGGCTTCGTAGACACCGTCCTGAATGAAGAAGCGGTTCACGCAGACGCAGGTTTGCCCGGTGTTGCGGAATTTCGAGGCCATCGCGCCTTTGACCGCCGCGTCGATATCGGCGTCGTCGAAGACGATGAACGGCGCGTTGCCGCCCAGTTCCAGCGAGACCTTTTTCAAGGTGTCGGCGGCCTGGCGCATCAGCAATTTGCCGGTGCGGGTGGAGCCGGTGAACGACAGTTTGCGCACAATGCCGGAGGCTTGCAGCGCGCCGCCAATGGCGACGGCATCACCGGACACCACGTTGAACACACCGGCCGGAATGCCCGCCTGCTCGGCCAATACCGCCAACGCGAACGCCGACAACGGGGTTTCTTCCGACGGCTTGAGAATCATCGTGCAACCGGCCGCCAGCGCCGGGCCGACCTTGCGGGTGACCATGGCCAACGGGAAATTCCACGGGGTGATCGCGGCGACCACACCGATGGCTTCCTTGACCACGATGATCCGCGCATCGGCCTTGTGGCTTGGGATCACGTCGCCGTAGGCACGCTTGGCTTCCTCGGCGAACCACTCGAGGAAACTCGCGGCGTAGACCACTTCGCCCATGGCTTCGGCCAATGGCTTGCCCTGTTCGCGGCTGAGCAGTGTCGCCAGCTCCTTCTGGTTGCTCAACATCAATTCGCCCCAGCGCTTGATGCGCTGGCTGCGTTCCTTGGCGGTCAGCTTGCGCCACGCTGGCAGCGCGCGGTTGGCGGCGGCAATGGCCAGGTTGGTTTCTTCGGTACCGGCCTTTTGTACGTCGGCAATCAACTCGCCCGTGGCCGGGTTCAATACCGGGTAGGTCGGGCCACCGCTGGACCATTGGCCATCGATGAAGTTGCCGTGACGGATCAATGCGCTCATGCCACCGCCTCGGTCAGGTTGAAGCGTTCCAGGCCCGGACGGGCGGTACGCAGGATACGTTTGCCGGCGGTGTAATCGTTGATCACGTCGCACGGCGTGTAGTTGCGCTCCAGCTCATGCAGTTCTTCGGCGTCGAGTTTGGTCTCCAGGGCCGCCAGGGCACTGTCGAATTGCTCGGTGGTGTCGGCGCCGACGAGCATGCAATCCACGCCCGGGTGGTTGGCGACCCAGGCCTGGGCGATCTGCGCGTTGGACACACCGCGAGCACGGGCTACGCGCTGCACCGAACGGGCGATCTCGAACGAGGCTTCGTCGCTGTACATCTGCTGGGTGAAGAAGTCGGTCTGGTTGCGGGTCGACTGCACGTCACCGGTCAACAAGCCACGGGCCAGCGGACTGAACACCGAAACGCCCAGGCCCTGGTCGCGGCAGAACGGGATCATCTCGCGTTCTTCTTCGCGGTAGGCGCAGTTCAGTTGCAGCTGCATGTTGATCGGCTTGACCCAACCGTTACGCTCGCAGGCCATGAGGATTTTCGCCAACTGCCCGGTGAGCATGGTCGACACGCCGATGTAACGGGCCTTGCCGGAACGCACGATGTCGTTGAGGGCGCCCATGGTCTCTTCGACCGGGGTGTTCACGTCGAAGTAATGCAGCATGAAGACGTCGACGTAATCCATGTCCAGGCGTTTGAGCGAGGCATCGATGCTGTCCATGATGTGCTTGCGCGAATGGCCGCTGGCGTTGATCCCGGTGCGGGTGCCGTAGCCGACCTTGGTGGTGATCACCAGGTCGTCGCGACGGGCCAGACGCTTGACGATGCGCCCTACCACTTCTTCGCCGACGCCGGCGGAATAGAAGTCCGCCAGGTCGATGAAGTTCACGCCGTTGTCCAGGGCGTGCTTGACGATCGGCTCGCTTTTCTTCTCATCGAAGATCCACGGTTTCCAGTCCGGGGTACCCATGTTCATGGTGCCCAGGCACAGGCGGGAGACTTGCAGGCCGGAGTTGCCCAAACGGATGTATTGCATGGCGCGGACCTCAGGCTTTTGGCGTGTAGAAAGGGTTGCTGATGTGATTGACCACGTCGGCCAGTTGCGCGGTTTCCGGCTGGCCGGTCAGCGCGGCACGGATCGCCGTGCGGCAGGCGTTGTAGTTGTTCAGGTACACCGCATCAAGGTCATCGCAGGCCGGGTTGACCCAGTTGGCGGTGACGATGGCCCACTCGTCTTCGGCCTCCGGCGGCAGGGTGCCGTCGAGCAACGCTTCGAGCACGGCCTTGGCGATACCGGCCTGGGACGCGCCCCAGGTGGCGTTGCCGTGCAGATCGCTGCCGATCGCGGCTTTGTTGACGTACAGGGTCATCGGCTTAACCGGGATGTTCGGCTGGGCGATCACCATGAACGGGCAATGACCCTGGCTTGGGGATGCCAGGCTATTGGCGAACGCTTGCCCTGCCGGGCCATTGCGCGGGCCGATCAGGATGTTGATGTGCGCGGCGTTCACGCCAGGGCCTTCGAAACCTTCACCGATGTACAGGTCGAGTTCTTTCATGGGTCGATTCTCTATTCAGGACGCAGAGGGATTTGTTTGGGGGTGGTCAGCAGCGCACGCCGGCGTGGGCCATGGCGTGGCAAAGGGTCGGGATCGAAGAGCGCAGCAGGTCGCTGGCGAAGACGCGGCAGTGATGATGAGTCATGGTTGCAAACGCTCTTTTTTGTTGTTGATGAGCTGGTTTGCGATTTTTTAACACTGGGGGTTTGCGGGGCTGTAACCATTAAAAATCATGGGGGCATGACTTCAAGTCATACCCCCGGCAAGACAAGCGAAAGACTTGTAGGAGCGAGCCTGCTCGCGATGGATTTGAGAGCACCGCGGGGTGTCAGGCGCCCCGCGTTTTCGTTGACGTCCATCGCGAGCAGGCTCGCTCCTACAGGGTCTATAGCTATCCGGGATTACTGCGACATGTTGTCTTTTTTCATCGTGTCCTTGCTCATGCTGTCCTTGGACATGTTGTCTTTTTTCATCGTGTCCTTGGACATGGCGTCCTTGGACATCGAGTCTTTTTTCATCGTGTCCTTGGACATCGCGTCTTTTTTCATCGTGTCCTTGGACATGGCGTCCTTGGACATCGAGTCTTTGCTCATGCTGTCATTGCTCATCGTATCGGCAGCAAACACGCTGGCAGCGCCGACAGCCAGGCACATGGACAGAACAACGGTGGTCAGCTTTTTCATGATGAAACTCCTTGATGCGTGGGGTGTGTACAAAGGAAATGGCCGGGCGCCGGTCAGCTGCCACCGAACCAGTTGTAGCCCTGGTCTTCCCAGTAGCCACCGCTGTAGGTGTTGCTGACGAAAATCGCCTGGATGTGTTTGGGGTTCTTGTAGCCGAGCTTGGTGGGCATGCGCAGCTTCATCGGGAAGCCGTACTCGCGTGGCAACACCGCGCCGTCGTAAGTCAGCGTCAGCAAGGTTTGTGCATGCAGCGCCGTGGCCATGTCGATGCTGGTGTAGTAGTCGTCGGCGCATTTGAAGCCGACGTATTTGGCATCGGTGTCGGCGCCCACGCGCTTGAGGAAATCACTGAAGCGCACACCACCCCAGCGGCCGATCGCGCTCCAGCCTTCGACGCATATGTGCCGGGTGATCTGGTCGGTCTGCGCCATCGCGCGCAGCTCTTCGAGGCGCCAGCTGCGCTTGTCGGCAACCAGGCCGGTCACTTCCAGGCGATAACTCTCCTCGTCCACCGTTGGGGCCTCGTCGATGCCATAGAAGGCATTGAAGGGAAACGGCCGGGTAATCATCGATTCCGGATAGGTCGGCGCCATGGCGTTGGGGTTGAACAGCCAGCCCTGCACCCGATCGTTGAAGCGCGACATCGACGACAAGGCGGTGTCGACGCTTTCGTTGTCGGTTAGGTTGCAGCCGGACAACATGGCCACGCCACCGAGGGTCAGGCCGCGCAGCAGGAACGAACGGCGCGAGCGGTCTTCGATCTGCGGGGCGAGGATCTTACGGGCGTCGGTCAGGATGGACGACTCATCCAGTCCCGATCCTTGAATGCGCTTGTTCATACGTGCTCCTTACGTCCAACGATCATGGCCACCAGCGTTTTGGGCACCAGTGCGACCATCACCAGATGCACCGCCACGAACGCGACCAACAGCGCCATGGCGAAGAAGTGCACGCGGCGCGCGCCTTCGTAGCCCCACAGCAACTCACGCAACAGCGGGAACTGCACGGATTTCCACAGCACCAGCCCGGAGAGCACCAGCAGCGTGATGTCGACCATCACGAACAGGTAGGCCACGCGCTGCACCTGGTTGTAATGACTGAGGTCGGCATGACCGAGTTTGCCCCGCAACGCGGCCCACAGGTCCTGCAACACGCCTTTGGGCGAGACCGGGAAAAACCGTCGTTTCAGACGACCGCTGAACAGGTTGAACGCCAGGTAGACAAGGCCGTTGATCGCCAGGAACCACATGGCGGCGAAGTGCCATTGCAGCGCACCACCGAGCCAGCCGCCGAGGGTGATCGACTTGGGAAAGCTGAAATCGAAGATCGGCGAGGCGTTGTAGATGCGCCAACCGCTGGTGACCATGACCAGCACCGCCAGGGCGTTGAGCCAGTGGGTCAGCCTTAGCCATCGTGGATGGCTGGCTCTGGGTGAGGCAGGTAGCGGCGACATGACGGGCTCCCGGCTGTTGTTGTTCGTTGGGGCCGAGTATGGGAGGCACAAGGTCGCCAAATCCTCACGTAAAGTTAAATAAATCGTGATAACTGCCTACCCGATCCCTTGTAGGAGCGAGCCGGCTCGCGATGGACTTGAGAACGCCGCGGGGTGTCAGACTCCCCGCGTTTTCGTTAACAACCATCGTCGGAACGCCGCCCGGAGCCGGCTCGCTCCTACAGGGGGTTTGGGTGAGCCGCCCGTGCCGCAACTATGGTTAAATGCCGCCCCCTTCAAATGACCGACCCGACCCGATGAACCCTGAAGCCCTCGCCACCCTCCGCGAACATTTGCTGACCGCCCTGGCGGCTGCCCCCGCCGAAACCCGCCGCCTGTTCCACGGCCGTGGCCGCTGCTGGCCGGGGCTGGAGCAGTTGACCGTCGACTGGCTGCAGGGCGTGGTGCTGGTGGCGTTGTTCAAGGAGCCGGAAGCGGCGCAGTTGGAGGCGTTGAAACAGCTTCTGCTGGCACTCACGCAGTCGGACGCCTGGGCGCAATCCGGCGCGCACACCCTGCTGCTGCAACATCGCTACCTGCTGCAAAGCACCACCGAATGGTTGCTCGGGGAAGAAATCGACGAGCTGACGATTATCGAGGGCGGTCTGAAGTACCGGGTGGACCTGGGACGCAAACAGAACACCGGCCTGTTTCTGGACATGCGCTACGGCCGCGACTGGGTACGGGCCAACGCCGAGGGCAAACGGGTGCTGAACCTGTTCGCCTACACCTGCGGTTTCTCTGTCGCAGCCATCGAAGGCGGCGCGACCCACGTGGTCAACCTCGACATGTCCAGCCCGGCCCTGAGCCGTGGTCGCGACAATCACCGGCTCAACGGCCATGACCTGGGCAAAGTGACGTTTCTCGGCCACGACCTGTTCAAATCCTGGGGCAAAGTCATCGGCAAAGGCCCGTACGACCTGGTGATCATCGACCCGCCGTCGTTCCAGAAAGGCAGCTTCCTGCTGACCAAGGACTACCAGCGCGTGCTGCGTCGCCTGCCGGAATTGCTCGCTGAAAACGGCACTGTTCTGGCCTGCATGAACGACCCGGCCTTCGGTGCCGACTTCCTGATCGACGGCGTGACCCGCGAAGCGCCGAGCCTGCAATTCATAGAGCGGCTGGAAAACCCGCCGGAGTTTCCGGATGCCGACATCGAATGCGGGTTGAAGGCGTTGGTGTTCAAACTGCAAAACTGAAACACCACCGCCCCATGGTTGTACGCGGCCCCTGCAAAAACTAACGCGTCAGCGCGGCCGCAACACCAGCGCAAACAGCTCGCCATGGCCGTTCACATTGAGCTTGTGATAGAGGTTGCGCCGATGCACTTTCACCGTCTCCGGCGAGATGCCCATTTGCTGGGCGATGGCCTTGCTGGAGAAGCCCTGGAGAATCAGGCGCGCGGTTTCGATTTCCCGTGCCGACAGGCGTGCGTCGAAGCGGTCCAGCAAGGTCGCCAGATCGCCGGCCACCGCCTCGGCCGCCGGCCCTTGCGGCGGCAGCAATTGCGAATGTCGACGCATCGCGGCCAGCACCCAATCGCGCACGCACAGCAGGCGGCCCTGCTCTTCAAGGCTGAAGCGTGTCGAACGCCCCAGTGATAAACCGAGTACGGCACCGTCGACATTGAGCATGAACTGCAATTCGTCGCCGCCGACCACGGAGCGGAAATAACTCAGGTAGTACTCGCTCTGCTGGAACTGGTCGGGCGCCACCGATTCGAGGCTGTGCAAGCCATCGGCGATGCCCGCGCACACCGCCAGGTAAAACGGATCGAGCAGGTACATCCCGGCGCAGTAATCCGCCAGCTCTTCATGCTCGTCGGCAGCGCCCCGCGAGTCGAAATCGATCAGCAGGCCGGGCACCCTTCCCGCCTGCATCACCGCGACCAGCGCGTTGTCCAGCGGCACCAGCAAACGCAGGGTGTCCACCAGCGCCCGCCAGAACCCATCCTGGCCCACCGAACCAAATACCCGCGCCAACCCCTGGTGCAGCGGTAACTCTTTCAACAACGCGTCCACGCACTACCCCTTTCGAGTAACCCATGATGGGAATGGGTAACGGCCACCCCGGTCGATACGCTGCAGACTCCTGATTATCACCGGCCTGCAGCAGGCCAGGAGTGCCGCATCATGAGTGGTCACCGCTCGTATTTCAATCTGGGGTTTAGCGCCTGTCTGGCGATCTCGTTGTCGGCGGTTGCCGCCGATGGCGAGACCGTGCACGTGTACAACTGGTACGACTACATCGGCCCGAACACGCTGCATGACTTCAAGCGTGACACCGGTATCCAGCCGGTCTACGACACCTTTGACAGCGCTGAAGTCCTGGAAGGAAAACTGCTGACCAGCCGCAGCGGCTACGACGTGGTGGTGGCCAGTAACTTCAGCCTGCCGACCCTGATCAAGGCCGGCGCCCTCGCGCCGCTGCCTCACGCCCAGATGCCGGATTTCACCAACATGGACGCGGATCTGATGGCGAAACTGGCCCACAACGATCCGGGCAACCAGTACGCCGTGCCGTACCTGTGGGGCACCAACGGCATCGGCTACAACGTCGACAAGGTCCGCGCTGCCCTGGGTGACAAGGCGCCGGTGGATTCCTGGGACCTGGTGTTCAAGGAGGAGAACCTGGCCAAGCTCGGCCAGTGCGGCGTGGCGATGCTTGATTCGCCCTCGGAAATGCTGCCGGTCGCCTTGCACTACCTGGGCCTGCCGCCCAACAGCACCAACCCCGAGGACTACAAGAAGGCCGAAGCGCTGCTACTCAAGCTGCGGCCGCATATCGCCTACTTCAACTCGTCGAAATTCATCAGCGATCTGTCCAACGGCAATATCTGCGTCGCGGTGGGCTGGTCCGGCGCGATGCTGGAAGCCAAGGCCACCGCCGAGCAGGCCGGCAATGGCGTGAAGATCGCCTACAGCCTGCCCAAGGAAGGCGCGCCGGTGTGGTTCGACACCCTGGTATTGCTCAAGGATGCACCGCATCCGCAACAAGGGCTGGCCTTTATCGACTACCTGATGCGTGCCGATGTCATTGCCCCGGTCAGCAATCACCTCAACTACCCCAACGGCAACCGCAACGCGACGGCCCTGGTGGCCGAGGCGACCCGCAACAACCCTGCGGTCTACCCGTCGGCCGAAGCCCTGGCCACCCTGTTCACCCTGCAACCCTTGCCGCCGGCTACCGAACGGGTGCGGACGCGGATCTGGAGCAAGGTCAAGAACGGCCAGTAACCACATCACTAATCCTGTGGGAGCGAGCCTGCTCGCGAAGGCGTCGGGTCAGACGACATCACTTCGCCTGCGACACCGCATTCGCGAGCAAGCTCGCTCCCCCAAGTGGATCAGCGCTGTTAGTCAGACACTTTCAACCCACGAATTCGAAGATGAGTAAACCGATGAAACCACGTGCCCGCGACCTCAATATCCAGATTGGCCAACTGCAACCCGGCCCGCTCAATGCCATCACCGATGTCCCCGGTGTGCGCGTCGGCCACAGCAATGTACGCGGCCGCAGCGCCAAGGGTCGTGACATCCTCACCGGTGTCACCGTGATCGAACCCCGTGCCGGTTCGACCAGCCTGCAACCGTGCTTTGCCGGCGTCCATGTGCTCAATGGCAATGGCGACGCGACCGGTCTGGAATGGATTCGCGAAGCGGGTCTGTTGACCAGTCCGATCGCCTTTACCAACACCCACAGCCTGGGGGTGGTGCGTGATGCGCTGATCGTGCTGGACCGTGAACAGCAACCGGACGACGGCCGGCTCTACTGGAACATGCCGGTGGTGCTGGAAACCTTCGACGGTTTGCTCAATGACATCAACGGCTTCCATGTGCAGGTCGAGCACGTCGCCCAAGCCCTGCGCACGGCAGAAAGCGGCCCGGTGGCCGAGGGTAATGTCGGCGGTGGCAGCGGCATGATCTGCCATGAATTCAAGGGCGGCATCGGCACCGCTTCGCGACGGCTGAACAGTGCTCAGGGCGGCTGGACGGTCGGCGCCATCGTCCAGGCCAACCACGGCATTCGCGGTGAGTTGCGCGTCGATGGCTACCCGGTCGGGCGCTACATGGAACAAGTGGATTCGCCGTTCCTCAAGGCGTCGCTGCCGCATCCGGGCATGGGTTCGATCGTGGTGTGCCTGGCCACCGACGCGCCGTTGCTGCCACACCAATGCACACGCCTGGCGCAACGAGCCAGCCTCGGCCTGGCCCGCACCGGCGGCGGCAACGAAGACCACAGCGGTGACATCTTTATCGCCTTTTCCACCGGCAACGCGCACGTGCCGCCCGCCGCCTACGAGAGCAAACGCGCGCCCACCACGGGCAACCTGAGCATGGTCAATAACGATCACATCAGCGAATTGTTCCTGGCGGCTACCGAAGCGGTGGAGGAAGCCATCATCAACGCCCTGCTGGCCGCCGACAGCGCCGAAGGCAATGGGCATGCGGTACCGGGACTGGATGCCCCGACGCTGCTCGACGCCTTGCAGCAGGCCGGTTGGCCGGGTGCCCGCCAGGGTAAAAGCTGACAATTATGGGGGTGATTCGACTAGCGGTACTTGAGGTCGAACCCCCAACTTTCTACGATGATTGTGCGCAGCCGCTTGCTTGCTCAAGCCGTTGCGCAGGTGGTGAGTGTACTGAACCCCTATCAAGCTCACCGCCTGCTTCACGCGCATCTTGAGCCTCAATGGCTCCACTTCCTCCCCATCAAAGAGCTTTGAGGCTCTTTTTTAACTGCGCGACGTCCAGACCAGAAAAAGCCCGGCATATGGCCGCAATACTGTTCAGTTAAGAGATAGAGCGAGCAATCAATAACCTGTGGCGAGGGAGCTTGCTCCCGCTGGACTGCGCAGCAGTCCCATTTTGGGGGGCGCTTCGCGCCCCAACGCGAGCAAGCTCGCTCGCCACAGATGCAGTATTCGTCCTTAACTGAACAGCATTGCGGCATATGACCGGGTTTTGTGCTGCCTGACATCCGCACCCTGTAGGAGCGGCCTGCCCGCGATGGACGTCAACGATAACGCCGGCTGTCTGAATGCCCGTGGTGTCCACGCGTTTTTCGCGAGCAGGCTCGCTCCTGCAGTTTAGATCGGGTTATCAGACCAGGCGCAAGCGCGGGCCGGTGGCTGGCACGGCGTCTTCCCCCAACCGATCGCGCACAAACTCGCTGGCCTTGCGCGTCAATTGGTCCAGATGCCGGTCACGCTGTTTTTCCGCGTCGAGCATGGCGCGCTTGCCGTGCTTTTGCAGCAGATAGGTATGAATCTGCCGCACCTCCAGGGAGCTGTAGATCGACGCCACATCCAGCAGCGCCATCAGGCCGTCGCTGCCGTGGTCGCGGGTGTTCATCAGCACCTGGGTCGCGCGCGTACCCACGACCTGAAAGCCCATCGCTTCGAAGTACGGCACCTTGGCCACCGCGCAGGTCAGCTCGGCATGGGGATAGCGACCGACCATCTCCCGCAGCATTTTGCGCGCAACGCCCTGGCGCCGATGGCTGGCATCCACCGCCATATAGGCGACGCCGCAAGCCTCGGGATCGTCCTTGAGCGGCAGGTACAGCAAAAAGCCGATGACCTTGTCCGGATCGTCCAGATCGGTGGCGACCAGCAACTCCACATCGATCCCTTTCGCCCCGTTCAACGCCTCCAGATACAGGTGCACCTCATAGCCGATCGCATACTGGTAGACGTTGTACAACAGGTTGCTGGGCGGGATCGCGACCATGCTGATGTCGGTCAGGTTATCGACCACCATCTGCAGGATCTGGCTGTTGATGTGCTCGGGGCACGGGGTTTTGAAGTGGCTGATCTGGGGCATTGCGCGGGCTGACTCCGGGGGCTGGGGTGAAGCGTTGATCGCGGGGCTGCCTATCATAACGTGCCCGGGCGCATTACTGGCCTGCGTTGATCGATCCACGGGAGGCGTTGCGGTATGGGGCTGACATGCTCAGTCAGCCGCACGCCGCCCCCCGGTTCCATCGCCACCCTGGATCAACTGATCTTGTTCACCGGCCGGTAATCGCCTGATAAAAACACACCCACCGGGTTTTTCGGGCGGTACGTGCCAACGGTGGTTACGCGCTGCTGCACGCTGTCATCGATGCATTCCTGACCGAACGTTTTGGTGCCGACGGGCCGGAAATACCGGGCATTGAGCAAACGGTAGGTTCCACCGAGAAAATCACTGTAGGAATCCGTGATATCAGGCAACGTTTTGGGTTGCCGGGGAATTTTCATCGGGTCCAGCTCCAACCCGCAGTCCATGGCTTTATCGGCCATCCAGCGCAGGGGGATGTCCGACAGGTTGTTATCGGTATAGCCGCCTCCGACATTGGCATGGGCCCCACAGAACCAAAGCTGTTCCATGACTTGATTGGGCTTGGCAATCGGGTCCCACAGTGTGCATTCATAATTTTCCCGATGCTCATCGATGGCCACGGCATGGAAGGCGTTGCGCACAATCCCGCTGAGCTCGGTATCGTGAAACTCGTAATATTTGTGGTTGAACCACTCGGCCGATTTGAACGGAACACCCAACGCGCCAACCGTGTCCCAGACGCCCAGGAAGTGGATCTCGATTTCCCGCGAGTAGCTTTGCCGAAAGTACTGGGCGTTTTCGGTGTCGGCGCTGGAATCCCGGGTGCGGTACAGGCTGTAGGCTTCGTCGATACGATTGAGGTGTTTTTTGGTCAGCAGCCCGACGTTTCGAATCAGCCCCACCAGGCTGCGCGCCGAATAGGCGCCGCGACTGAAGCCGATGATGTACACCTGATCGCCGTCTTCGTAGCTCTTGGCCAGGGCCAGGTAACCCTCCTTGATCTTCTTGGACAGGCCCACCCCGAAGGCGCCGCCTTCCAGTTTGTCGTACCAATCGGTGCCCACACCGGGGATATACACCGCCAGTTGGACCGTGCCGTCCTTGTGCGCGGGCAGGATCGCGTCATGTAACTTAACGACGTTGGTGCTGGAATCGCCGTCGATTTCCGGCGCCTGATCCGGCAGGTTCCAGGTGCCATCAAATGCGATGATGATTTTTTTTGGCATGACTATCTCCCTTCAGTAACGGGCAATGCATGATCGCTGCGTTGGGGCGCGACCATGCGAAACCGGATGTTGATGTCGTCGGAAACCATACCGCTGGCGAACTCCCCTTCGCCGATGCTGAAGTCGCTGCGTTTAAGCGTTAACTGACCGTCGAAAATGCCGATGGCGTTCTCCGCCTTCAGCAGAACCGGCACCACCACCTCCCGTGTTTTGCCCCTGAGCGTGAGGTTACCGGTGATCTGATAGCGGTTATTGCCAAGGTCCTTGACACCGGTCGACTCGAAAATCGCCTGCGGATAAGCCGCGGTATCAAACCAGGCGGTCTTCTTCAATTCACTGTTCGCGTCGCTGCTGCCAGCGTCGATGCTGTCGAGTTCGATGATCAACCTGGCGTGGGCCGACTCGGGCCTGACCGTGTCGAAATAGAGGCTGCCCTGGAACCTGGAGAAAGTGCCATACACACTCGACCCCATCTGGTCATAGGTAAAGCTGATGGTACTGGCCGTGGTATTCACATCGGCGTATTCCACCGCCTGGGCGACGGGCAGGATACCCGCCGCGAAAAGGGCCGCCACAGCGGTGAGACGAGTGAATCGAACGTTCATGGAGCTCTCCGGGCCAGGGCTTCCTCAGGGGTTGAGGTGTCAATCGCATGCCAGCCGGCAGTAGAAGGACTAAAGCAAAGAACGGCGGCTAAATCCACCTGAAACCCGTTGCAGCGGATCGCCCTCATTCGCGCCGCAACACCCCCCAGGCGGATTCCGACAGAACTACACCAACCGCTCAATTTTCTGATGCTTCCACACCAGGTTGTAATACAGCGTCTGCAACGCCAGCATCCCCAAGTATGACAGCGGAAACGCCATCCATACCCCTTGCAGCCCGAACCGCGCATCCAGCAGGTACGCCGCCGGCAACTGCACGCCGACCACGCACACAATGGAAATCGCCACCGGCACCATCACCGTGCCGCTGGCGCGCATGATACCGCCGATGATCGCCTGGAAGCCGAACACCAGCAGGCTCCAGAGCATGATGTGCAACAGGTGTTCAGCCATGCTTCGCGTCGCCTCTTCGGTGAGGAACAAGCCCAGCAACCAGTGCGACAGCCCGTAACCCAACACCACCAGGCCACCGGTCAGGCACAGGTTGATCATCAGCCCGGTACGCAAGATCGAGCCGATGCGCTCGATGCGCCCTGCCCCGATCGCCTGCGCGCCGAGGATCGATGCCGTGATCGCAATCGACAGCGCCGGGAACTGCACGTAATTGACGATCTGCGTCACCGCGCCATAAGCCGCCGTCGCCTGGGAACCGTGCTGGTTGACCAGCGCCAGAATCACCAGCTCCGAGAGCGACAACACCACCATCTGCAAGCCGGTCGGCAAACCGATGCGCAGCACCTTGCCGAGAATCGCCATGTCCAGCTTCATGGCCGCGAAAAACTCCCGGTCCGGCGCCAGCGGATGCCCGTTGCGAATCAAGCGCCACGCCAGCCAGCCCATCGCCGCCAGGTTGCCGGCCAACCCGGCAAACGCCGCACTCTGAATCCCCATCGGCGGCAACCCCAGCCAGCCACGAATCAACGCCGGCGTCAGCGCCAGCCCGATACAGGTCGAGACCACCAGCGCCAGCAGCGGCGACAAGGTATCGCTCACCCCGCGCAGCAACTGGGTGAACAACACGAACACCAGCAGCGTCGGCATGAACCACAACATCACATGGGCATACGCCACCGCATCGTCCAGCACATCCCCAGGTGTCCCCAGCCCCACCAGCGACGACCGCGCAAACACACTCCCCACCACCGCCGCCACCAAACCGATCAACAGGCCCAACAACAGCGTCGAGCCGGCGATGGCCTTCACCAGATGCGTCTGCCGCGCACCCCAGGCCTGCCCGATCAAGACCCCTGCCCCCGCGCCCAGGCCGATGACCAGGGCGATGAAGAAGAACACGATGGGGAACATGCCGGACACGGCCGCCAGGGCCTGGGTGCCGAGCATTTGGCCGATGTAGATGCTGTTGACGGTGCCGGACATGGACTGAAGGAAGTTCGACAGGACCATGGGGGCGAGGAACAGGAGGTAGGTTTTCCAGAGCGGGCGCAGGGGTTGGGTGGGGGTTTGCATGGGGTGGAGGTCCATCTCGACGGCGTGAGGGCTGATGAGGATAGCTTCGGTGAGTTATGCGTAAGGGGCAATGAACATTTCGGGGTTGGGTCGGGATTTCTGGCGTAAGGAAGATAAATGTCCGAGATCACATCATCACGGCTCCTACACTTTTCTCGGAAGCGCTCACCTTGCCCGTCGATTCGATGAAGCTTATAGTCCGCCCCGTCGCCCACATGGCGACCAGGTTTGGCGACCTGTTTGATCGGTGCAAAAGCTCTGTGCTTTCTTGCAGACGCTGTTGCACGCATGAAAAGCTGTCTTTATGGCAGCTGTGCGCGGGAGACCTTCGGGTCTGCCGGTTTTCCGATCCCGGTTCGCCAACCTGCGTACAGCTGCCACCCATTCGTTTGGCGACGTTTGAGGGGCAGTCAATGTTGCTTTGATCGGAGTTTTACCTATGGATAGATACATGCCTCTCACCGGAATCGACCTGGTTCCCGCCTCGCTGCTCATTGATACCCAAGCCCCACTCGACGTTCTGCACGCCATGGCCGATTACCGTATTCGTACGGTGACGCAGGTGCTGGAGAACATTGCCTTTCGCGCCGAGATCGGTTGCGACACGGTGGTGTTGTCGGATTTTTCCAGGTTACTGGCCATTCCGCTGCGGGATGGGTGTGACTTGATGGATGTGATCGGGCGGCGACTGCGGGCGCAGGGGGCGCAGTGAGTGAAAACGGGCGCTGAACAGACTGTGTGAAAACCTAGCAATCTGCGCAGCGCTCAAAGAAAATGCTCCGTATCGAAAGATACGGAGCATTTTTCGTTATGGCCTACATC
>NZ_JBSSEP010000024.1:0-99850 GCF_054061835.1 Pseudomonas sp. TE12234
TCACCGACTGAGGCCACATCGGCGTTGGCCTTCGGTACGTCGTCGACGATGTTGACCACGATGGTGCTGGTGGCCACGTTCCCCAGGGAGTCGGTAGCGTGGTAGGTGAAGGTCTCGGTCACCGTGTTCGGGCCGTCGTTGGCCTGCGGCGTGGTGTGCGCCGGGTTGGTCAGGGTGTAGGTGTAGGTGCCGTCGGGGTTGAGCTGGATCAGTCCGAAGTTGCCCTGGGCGCTGCCGACCAGGCTGTAGGTGAGCGCACCGCTGCCGCCGGTGACCGAGCCGACCAGGGTGCCGCTGGCGGTTTCGCCGGTATTACCCGGCTCGCTGCCGGTGGCATATCCGCCGCTCAGGTCCTGGCCGTCCTTGGTGAAGTCGAGGGCTTTTTCGAACACGGTCACGTCGTTGTCGCTGACCGCCTGGATACAGCTGTTGTGCACGTCGATGGTGATGGTGGTGGTGCTTTGATCGCCGTCGCCATCGCGCAGGGTGTAGGTGAAGGTGTCGGTCGCGCCGGGGCCGTTCACGCTGTTGGGGTAGCTGTGATATTCGGCGTTGCCGTGGGCATCGAGGGTCAGGTAGCCGTAGGTGCCGTTGATCTGGCTGTTGAGGCCGCCCACCACCGGGGTCGAGGTGTCCGAGCCGGCGCGCACGCCGACCACGCCGCCACCGACGGCCGGGCCATCCGCACCGCCGACGTCGTTTGCCAGCACGTTGCCGGTGATGATGCCGCCTTCGCCGACCGAGGCCACATCGGCGTTGGCCTTCGGTACGTCGTCGACGATGTTGACCACGATGGTGCTGGTGGCCACGTTCCCCAGCGAATCGGTGGCGTGGTAGGTGAAGGTTTCGGTCACCGTGTTCGGGCCGTCGTTGGCCTGCGGCGTGGTGTGCGCCGGGTTGGTCAGGGTGTAGGTGTAGGTGCCGTCGGGGTTGAGCTGGATCAACCCGAAGTTGCCCTGGGCGCTGCCGACCAGGGTGTAGGTCAGCGCGCCGCTGCCGCCGGTGACCGAGCCGACCAGGGTGCCGCTGGCGGTTTCCCCGGTGTTGCCCGGCTCGCTACCGGTGGCGTAACCGCCGCTCAGGTCCTGGCCGTCCTTGGTGAAGTCGAGGGCTTTTTCGAACACGGTCACGTCGTTGTCGCTGACCGCCTGGATACAGCTGTTGTGCACGTCGATGGTGATGGTGGTGGTGCTTTGATCGCCGTCGCCGTCGCGCAGGGTGTAGGTGAAGGTGTCGGTCGCGCCGGGGCCGTTCACGCTGTTGGGGTAGCTGTGGTATTCGGCGTTGCCGTGGGCGTCGAGGGTCAGGTAGCCGTAGGTGCCGTTGATCTGGCTGTTGAGGCCGCCGACCACCGGGGTCGAGGTGTCCGAGCCGGCGCGCACGCCGACCACGCCGCCACCGACGGCCGGGCCGTCCGCGCCGCCGACGTCATTCGCCAGCACGTTGCCGGTGACCACACCGCCCTCGCCGACCGAGGCCACATCGGCGTTGGCCTTCGGCACGTCGTCGACGATGTTGACGTTGATTTGCCCAGTCGCCGTGCTGCCGTCGGTGTCGGTAGCCACGACTGTAAAGTTCTCACTGATGCTGTTGGCACCGTTGGCATTCGGATGGGTGTCGCTGTAATTGAGGGTGTAGGTGTAACTCACCACGCCCGTCTCGGCGTTATAACCGGTGACGGTAAAGGTGGCGCCGGTGCCCGTGGTCGCCGACAGCGGGAAGCCCACCGGCACACCGCCGCTGACAATCGCGACGCCTTCCACGGTCAGGGTTTGCAGGCCGTCCGGTGCGTTGACGGTGAAGGTGCCGCTCTGGGTCAGCGCCGTATGGTCGGGACTGCTGCCGTAGGTGAGGTTTTTTTCGTAAACGGTCAGCTCGCCACCTTCAACATTCAGGCCGCCGATCGTGACCGGGTCGTCATTGTTGTGGACCTGCAAAACCAGATTGGCGGTGCTGGTGTCGCCGTCGGCATCAGTGAGGGTGTAGGTGAAGGTTTCGGTGCCGTTGCCACCGCCGTGCAGGGCTTTGAAATCGGCATCGTTGGAATTCAGGGTGTAGGTGTAGGTGCCGTTGGCGTTCAGCACCAGGGTGCCGTATGTGCCATTGAACGTACCGGGGGTGATCGGACCGCTGTTGGGGCCGGTAGGCACGCGGTCGGCACCTTGCACGTCGTTGGTCAGGACATTGCCACTCAAGGTCAGTTGCGTTTCCGAAGCGGTCAAATCATGGCTGTCGTCGACGGCTTTGGGCGTGTCATCGGTGATGTTGACGTCCAGCGACCCGGTTGCCGTGTCGCCATTGCTGTCGCTGGCCACTACAGTGAAGTGTTCACTGAGACTGGTGCCGTCCCCGCTCGCATGGTTTTCGTTGCCATTGAGCGTGTAGCTGTAACTCACCACACCAGTGACCGGGTTGTATCCGGTGACGGTCAGGGTGCTGCCCAGCGCTGTGGTAATCGACTGCGGAAAACCTGCGGCCACGCCGCCGGTGATCACGTTGATCCCGCCGATGCTCAGGCTGGTCAGCCCGTCGAGCGCCGTGACGGTGAAGGTGCCGTTCTGAGTCAGTGCAGCGGGATTGCTCGCCGAGCCATCGGCAAGGTTGGCTTCCTTGACGGTCAGTTCACCGCCCTCGACGGACAGGCCGTTGAGAGTGACCGGGTGATTGACGGGAGGTGTAACGTCCGGAGGCGTAACGACAGGCGGCGTAACATCCGGTGGCGTAACGACAGGCGGCGTGACGTCCGGTGGCGTAACGACAGGCGAAGTGATGACAGGCCCCGAGATGCCCGTGCCGTCTGTGCCATTGTTGATGTCGGCGTTGTGCCGCGCTTCGGGAAACTCGGGAATGCCATTGAAGCCGGCAGTCGGGAAGCCGATGGTCGGGTCGACCCGTCCTGCCACTTCTTCGAGCATGACAAAACTGTGGCCACCGCCCAGCGCCCCCCCGGCAGGCCCGGTCGAACCTGGACCGGCCGCCGTGGCCTCGGCGGTTTGCGTCGGGTCATCACCGGCAGCGATGGCCTTTTGCAGTTGCTCGACATCGGTGAGTTGCGCCTGGCTCGGCGTCATCGACTCATGGGTGTCCACCACATGGGGCGACTGATCGGCCAGCAACTGAGGGGTCATTTGCAGACTGCTGCCGCGACCGAGGGTCAGCTCATGGCCATTTTGCAAATGCACCGCCACTGCGCCTTCGGCCCCGGTATTCAGTTGATCGCCGGCGAACAACCGGTCCCCCTCGACCAGGACTCGACGCGTGCCGTCGCCCGCCACCGCGAACACCTGACCGATGACTTTACTGACGATACCGATGAGCGTAGCCATGTGCATTTCCTCCGCTGCCAACCGCTGTCGGCACCCTGTTTTATCGCGGAGAACATGCTCGATGGCTCAGGCGGGTTGCCTGGCGAATCATCTGCCGGTCAGCAGGTTTATCTGAATAAACCGCCGTCCTGGCGACCAACTCGCCCAGCGTAAAACTCACGGACATCGTTCGCGTATCCGGATAAACCCGTTTGCAATCAATGGCATCGGGATCCAAATCCGGCACAACCGGTCCTGCGAGCGCAGCGTAACGATCCTGAATCACACGAGTGACAAAAAACCGTCACCCCAGTCTGCTACGCGTCCCTCCCCTCCAGCACTTCTCCGTCCATTGTCGATAAGTGGATTGGAACTTTCCTCAAACCCCGAAGAGCGCCCTAAAGCTCATAAATCAAGGGCTTTCGCATTGAACAATGTGCTGGATTTTGCGGAGCGCATAAGTTTTTTTTGGCATAGGAATTATGAGAAATAGTTCTTAGCTCCTCCTCAGAATGTTCTTAGCTCTGTTGTTAAAAGCATGAAACGGTTTACCTATAAATGTCGTCAAATAATTGGCGACTGATAAAGAACCATCAGGAATCAGGGAGATGTACCCATGCGCCTCTTAACCCCCCTCTGCAGCGCGGTTTTGCTGGCCATGGCCTGCACTTCTCACGCTGATGCAATGTCCATGACCGAGGCGATCCAGAGCACCATCGCGACCCACCCTGAGCTGGCGTCGCGAGTAGACAGCCGTTTGTCGGCTGATGAAGACGTCAAGGTCGCCAAGGGAGGCTTTTATCCATCGGTAGACTTGAATGCCGCGTACGGGCGCGGGTACAGCGATAACACCAACACCCGGGCTTTAGGCAATCACCACACCGCAATCCTCAATTACACCCAATCGGAACTGCGCCTGCGGCAGATGCTCTTCGACGGCTTCAACACCGCCAACGAGGTCGAGCGCACCAAAGGCGTGGTCAACTCCCGGGCCTATTACGCCCAGGGCACCGCACAGGACCTGGCTCTGCGCACCATCGAGGTCTACCTCGAAGTGCTCAAGCGCCGCGAACTGGTGACACTGGCCAAGAACAACCTGCAAGCGCACTTGCGGGTCAATGACCAGATCGGCCTGCGCACCCAGCGCGGTGTCGGCAGCAACGCCGACGCTGACCAGTCCAGCGCACGCCGGGCATTGGCAGAGAACAACCTCGACACCGCCGAAGTCGACCTGGCCGATGCGGAGTCGAATTTCTACAGCGTCGTCGGACGCATGCCCGATGAGCTTGAAACACCACCCTCGACCCGCGGCGAAGTGCCTGCCTCGCTGCAGGAAGCCCAGCAAAGCATGGTGGACAACAACCCTTACCTGAAATCCGCCCAGGCTGACGTGCAATCGGCCGAAAGCCAGTACGAAGTGGCCAAGTCGCCGTTTTATCCGCGCCTCGATGCCGAAGCCGCGGTCGGCGCCAACAACAACATTGCAGGCGAAGAAGGCCATGACAACGAATGGCGTGTGGGCGTGGTGATGAACTACAACCTGTTCCGTGGCGGCAGCGACAAGGCCCGCCTGGCCAGCGATGCGCACAAGATCAATCAGGCGATGGACATCCGCAACAACGCCCTGCGCCAGCTCAACGAAAACATCCACCTGGCCTGGAACGCCATGGTCAACGCCAAGAAACAGACCCCGACCGCCCGTGAATACGCCGAGACCAGTAAACGCGTGCGAGTGGCCTATCAGGATCAGTTCGGCCTTGGCCAACGCACCCTGCTCGACCTGCTGGACAGTGAAAACGAGCTCTACAACGCCAACCGCCGCTACACCGAAGTTCGCTACACCGAGGAGTTTTCGATGTACCGTGTACTGGCGAGCATGGGCCAGTTACTGAGCAAACAGCGGGTGGTGCTGCCCGCCGATGCCGTCGCCCGGAACGAGGTGAAAAACCAAGCGCGTCTGCCTGAACTGAAGTAGTACCTGGAGCGACTAACTTGACCAGCATGGAACCCGGCAACATCGGTGTCGATCCGCGTCTGAGCTTCGATGACCCGCTTCTGGACGGTCTGTTGATCCTCTGCAAACTTCATGGCGCGACGGTCAGTCGCGCCAGCCTGAGTGCCGGGCTGCCAATGGCACACCAACGCCTGAGCCTGGACCTGCTGCCTCGCGCAGCGGCCCGGGCCGGATTGCAGGCGCGCTTGCTGCGTCGCAATCTCAATGACATCTCTGCGCTCAACTTGCCGGTGTTGCTGCTGCTCGACAACGGCCGCACTGCCGTTTTACGCCGCTACGGCGATGACGGTCGGGTGCTGATCCTGCCCAGCGAAGCCGACGGCGGCGAACAATGGATCAGCCCCAAGGAACTTGAAACACATTATTCCGGCCAGGCCTTGTTCGCCCGACCACGACATGAACTGGAAGAATTGCGCTCACCGCTGGTGCCCCGTGTACAGGCCTGGTTCCGCGACACCCTGAAGCTGTCGAAATGGCTGTACAGCGACGCCATCCTGGCGAGTTTCCTGATCAACCTGCTGGGCCTGATGGTGCCGCTGTTCGTGATGCAGACCTACGACCGCGTGGTGCCGAATCAGGCCACATCGACCTTGTGGGTGCTATCCATCGGTTTGCTGATCGGCACCGGATTCGAACTGGTGCTGCGGGTGGTGCGCGCGCATCTGCTGGACACCGCCGGGAAGAAAACCGATGTGATCCTCTCGGCGACCCTGTTCGAGCGCATCACCGGCATGTCGATGAAAGCGCGGCCGGCAACCATCGGTGGTTTTGCCCAGAGCATTCATGACTTCCAGGGCCTGCGGGAATTCCTCACGGCGGTCACGCTCACCAGCCTCATCGACCTGCCCTTCGTGGTGCTGATGCTGGTGGTGATCGGCCTGCTCGGTGGCTGGCTGGTAGTGATCCCGGTGCTGGCGTTTCCGATCACGATCATTTTCGCCATGGTAATCCAGAGGCGTCTGCGCGATACCGTGCAGAAGAGCCTCAGCCTCGGTGCCGAACGCCAGGCCCTGCTGATCGAAACCCTCGGAGGCCTGGAAACCCTCAAGGCCTGCAGCGCCGAAAGCGAGCGCCAGCACAAGTGGGAAAGCACCCACGGCGCCCTCACCCGCCTCGACAGCCATGCGCGTAACCTCTCGGCGCTGGCCACCAACGGCACGTTGTTCATCCAGCAGTTTTCCGGCATGGCGACCATCGTTGCCGGCGTCTACAGCATCATCGCCGGCAACCTCAGCGTGGGCGCACTGGTGGCCAGCTACATGCTCGGCAGCCGCGTGCTGGCGCCACTGGGCCAGATTGCCGGCTTGATTACGCGCTACCAGCAAGCACAGCTGACCATGAAAAGCACCGATGCGCTGATGTCACTGCCCCAGGAACGCGATGCCAAACAGCGGCCGCTGGAGCGCACGCAACTGCAAGGCGCCCTGGATGTCGTCGGCGTGACTTTCCACTACAACGGCCAGAACAATGCAGCGCTGGCCAATGTCAGCTTCAGCGTGAAGCCCGGCGAGCGGGTCGGCATCATCGGTCGCAGCGGCTCGGGCAAAAGCACCCTGGCGCGACTCGTCATGGGTTTTTACGAACCGGAGGAAGGCCAACTGCTGCTCGATGGCCTGGACTTGCGACAACTGGACGTCGCCGACCTGCGCCACCAGATCGGTTATGTCGCCCACGACCTGCCGCTGTTGGCCGGCAGCCTGCGCGATAACCTGACCCTGGGCGCACGCTACATCAGCGATTCACGCATGCTTGAAGTGGCCGAACTCACCGGCGTTACCGAACTGGCCCGGCAACACCCGCAAGGCTTCGACCGCCCTGTCGGCGAGCGTGGGCAGTTGCTTTCCGGCGGTCAGCGCCAGGCCGTGTTGCTGGCCCGGGCGTTGTTGCTCGACCCACCGATCCTGCTGCTCGACGAACCCACCAGCGCCATGGACAACAGCAGCGAAGACGCTCTGCGGCAAAAACTCCATGGCTGTGTCCAGGGCAAAACCGTGTTACTGGTCACCCATCGCACCTCGATGCTCAGCCTGGTCGATCGACTGGTAGTGCTGGACAACGGGCGGATCGTCGCCGACGGGCCCAAAGAAGCGGTCATCGATGCACTGCGCAAGGGCCGCGTCGGCTCTGCGGCCGTCTAGGAGCGACTCATGGCCCGTTCATCATCCGACAAGTCGCCTGCCCATTCGAAGCCGCGGGGTTACTTCGGCAGTTTCGCCAAGAGCGCCGAAAGCGAATTCATGCCGGAAACCGCCGGCGCTTCATTGCAGGATTCGCCGCGCTGGTCGCGGATCACCGTGTGGCTGGCGGCCGCCTTGCTGATCAGCGCATTGGTCTGGGCCAAATTCGCGGTGCTGCAGGAAGTCACCATGGGCGAAGGCAAGGCGATTCCATCGAGCAAGGTTCAGGTGATCCAGAACCTTGAAGGCGGCATCGTCACCGAAATTTTCGTGCGTGAAGGGCAAATGGTGAACAAGGGCGACACCTTGCTGCGCCTGGATGACACGCGTTATCTGTCGAACAAGGGCGAAAGCGAGGCTGATCGCTATGCACTGACCGCACAGGTCGAACGCCTGTCGGCGGAGGCTGAAGGCCGGCCGTTCAAGCTGTCGGACGAAGTGATCGCCAAGGCGCCGCAGGTGGCTGAAGACGAACGTTCGCTGTATGAACAACGGCAACGTCGACTGGCCAGCGAACAACGGACGCTGACGGAACAACTCCGGCAAAAAACCCAGGAACTGGCGGAATTCCGCTCGAAACAGGGACAGTACAGCTCAAGCCTGGCACTGCTGCAGCAAGAGATGAA
Source organism: Pseudomonas sp. TE12234 (assembly GCF_054061835.1). NCBI lineage: Bacteria > Pseudomonadati > Pseudomonadota > Gammaproteobacteria > Pseudomonadales > Pseudomonadaceae > Pseudomonas > Pseudomonas sp. TE12234. The sequence continues at coordinate 8,123 of NZ_JBSSEP010000024.1, forward strand.
CATGTCCACGCCGCTGGTGGGCACCGGCGCGGTGTCACCGGTGGAGATCCTGCGCCTCAAACGCAGCGCGGTGGAGATTCGCGGCTCGCTGAACGCCACCACCCTGGCCATTCCCCGCGCCGAATCGGCGATCAACGAAATCAAGAGCAAGATTGACGAGTCCGAACAAACCTTCCGTTCGGAAGCCGCCAAGGAGCTGAATGAGAAACGTACCGACCTGTCGAAAATCACCGCATCGAGCATTGCCATCGACGACCGAGTGACCCGCACTACGGTGGTCTCGCCGGTTCACGGGATTATCAAAACGCTGAAGGTCAATACCATCGGCGGCGTGGTCCAGCCGGGCAACGACATAGTGGAAATCGTGCCTCTGGAAGACAACCTGCTGATCGAGGCCAAGGTCCGGCCCCAGGACGTGGCGTTCCTGCATCCGGGCCAGAAAGCCATGGTCAAGTTCAGCGCCTACGACTACACCATCTACGGCGGCCTGAGCGCGAAGCTGGAATTGATCAGCGCCGACACCATCACCGACGACAAGGGCAACAGCTTCTATCTGATTCAGGTGCGTACCGACAAAAACCACTTGGGCGGGGATGCCAAACCGCTGTTGATCATTCCGGGGATGGTGGCAACGGTGGATATCATCACCGGGGAGAAAAGTGTGCTGGATTACCTGCTCAAACCGGTGCTCAAAGCGCGGACCGAGGCGATGCGCGAAAGGTAGATTTGACTCATTCCCTGTGGCGAGGGGGCAAGCCCCCCTCGCCACAAATGATCATCCGCCGTGATTCTTCTGGTAAGTATCCTCCCCCATCGCCGCAATCTGCCCCTCGATCAACGCTTCGAACGGCCTGAGCAATTGCCCGAACGACGTCGGTGCCTCTAGGGTTTCCAGCGCCTGGACAATCGCCTCAATCGTCGACAACGCTCCAGGCCCCGGGGCCTTGCGCAGCCGGTAGCGGGACACTCCCCCCTCGGCCAGGGTCACCCTCGGCAACGCCGCCAGCAGCGGGTTGAGGTGCAATAGCTTGCGTGCCTTGCGCCAGGTGCCATCCGGAACCACAAGCAATATCGGCTCATCGGAGCCGGCACAGGCATGCAACGGCAGTGCGTCTTCAGCAGGAAACAGCAACCGCGCCTTATACCCCGGTTGATTCAACAGCGCCGGCAGATCCTCGAAGACCTCACCGACGATCAGTTCGGCATTGCTCAAACCCAACGCGGCCAGGCGCGCGGTGTTCAGCGCATGGTTCACCTCACTCGGGTGCTGCAGCAACAACACACGGGTGCGGCTGTCGAGACGGGGGATCAGCGGGCACAGGCAATGGCTTTGCGGACGCAGGCAGCGGGAACATTGAATTCTGGGCATCGCGACGGCTCCTTAAGCGGCCTGGTTGAGCTGCGCTTTGAGCAAGTCGCGGAAGGTCTGGATCAGCGGCTCGCGGCTGCGTCCACGGCGCACGATCATCGAGAATGGCGCCTGATAGCCGAAGGTCGCTGGCAGCAGCACCCGCAAGTCGCCCTTGTCCGCCCAGGCCTGGGCGTAATGCTCGGGCAAGTAACCGATGTAGGCGCCGGACAGCACCAGGATCAACTGCGCTTCCATACTCTCCACGGTGGCGGCGCTGTGCTTGAAGCCGTGCCGCGCCAGCTCGGCCTGGCTCCAGTAACCGCGACCGACCATGCGTTGTTGGGTGATGACCTGCTCGGGGATACGCCGCTCATTGAACAACGGGTGCCGGGTACTGCAATACAACCAGTGCTGTTCGCGGTAAAGCGGCATGTACACCAGGCCGCTCATGCGCGTGGAGAACGCGCCGATGGCCAGGTCGAGACGGTTGTCCTGCACGCCGAGTTGCAGTTCGTAGGGGCTCATGACCGACAAATGCAGATGCACTGCCGGGTGTTCCTGGCTGTAGGCGCCAATGGCTTCGGCGAACGGCAGGGCCTTGTCGCTGACGGTGGAGTCGATCACCCCCAGGTTCAGCGTCCCGCGCAACTCGCCCTTGAGCGCGGCAGCATATTGTTCGAAGCCTTCCAGCTCGCCCAGTAATCGCAAGGTTTCCTGATGAAACAGCTCACCCTTGCTGGTGAGGCTGAAACCGCCACGGCCGCGATGGCACAGCACCAGTCCCAGCGCCGCTTCGAGCTGACTCATGTAGGTGCTGATGGCCGACGTCGAGAGATTGAGCTCTTGCTGGGCGTTGGCGAAGCCTTGATGACGCACTACGCTGACGAAAATGCGCAATAGTTTCAGGTCGGGTAAAGCGTTGGCCATGAAGGGCTCCATTTGCAAGGCAGTGCATGTTGCTTTTGTGGCGAGGGAGCTGGCTCCCGTTTGGTCGATCCGCGTCCGGACGCAGCAGTCCTGAAATCTGACGGTGCAGTGCATCTGACTCATGAGGGTGAATGTTTTGGGGCCGCTTCGCAGCCCAGCGGGAGCAGGCTCCCTCGCCACAGAATGCTGCGCACGGCATAAAGTCTATCTCGGCCTTTGCCGTTAGTTTAGAAAAATCTGAACTAAGTATTTGCCCGTAGCGATTCTTCCCCGCCACTACATTTCGCAGAATCAACTCCCAGCGGTGCCCGTGCCTACTGTGGGACGGTGTATCCGACATAAATAAAACAACGACGATGAGGCCCTACCCGTGGAAAAGATTCTTCACCAACCACTGGGCGGCAACGAAATGCCGCGCTTCGGCGGCATCGCCACCATGATGCGACTCCCCCATTTGGAAACTGCTGCCGGCCTGGATGCTGCCTTCGTTGGCGTCCCGCTGGACATCGGCACTTCGCTGCGCCCTGGTACCCGTTTCGGGCCTCGCGAAATTCGTGCCGAATCGGTCATGATTCGCCCGTACAACATGGCGACCGGCGCTGCACCGTTCGACTCGCTGTCGGTGGCCGACATCGGCGACATTGCGATCAACACGTTCAACCTGCTGGATGCCGTACGGATCATCGAAGAGTCCTACGACAATATCCTTGAACACGGTGTAATCCCGCTGACCCTGGGCGGCGATCACACGATCACCTTGCCGATCCTGCGTGCCATCCACAAAAAGCACGGCAAGGTCGGCCTGGTGCACATCGACGCTCACGCCGATGTGAACGATCACATGTTCGGCGAGAAAATCGCCCACGGCACCACCTTCCGTCGCGCCGTTGAAGAGGGCCTTCTGGACCCGGATCGCGTTGTGCAAATCGGCCTGCGCGCCCAGGGCTACACCGCTGATGACTTCAACTGGAGCCGTAACCAGGGTTTCCGCGTGGTCCAGGCCGAAGAGTGCTGGCACAAATCCCTGGAACCGCTGATGGCCGAAGTTCGCGAAAAAGTCGGCAACGGTCCGGTTTACCTGAGCTTTGACATCGACGGCATCGACCCGGCCTGGGCGCCAGGTACCGGCACCCCGGAAATCGGCGGTCTGACCACCATTCAGGCGATCGAGATCGTTCGTGGCTGCCAAGGCCTCGACCTGGTCGGTTGCGATCTGGTAGAAGTCTCGCCCGCTTATGACACCACCGGCAACACCTCGCTGCTGGCCGCCAACCTGCTGTACGAAATGCTCTGCGTACTGCCAGGCGTGGTCCACCGCTAAGGATTGACCGTGAACCAACGTGATCAGGTTTTGAAAGCCGCCGCCGATCTGGTGTCGGCATTTGCCCGTAACGATCGCGAAGCCTACTTCGGCGCGTTCAGCGCCGATGCCAGCTTTGTCTTCTACACCCTCGAACAACCCCTGCTGTCGCGCGATGCCTATCAGGCATTGTGGGACAGCTGGCGTGCCGAGGTCGGCTTCGAGGTGATTTCGTGCACCTCGAGCAACGCCTTCGTCAGCCTGCAAGGTGACGTGGCGATTTTCATTCATGACGTAGCCACCGAACTGCGCATGCAAGGGGAACAGCACTTTAGCCAGGAGCGCGAGACGATTGTTTTCAAGAAACAAGCGTCTGGCCAAGAACAACAAGGCCAATGGCTAGCCTGTCACGAACATTTGTCCGCGATGCCGGAAGGGCTGCCAACCCCTTAGCCAACATGGGTGACACTCACACACGATGAGTGCGCCTTAATGATCGGAGCAGATCATGAATAAAAACAACAACGACCAAAGCCTTACACAAATTGAAACCTACGGGGTCGAACAGATCCCGGACAACGAACGCACCGCGGGCCCGACGGACTTGTTCCGGATGATCTTCGGTGGTTCCAACACCTTCGCCACTGCCGTACTCGGCAGTTTCCCGGTGCTGTTCGGCCTGTCTTTTCAGGCTGGGGTCTGGGCGATTGTGCTGGGCGTGTTGCTGGGTTCGCTGATCCTTGCGCCAATGGGCCTGTTCGGCCCGATCAATGGCACCAACAACGCCGTGTCTTCCGGTGCGCACTTCGGCGTGCACGGGCGGATCGTTGGTTCGTTCCTGTCATTGCTGACCGCCATCGCCTTCTTCTCGCTCTCGGTGTGGAGTTCGGGTGATGCGCTGATCGGTGGCGCCAAGCGCCTGATCGGCCTTCCGGAAACCGACCTGACCCTGGGCCTTGCCTACGGTCTGTTCGCGGTTCTGGTGCTGACCGTTTGCATCTACGGTTTCCGCTTCCTGCTGTGGGTCAACAAGATCGCGGTGTGGAGCGCCAGCCTGCTGTTCCTGCTGGGCGCCTTCGCCTTCGCCGGTCCTTTCGATGTGAACTACGCCGGCACCGTCAACATGGGTCAGCCAGGTTTCTGGGCGGCTTTCATCGGTGCGGCACTGGTAGCCATGAGCAACCCGATTTCCTTCGGTGCGTTCCTCGGCGACTGGTCGCGCTACATCCCGCGTGAAACCTCCAAGCGCCGGATCATGGCGGCGGTGGTGATTTCGCAGATCGCGACCTTCATTCCGTTCCTGTTCGGCCTGGCCACCGCCACCATCGTAGCGATCAAGGCACCGGACTACATCGCGGCCAACAACTACGTCGGCGGTCTGCTGGCGGTCTCGCCGAGCTGGTTCTTCCTGCCGGTGTGCCTGATCGCGGTGATTGGCGGCATGTCCACCGGCACCACGTCGCTCTACGGCACCGGCCTGGACATGTCCAGTGTGTTCCCGCGGGTACTGTCGCGGGTCAAGGCCACGCTGCTGATCGGTGTGATGTCGATTGCCTTCATCTTCATCGGGCGCTTTGCGGCGAACCTGGTGCAGAGCGTGTCGACCTTCGCCGTGCTGATCATCACCTGCACCACCCCATGGATGGTGATCATGATCATCGGCCTGCTGGTGCGTCGCGGCTTCTACTGCCCGGATGACCTGCAAGTGTTCACCCGCGGCGAGAAAGGCGGTCGTTATTGGTTCAGCCACGGCTGGAACTGGCGTGGTTTGGGTGCATGGATTCCAAGCGCGGCCGTTGGCCTGTGCTTTGTGAACCTGCCGGGGCAGTTTGTCGGTCCGCTGGGCAACCTGGCTGATGGTATCGACATCAGCTTGCCAGTCACCCTGGGCCTGGCCTCACTGGTGTACCTGGCATTGCTGAGCCTGTTCCCGGAATCGGCTGCGGTGTTCGGGCCGAATGATCCACGCAGCAAAAGAGCGGGCTCGCTCGCAAAACCGGCGGCACGACAAGCCGCCTGACTCAACGCATTACCTGTGGTCAACACATGACCTGTGGGGGCGTGGCTTGCCCGCGAAGAACGATGACACGGTCTGCCTGACAGACCGCGGCGCCCTCATCGCGGGCAAGCCACGCTCCCACAGGAACAGGTGGCTCCACAGGGATTGATTTCAGTTCCACCATAAAAAAGACAATCGGAGACACGCCATCATGGCATTGGATTTATTCGTCGTTCTCATCTATGCCGCCGCGATGCTGCTTCTCGGCTATTACGGCATGCGCAAGGCTAAGACCAACGAAGACTTTTTGGTCGCAGGTCGCAACCTCGGCCCGAGCCTGTACATGGGCACCATGGCCGCTACCGTTCTCGGCGGCGCCTCCACCGTGGGCACCGTGCGTCTGGGTTACGTACATGGCATTTCCGGCTTCTGGCTGTGCGCCGCACTGGGTTGCGGGATCGTCGCGCTGAACCTGTTCCTCGCCAAACCGCTGCTGAAACTGAAGATCTACACCGTTACCCAGGTGCTGGAGAAGCGCTACAACCCGATGGCCCGCTCCGCGAGCGCGGCGATCATGCTGGCGTACGCACTGATGATCGGCGTGACCTCGATCCTGGCCATCGGCACCGTATTGCAAGTGTTGTTCGGCCTGCCGTTCTGGGTGTCGGTACTGCTGGGCGGTGGCGTGGTGGTGATCTACTCGGCCATTGGCGGCATGTGGTCCCTGACCCTGACCGACATCGTCCAGTTCGTGATCAAGACCGTCGGCCTGATGTTCATCCTGCTGCCAATCTGCCTGTACCGCGTGGGCGGCTGGGATGAGTTGGTGTTGAAACTGCCGGCGGCAAGCTTCAGCTTCACCACCATCGGCTGGGACACCATCATCACCTACTTCATGATCTACTTCTTCGGCATCCTGATCGGTCAGGACATCTGGCAACGGGTGTTCACCGTCAAGACCGCGAAAGTCGCTCAGGTCGCAGGTACGGCTGCCGGCATCTACTGCATCATCTACGGTCTGGCCTGTGCCTTGATCGGTATGGCTGCACACGTCTTGATCCCGAACCTGGACAACGTCAACAACGCCTTCGCCGCCATCGTCAAACTGTCCCTGCCGGACGGGATCCGTGGCCTGGTGATTGCTGCAGCGCTGGCTGCCATGATGTCCACCGCCAGCGCCGGCCTGCTCGCCGCTGCCACCACCCTGACCGAAGACCTGCTGCCGAAACTGCGCGGCGGTAAACAGTCGAGCCTGGGCATGAACCGTCTGGTGACCCTGCTGACCGGTGTGGTGGTATTGGGTATCGCCCTGGTCGTGAACGACGTGATCAGCGCCCTGACCCTGGCGTACAACCTGTTGGTAGGCGGCATGCTGATCCCGTTGATCGGTGCGATTTTCTGGAAACGCGCGACCACCGCCGGCGCCATCGCCAGCATGGGCCTGGGCTTCGCCACTGCCCTGCTGTTCATGGTCAAGGATGGTCTGGACGCCAACACCCCGATCTACTACAGCCTCGGCGTAGGCCTGGTGAGCTTCGTGATTGTCAGCCTGATGTCCCGTCGCCAAGTGACAGTGGCAAGCGCCGCCTAAGCTGAATATAACGACTTGATGCTTTCTTCGGCGGGTGTGGCGTCGGTTGCCACACCCGTTTTTTTTCGTCTGGAGAAAACCTTTGATGAAAATTGTTTCTCGCGATCAGTGGTTCGAAGTCAAACAGTTCAGTGACGGCATCCGCCTGATTCACGAGCCGTTCATCCGGCCCTTCTACCGTTGCAACCTCTGGCACATCCAGGGCCGGAACAAGGACCTGCTGCTGGACAGCGGCTCAGGGCTGGTCAGTCTGCGCGAGCAGTTGCCGTGGATCACCGAGCGGCCGTTGGTGGCAGTGGCCAGTCATTGCCATTTCGATCACATCGCCGGTCATCACGAATTCCCCGAGCGCCTGGTGCATCCCGCCGAAGCGGACATCCTCGCCGCACCGGACGGCGAAAACGACTTGAGCAGGGCTTTCGTCGGTGACGATATGTTCGAGGCGCATCCGGACTGCCCGCTTTGCTACGCCGAGTACAGCGTCAAGGCCGCACCGGCCACGGGTTTTGTCGAAGACGGAGATGTGCTGGATCTGGGCAATCGGGTATTGCAGGTCGTGCACACGCCAGGGCACTCGCCGGGCGGCATCTGCCTGTACGAAGCGGCGACCGAGACCCTGTTCAGCGGCGACATCATTTATGACGGCCCCTTGATCGAAGACGCCTACCATTCCAACCTCGATGACTACGCGCGCAGCCTGCAACGCTTGCGCTGCCTGCCGATCCGCACGGTGCATGGCGGCCATTTCGGCAGTTTCTCCGGGGAGCATTTGCGCCACATGATTGACGAGTGGCAGCGCTGTCACGGCTGAAGCCTGCTGTACTCCTCTTCAGGACAGTCAACGCAGGGACAACAACGATAACGCCCTCGAAGAACCATCATGAAAAAAGCTGCCGTTCGTGCCGCAGTGCATCACTTCATCAGCCGTCTGCTGGAGAGTCAGGATGACTTCGACGACAACGCCAGCCTGGCGCAGTTGGGATTGGATAAAGCGGATATCGAAGAGTTGATCTTCCATCTGGAAGACGAGTTTGGCTTGACGGCGTTCACCGCCGAGGAGGACCGACTGCTCAAGACTGCCCGGACGGTGAAAGACTTGAGTCGGTTTTTGCTGGAGATTGGCAGACATTAGCGATCATGATCGCCGTTTGCCCCCATCCGTACGCGCCCCTGCAGGAGCAAAGTTGCTCGCGAAAAACTTACAGGCGACGCGCAGTTCAAAACAACCAGCGTTATCGTTAACGTCCATCGCGAGCGGGTTCGCTCTTACAGGATTAGCGGCGACGCGGCTGGCGACGGCGTTGTTCGTCGTCCGTGCGAATTGGCACAGGTTGCAGAGGCGGTTCGATCAAACCGAGTGCGACACCCAGGTCATGCAGCCAGTTCTGAATTTTCTCTTTCATGATGCCCCCTTCAGGGTAGTGCCGAGCGGCCGGAATTCTGTAGCCCCTTCGCACTGATAATAGTCTGAAGTGCTGTGCAATGCTCAACCAAATTGGCAATGATCTGTTACTGAATCGATCACAATTGACCAATATCAACTTATGCCATCGCACGCGCCTGAACTTGCGCCGACGGATACACCGCCTCTTGCTGTTCGATCCACGCATTCAGGTTGGCCCCGACCATGCCCTTGCGCCACATCAGCCAAGTGGTTGCCGTGGCAAACGGCTCGGCCAGCGGGTGTACCGCCACGCTTTCACGGCCTGGCAGGCTGGCGAGCATCGACTCCGACATCAGCGCCACTCCGGAACCGGCAATCACGCACGCCAGCATCCCCGGATAGGACTCGATCTCCATGGCCCGGCCCATCGCCGCGTGATCGTGGGAAAACCAGGCCTCCAGGCGCATCCGGTAAGAGCAGCCCTGACGAAAGGTGAACACCGAACGCCCTTCCACATCTCGCGCACTGAGCACCGGTGGGTGGTCCGCCTCGCTGATCAGCACCAGTCGCTCCTCGCACAACAGCACACCGTCGAGCCCCGCCAGTTCCGGCGGACCGTCCACCAGCGCCGCATCGAGCCGACCGGTCAGCAAGCCTTCCAGCAATTCGCCGCTGGGCCCGGACTGCACCTGAAGGTTCACCGCCGGGTAGGTTCGGTGATAGCGCGCCAAAAGTGCCGGAAGGTGAATGGCAGCGGTGCTGTACATGGTGCCGAGCACGAAGTCGCCGGCCGGTTGCCCGCCCTGTACGGCAGCGTGAGCCTCATCATGCAAGGCAAACAACTTGGTGGTGTAGTCCAGCAGGACTTTTCCCGCAGGCGATAATTGCAAACGCTGACGCTCGCGCAGGAACAGTTCGACCCCCAGTTGCTCTTCCAGCTGTTTAAGCCGGGTCGACAGGTTGGACGGTACCCGGTGCAGGCGTTCGGCGGCACGAGTGATGGACTCTTCCTCCGCCACCGCCTGGAAAATCCGCAATTGACTGAATTCCACGCCATTCTCCAAACAAGAACAAGTTACTCACTATTATTCATTTTTAAAGAAAGTCAATCGATCCTAGCCTGACGGTCATTGATCCTCAGCTGGAACTCATGCCATGTCTCCCTTCATTCGCTTGCTTGCCTGTTTTGTCGCTCTAATGATGGCCATGGGCATTGGCCGTTTTGCCTTGACGCCGCAACTGCCGCATTTACTCAGCGAAGGCCAGATCGACCTGACCGCCGCCGGATTGATTGCCGCCGCCAATTACCTGGGCTACTTCGTCGGCGCCGTGGACGCGATGCTGTCCCGTCGTGCCGATCAAGTCCGCCGTCGCCTGTTGGGCGGTTTGTGGCTCTGTGTGTTGCTGACCCTGGCGTCGTTCTGGGCCAACGGGTTCTGGTCGCATCTGTTGCTGCGTTTCGGCACCGGCGTGGCCAGTGCCTGGGTATTGGTGATGATTACCGCGCTGAGCCAGCCACTGGCGGCTGCCGCCGGGCGACCGCGGCTCGGCGCCGTGGTATTTGCCGGACCGGGTCTGGGGATTTTCCTGACCGGGGTGCTGGCGCTGATCGCGAACCTCCTGGGCCAGACTTCCGCCACGTTGTGGCTGGTGTATGCCGCCGTTGCCCTGTTGATGTTGTTGGGGGTTTTGCGCTTCCTGCCGCAGCCGGGCGTGGCCGTGCCCGCCTCTGAAAGCGTTGTCAGCACGGGTAATCGAGGCATCGGCCGTTTAGGCGTGGTCTATGGACTGTACGGTCTGGGCTACATCATCCCGGCCACTTTCCTGTCGCAAATGGCCAGCGCGCAGTTCCACGGGCAGTGGCAGGCCGATCTGTTCTGGCCTTGCTTCGGCCTGGCAGCGGCGATTGGCGTGGTGTTGGTGAGTCTGCGCCGACAAGCGGCCAATACCACGCGTCACTGGCTGACCCTGACCTTATGGATGCAAGCCGCCGGGGTCTTCGCTTGCCTGCTGGGCAACGGTCCGGGACTCGCGCTAGGGGTGATCTTGTGTGGCACCCCGTTCCTGGCCTGCATGCAACTGGTGATGCAGCGTTCCCGGGAACTGGCGCCCCACGCCAGCCAACGCAATGCCGGGCTGCTGACCGCGTGCTTTGCCGCAGGCCAGCTCAGCGGGCCTTTACTGGCGGCATTGAGCAGCCATTTCAGCGGTGGTTTGCAACCTGCGCTGGTGATCGCCGGCAGTGGCTTGCTGCTGGCCGGCGGGTTGCTCCTGAGCCCGGTCAGTGCTGGCCAAGCGCTTTGCGCAAACGGCGACGCACCCACTGCTCAGCGCTGACAAAGGTGATGCCCAGCAGCACCAGAACCGCGCCGATCACGAAGTTGAGGCTCAGTTTTTCGCCCAGCAACACCACACCGAACGTGACACCGAACAACGGCGTCATGAACGAGAAGACTGCCAGGTTCGCCGCCAGATACCGGCGCAACAGCCAGAACCAGGTCAGATAGCTGAAGAACGACACCACCACGCCTTGAAACAGCACACTGGTCACTGCCACGGTGGTCAGGCTGACGTGGGTGATCTGGCCGCTGAGCAGCGCGATCAACAGAAGGCCGACAAAGCCGACGATCAACTGATAGAACAGGGTCAGGGTCACGGGGGCTTCCGACAGCCGCGAAGCACGCACCACCACCGTGGTGGCGCCCCAGGCGGCACCCGCCAATACACCCAGCGCATCACCCATCAGCATGCGGTGATCGAGGTTGGCCCAGGACACGCCACCGGCAAACGCTATGGCGATGCCGACGAAGGCGAGGAAGATCCCCAGCCATTGCACAGGTCTTAACCGCTCGCTCGGCAATAACCAATGCACACCCAGCGCGGTAAAAATCGGCGCGGTGTAGAGGAACACCGACATATGGGCCGCCGTGGTCAGTTGCAGGCCTTCGGAAATGAAGAAAAACTCCAGGCCAAACAGTGCGCCGGCCAACACGCCGCCGCGCCAGGTGGTGCCGACTTGATCCCAACCGCCCTTCCAGCAGATCAACAACCCAACGAGCAACGCGGACATGCCCGAACGCCCCGCTGCCTGCATGACTGGCGCAATGTCAGGTGCCGCCCACTTGATCATCACCTGCTGAACGCCCCAGATCAGGCACAAGCCCAGCATCACTTGCAGGGCAAATCCATCGGCGCTACGCCGAGTGACGCTCACAGCAAGACCTCGAAAACGACATAGAACATGGCAGTGACTCGACAGTAAAAGCAAAGCCCCGCCCCGCTTGCTGAACAAGCGGTGTCGGGGCGAAAAATGATGCTGTCGATTATTAACCAGATGGCCAGAAATTGCCGCCTGACAGAGACCTTGAAATTGCCCTTTGCGTCATCGCGCCTACACCGGTCTGTCGCGAATGGCCCCGGATAATCTGCTCGCCACCAGGAAACCGGTGGCGCAGGCGATACAGGTCGCCGCCGCCCCCCACGCCATGTCAATCAACGCCAACCGCGCCGACCACCCTTGCAGGGTCGCCCAGTTAGACAAGTCATAGGTGCCGTAGGCCACCGCGCCCAATAATGCCCCCAGACGCGCGGCGTGTGTCCAGCTCCGCGCCGGCATCACCACTAACACCACACAACCGGCGACATAAAGCAGATAAAACAGCGCTGCCGGGGCCCACAGTGGTTGTTCGAGCATTAACGAACCAAGCAGCTCCCGGTAAGTCGAGGCCATGAGGACGCCGAGCCAGAGGCCATCGAGTACGAGAAACGCCGCCAGGGTGGCGACATAGGCTATGAGTGTTTTTTTCATCATCCTGCCCTTACAGGAGCCGCCGCCGGTTCGAGCTGCTCCTGCATGGGGCTGGCAAGCGCTTAGCTTAGTTCAATGCGATCGGCGTGAATGACAATCTGGCCATTCTTGTACAAGGCACCAATGGCTTTCTTGAAGTTGCCTTTGCTGACACCGAACATGCTGCTGATCAGCGTTGGATCGCTCTTGTCGCTGACCGCCAGGGTGCCATTGTTCTCGCGCAACTTGGCGAGGATCTTCGAGTTCAGACTGGTGGCCGCTTCCTGGCCGACCGGTTGCAGGCTCAGGCTGATCTTGCCGTCGGCGCGGACTTCCTTGATAAAGCCCTTCTCCTCTTTACCGGCGCGCATGAACTTGAAGATTTCGTTCTTGTGGATCAGGCCCCAGTGCTTGTTGTTGATGATCGCCTTGAACCCCATGTCGGTGGCTTCGGCAACCAGCAAGTCCACTTCCTGGCCTGCGGTGTAGTTGGCCGGCGTTTTGTCCAGGTAACGGTCCAGACGCGCGGTCGCGGTGATGCGGCGGGTGTGCTTGTCGAGGTAGACATGCACCACGACGTATTCGCCCGCGGTCATCTGCCGCTTCTCTTCGGAATATGGCAGCAACAGATCCTTCGGCAGTCCCCAATCCAGGAACACGCCAATACTGTTGACTTCAACAACTTTCAAACTTGCAAATTCACCGACCTGAACTTTCGGCTTTTCTGTAGTTGCGATGAGTTTGTCATCGCTGTCCAGATATACAAAAACATTGAGCCAGTCTTCATCTTCGCTGGGAATATCTTTTGGAATATAACGATTAGGCAGAAGGATTTCGCCATCCGCACCACCGTCCAGATATAAACCGAAGTTAGTGTGTTTAACCACTTGCAAACTGTTGTAACGCCCGACTAAAGCCATGTTCAATACCCTCATTGCGTGGGCGCATTCTACCCGGTTTTCCCAGGCGCGTTCGGTGCCCGGCCCGATGGCGCAGGAAAATCTCGCTCAAAGCCTTAAAAACCATGGGTTCTGGCGGGTGGCGTGGCCGCTCGTCAGTCCATTCCCGGGATTCGAGCGTCAGTCACTCACCGGCGCAACACCCATTTTTTCGCCCTTGTCTTTAGTTAAAACAGTAGCTTAGGGGATTAATCAAGATAATAACTTGCGCTTGACCTCGCTCTTGCCCGCGGTCCTTCAAGGGATATTTACCAAGCAATTAGCCGGCATTTCCTGTACGATGCCTGGCCAAGTTAATTTTCTACAGGTTAATGGCCGCCATGCGCGTAAAAGCATCCAACAGCAAAGCAAAGCCAGCTCCAGCCGTCGAAACCAGCGAATCAATCAACAACCAGATTGCTGCGTTCCTCAAGTCCGGTGGTGAAATCCAGCAAATTGCCAAAGGCGTCAGCGGCCAGACGTTCGGCCCGTCCAAGCAGATCACCTTGGGCAAAAAGTAAAACCCTCTGCGTCACCTGGTCCACAAGCGCTTTGAGCTTCGAAGCGCTTGGACTGGAACCCTGAAACACCCTCCTTGCTACCACTGATCTCGTATAAATCGACGAACGGCCATCGACGCCAATCATTCGCCGGTATCCTTGCACGCGTCTGGATCAAGCGTTTCAGCAGGCCATCAGCCTGTGCTCGCTGCTCATGGAGTGACGCATGCTCAAAACCTCCCGTCCTTTGTTACTGCTCGGCAGCCTCCTGGTCTGCTCGCTGGCACACGCGCAAATCTTTCAGCGCGAGCTGGGTGATTTCGACCTCGAGCTGGGCACCAACCCGACTCGCAGCATGGCTCAGGGTCTGGTGAAACCATCGGCCGTCGGCTCGTTCCACGGCGGCCTGGACCTGACTCACGACAGCGGCTTCTATGTGGGGCAGTGGTCGCCAAGCATGGGAATAAGCCCCGGGAAAAATCTCGAAGTCGATTCCTACGCAGGGTTTAAACACCCCTTTGACCAAACCCTCGGCTATGAAGTGGGTCTCATTCATTACAGTTACCCCGAAGTGGACACACTCGACAGCCACGAACTGTTCGGTGGCCTGACCCTGCTCGGCAGCCGTTTCGGTGCAGCATTCAGCAACGACCCGGACAAACAGAACGGCACCCTGTTCGCCGACCTGGGCGGCAATCAACCCTTCGGCATCGGGGTCAGCCTCAAATACACCACCCATCAGTTGAATACTCCGGTCGCGGTGGACGGTGGCTATGTGGGCAGTTTCACCGATTGGTCGCTGAAACTGTCCCGTCCGTTCATGGGCATCGACCTTGATCTGATCTATAGCGACTCCAGCCTCAGCGGCAGCAATTGCTCAGCCTACTCCGGGCACAACAGCCAGTGCGACGGCCTGGTCACGCTGAAGGCAGAGCGCAGCTTCTATTGATCGGCTGAACTGCCGGGCTCAACCTGCGTTCACATGAGTATCAGCCCGGTAAGCCGGGTTTTCGCAAGGAAGGGTCCATGTCGCGCTGGTTAATACGCATCGCGGTTGTGCTGACCGTCACCCTCGCGCTTGGCGGGTGCAGTCGCATGGGCCTTGCTTACCGAAATCTCGACATCATCATTCCATGGTCGCTCAGCGACTATCTGGACATGAACATTGAGCAAAAAAGCTGGCTTAACGAACGCCTCAGGGAACACCTCAGTTGGCATTGCTCCACGCAGATACCCGGTTACCTCGATTGGCTGGATCGCTTGCAGGCAATGGTCGAAACCAATCAAGTCACGGATGCGGCGCTGCAGGCCCGCACGGAGGAGGCCAAACAGGCAATCGCCGAGACCGCACGGGAGATCACCCCCTCGGCCATCGAGTTGCTGCAAGGCCTGAATGACAAACAGGTCGCGGAAATGAACGAAGCTTTCGCCAAGGACCTGCGCAAACACCAGGAGCAATATTTGAAACCGTCCCTCGATCAGCAGATCAAGGAGCGCGGCGAGCGCATGGAAAAACGCTTGCGAGACTGGCTTGGCCCCCTCAATCCATCCCAGCAACAGCGCGTCGTTGCCTGGTCCACCAGCCTGGGTGACCAGAACACGCAATGGATCGCCAACCGTGCCCATTGGCAGAAACAGTTCAGTGAGGCCGTGGCGCAACGTCAGAGCCCACAATTCCCACAACAAATCGAGACACTTCTGGTCAATCGCGAGAGTTTGTGGACACCACAATACCGCCAGGCCTTCGCCAACACCGAAGCCCAGGCGCGTTCGCTATTTGTGGATTTGATGGCAGAGAGCACGCCGGAACAACGTCAACGCTTGCTGAAGAAAATGGAGGGCGTGCGCAAGGATTTCAGCGATTTGAAATGCCTGAAGGCGTTAAAACAGGGGTAACAGCGGTAAATGAATCGCAGCCTCGGGCAACGCCTGCAAAAGGCTGCGATCGTGGTTTTCAGGCAATCTGCGCCTTCGCCGCCACTGCATCAAACGTCTCGACAACCAGCGCATCTTCCTGTTCATCCAGCACCTGGCGTGGATGGTCATTGCCCGGAATGCTGCTGTCGATCAGGCTCAACAGGCTTGAGCCACGGGGCGTCAAAATGTAATTGGAACCGCTGCCGCCCTGATCCTCGGGCCGAGGCTCAATGTAGCCACGCTCCAGCAGCAACTTTTCGTACTCGCCAGCCACCGCTTTCAGGTGATCCAGGTTTTCAGTCTGCTCGCCTTCCGCTGCCTTCTGCGCCGCGTACTGCTCGGCATAGGGTCGCGGGGTGAAACTGCTTGCACCGTTTTGCACCTCGTGCAGCAAACGCTCAATCAAATCCCAGTTATAAGTCGTCATCCTGATTCAACCTCCGGTGCCCGTGAGTGAGAGGGCCTTCATAGGTTGTGACCGGCCTGAACGGCAGCCGTTCAGCCGGGATTTCGAACAGCACCGACCGGCGGTATGTCGAATTGGGCAGGGATCAAGCGACTAAGCTGTGTCAGTCAACTCCAAGCATCGCGCAGGAGAAAAACCCATGAACATTCAGAATCATCCCGTCGTGTCCCGGGAAGAATGGCTGGTCGCCCGCAAACAACATCTGGCCCACGAAAAAGCCTTCACCAGGGAGCGGGACAAACTCAGCGCCGAACGCCGCGCCCTGCCTTGGGTGAAAGTCGACAAGGACTATCGCTTCCAGGGACCAGGCGGCGAATTGAAACTGGCTGATTTGTTCGGCGGGCGCAGTCAGTTGGTCATTTACCACTTCATGTTCGCCGAAGGCTGGGACGAAGGTTGCCCCGGTTGTTCGTTTCTCTCCGATCACATCGACGGCGCCAACCAGCACCTGGCCCACCACGACATCGCGCTGGTGGCGGTCTCCCATGCGCCCTTCGCCGAGTTCCAGGCATTCAAGCGCCGCATGGGCTGGAAATTCGACTGGGTATCCTCGGCCGGCAGCGATTTTAATTATGACTTTGGCGTCAGTGCCCGAGCCGAAGAGGTCGCCGCCGGAACGGCTACGTACAACTACGAAAAAACCGACGGTTCCGAGGAAGAACTCCCGGGACTCAGTGTTTTTTATCGCAATGAGGCCGGAGAAATTTTCCACACCTATTCCACCTACGCCCGAGGCCTGGACATGCTGGTCGGCGCCTACAACTACCTCGATCTGACACCCAAGGGCAGGAATGAAGAGGAAATCATGGAATGGGTGCGGCATCACGACCGGTACGCGGAAGGGGCGAAGTCGAGCTGCTGCCACGCAGACTAACCTCCAGCGACAGAGGCGCGGCCATCGCCTGTCACTGAACTTTTGCCATGGGGCAGCGCTCAACCGGGTAACCCGCCTTAACCGGAACCGAGGCCTGCCACCATGAAAACACTGCTCAAGCTCACCCTCGCCGGCGCTTTGACCTGTGCCCTGCCCGCTTGGGCCTGCACGCCCGAAGAGGCCACCGCCAAACGCGAACAACTGGCACAGGAAGTGGCCAGGCTCACAGAGCAGAACCCGACCAAGGCCAAGGAGATCAATGCCGAGTTGCAGAAGATGGACCTTGGGACTGCGTCCAAGGATTTGCCGGACAAGTGCCAGTTGATCGACCAGCGCTTGAAGGAACTGGGATCGGCGGAGAAAAAGACTGAGGGTTGAAACGGCAGGCGGCTTGCTGGCGATCTCCCACCCGGCGTGACGGGTCAAGGGGTCGACTTCGCCTGCAAGCCAGTGATCAAAAGGTCCGTATAGCAGCAACTATTGGCAGGCATAAAAAAACCGGACCTGAGTCCGGTTTTTTTATGGGATCGCTACGGCGTTTTATTCAGCAGCCGGCGCTTCCGGTTTGCGACGCTTGAGCGGGGCCATGCCATCTTTGCTGACCAGGGAGTCGCTCTTCGGCCGGTTGGCGCTCTTGCGCTTGGTCGGGGTCTTGGCCGCGGCTTTTTTCTTGTCGCCCTTGGCGTCGGTCTTTTTCTTTTTCACGCCAACGGCTTTGCCCGAAGCCTTGACCTTTTTCGGTCCGCCGTAGGTGCCTTTGACTTCCTTGATGGTGCGACGCTCGAAGCTCTGCTTGAGGTAGCGCTCGATGCTCGACATCAGGTTCCAGTCGCCGTGGCAGATCAGCGAGATGGCCAGGCCATCGTTGCCGGCGCGACCGGTGCGACCGATGCGGTGCACGTACTCATCGCCGCTGCGTGGCATGTCGAAGTTGATCACCAGGTCCAGGCCGTCCACGTCCAGGCCGCGAGCGGCGACGTCGGTCGCCACGAGGATTTTCACCCCGCCCTGCTTCAGGCGGTCGATCGCCAGTTTGCGATCCTTCTGGTCTTTCTCGCCGTGCAACACGAACGCCTTGTACTCCTGAGCCACCAGGCGACCGTAGATGCGGTCGGCCATGGCCCGGGTGTTGGTGAACACGATGGCCTTCTGGTAGGTCTCGTTGGCCAGCAGCCAATTGACGATCTGTTCTTTGTGCTGGTTGTGGTCGGCAGTGATGATTTGCTGACGAGTGGTCTCGTTCAGCTGGCTGACCGCATTGAGCTGCAAGTGCTCAGGGTTGTTCAGCACCTTGGCGACCATCTCGCGCAGGCCCGAACCACCGGTAGTGGCGGAGAACAGCATGGTCTGCTGACGGTTGGTGCACTCGTCCACCAGGCGCTGAACGTCGTCGGCAAAGCCCATGTCGAGCATGCGGTCGGCTTCGTCCAGCACCAGCACTTCGACTTCTTTCAGGTCGAGGTTGCCCGCGTTCAGTTGCTCGATCATCCGGCCCGGCGTACCGATCAGGATGTCCGGCACCTTGCGCAGCATGGCGGCCTGGACCTTGAAGTCCTCACCGCCGGTGATCAGGCCGGACTTGATGAAGGTGAACTGCGAGAAGCGTTCGACTTCTTTCAAGGTCTGCTGAGCCAGCTCACGGGTCGGCAGCAGGATCAGGGTCTTGATGCTGACGCGGATCTTGGCCGGACCGATCAGGCGGTTGAGGATCGGCAAGACGAATGCAGCGGTCTTGCCGCTACCGGTTTGCGCTGTCACCCGCAGGTCACGCCCCTGGAGCGCCAGCGGAATGGCCGCTGCTTGCACAGGCGTTGGCTCGACAAATTTCAGCTCGGCCACGGCTTTGAGCAGGCGTTCGTGCAGGGCGAATTGGGAAAACACGGGTGCTACCTCGAAGATATGCAAAAAAACAGCTGCATAGGGTACCGGTTTCGAGCGCTCAGGCCGAGTTTCTTTATGCAAACGACAGCAAACAGTGGCTTTTTTGTTGCCTGATTTGTCCCTGAGCGTAATACAAAGCGTCTTAAATGCTTTAATCGCCCCGTCGCGTCCTACAGAAGAATCGTTTCACCCATGGATATCAAACAGCTCTGGCTCAACGCCCAAGACCTTTGGGGCACTCTCGATCAGCATCCGCTCCTGCATTCCAGTCTGGCGCTGGCAGTGCTGTTGGTGATCGCCCTGATACTCGGACGAGTGGCACGCTATCTGATACTGCATGCCAGCCGCATGCTCGGTCGCCAGCCGGCCTTGCACTGGATCAACGACTTTCGCCACAACAAAGTGTTTCAACGCCTGGCGCAAATCACCCCGTCGCTGGTGATCCAGTTCGGCCTGCACCTGGTGCCGGATCTGAGCAAAACGGCGATGGTTTTCCTCGGCAACGTCGCACTGGCCTTCACCATCCTGTTCCTGCTGCTGGCCATCGCAGCGTTACTCAATGCCCTGCTGGACATCTATGCCCGCACCGAGCACGCCCGCACCCGCTCGATCAAAGGTTATGTGCAACTGACGAAAATGGTCTTGTACGTGTTTGGCGCAATCATCATCGTCGCCACGCTGATCGATCGTTCGCCGCTGTTGCTGCTGTCGGGTCTGGGTGCAATGTCGGCGGTGATCCTGTTGGTCTACAAGGACACCCTGCTGTCATTCGTCGCCAGTGTGCAGCTGACCAGCAACGACATGCTGCGCGTCGGCGACTGGATCGAGATGCCGCAGGTCGGCGCCGATGGCGATGTGGTGGACATCACGCTGCATACGGTCAAGGTGCAGAGATTTGATAAAACCATCGTGTCGATCCCGACCTGGCGCCTGATGTCCGAGTCGTTCAAGAACTGGCGCGGTATGCAGCAGTCGGGGGGCCGGCGGATCAAGCGCAGCCTGTTTATCGATGCCAGTGGCGTGCGCTTCATCCGCGATGACGAAGAACTGAAACTGTCCCAGGTGCATCTGCTGACCGACTACATGGGTCGCAAGAAGGCCGAGCTCAAGGCCTGGAACGAAGCCCAGGGCAATGTCGCGGCGATGTCGGCCAACCGTCGCCGGATGACCAACATCGGGACCTTTCGGGCCTATGCCCTGGCGTACCTGAAGAGCCACCCGGAGATCCAGCCGAACATGACCTGCATGGTGCGCCAGATGCAGACCACCGCTCAGGGGATTCCACTGGAAATCTATTGCTTCACCCGCACCACGGCCTGGGCCGATTACGAGCGGATTCAGGGGGATATTTTCGACTACCTGCTGGCGGTGTTGCCGGAGTTCGGACTGAATCTGTATCAACAACCGAGCGGGACGGATTTACGCGCCGGGTTGCTGCCGGCCGTGTTGGGCACTAGCCACATTCCCGAGGCGGAAAAACACGTGATGTGACACCACAAAAAACGGTGGGAGCGAACTCGCTCCCACAAGGTTTAGTGGACGGTCAAAGGTTTGCGCATGCCCAGCCGACTGATCCACACCGCCATCAGAATCACCGACCCACCCAGCAACAACCGCCCCAGGTCCTCATGCTGATTCCAGATCAGCAGATTGAGCATCAGCCCCACGGGCACATGCAGGTTGTTCATCACCGCCAGCGTCCCGCCGTTCACCAGGCAGGCGCCCTTGTTCCACCAGTACAGGCCCAGTGCGGTGGAAACCAGTCCGAGGAATAGCAGCACGCCCCATTGCAGCGGCGCTTGCGGCCAGAAGTTCTGTTTGCCGAACAGCAGAAACGCCGGCAACACCACCGCCAGTGCACCCAGGTAGAAGTAACCGAAGCGCCGGTAGTGCGGCAGATCGCTGGGGTGGCGTGCCACCAGGTGCCTGTAAAGCACCTGCCCGGCGGCAAAGGTGAAGTTGGCCAGTTGCAGCAGCAGGAACCCCATGAAGAAGTCCGGGCTGATCCGGTCGTAGCGAATCACCGCGGCTCCGGCCACCGCCACCAGTGCAGCCACCAACGCCCATGGGTTGAATCGGCGGTTCAGCGCATCTTCGATCAGGGTCACATGCAGCGGCGTAAGGACCGTGAACAGCAGCACTTCAGGCACTGTCAGCACACGGAAGCTCAGATACAGGCAAACGTAGGTCACGCCAAACTGCAGCGCACCAATCAGCAACATGCCGCGCATGAACGCCGGCTCTACTGAGCGCCAGCGCGTCAGCGGAATAAACACCAGTCCCGCCAGGAGCACGCGCACCAGTACCGCGAAGTAACTGTCGACATGACCGGCCAGGTACTCGCCGATCAAACTGAAGGAAAACGCCTGGATCAGCGTGACAAAAAGTAGATAGCCCATGCTCGCCTCGTTTCGAATGGCGGCGAAGATAGCGGGTTTTGCCGGTGATCGCGAACACTCAAACGATACAAAATTCCAGGCAAAAAAAAGCCCGATCTCGCTAAAGCGTTCAATCGGGCTACAGCACTCAGGAGCAACAAGTGCAAAGGGAGGTTCGATGCGCGTACAGGCTTGAAGGGTTGCGCCAGGTCACTAGACCATCCAGTGATTATCTGGCGATTAACGGGTCAGGCCACTTGAGCAAGCCTGGCGTTCGCCTGGTTGAGGCCTTTCTCCTGGAAGTCACCGCCCAGGTTCATGCCTTCAGCGTGAATGAATGTGACGTCGTGGATGCCGATGAAGCCCATGACCTGACGCAGGTAGGGTTCCTGGTGATCCGCGGTGCTGCCGGCGTAGATCCCGCCACGAGCGGTCAACACGTAAGCGCGCTTGCCGTTGAGCAAACCTTGAGGACCGGTTTCGGTGTACTTGAACGTCACGCCGGCACGCAGCACGTGGTCAAGCCAGGCCTTGAGGGTGCTCGGGATGGCGAAGTTGTACATCGGCGCGGCCATCACCAGGACATCGGCGGCCAGCAGTTCGTCGGTCAACTGGTTGGAGCGCTCCAGGGAAACCTGTTCGATGTCGCTGCGCTGTTCGGCGGGTTTCATCCAGCCGCCCAGCAGGTTGATGTCCAGATGCGGCACCGGGTTGACAGCCAGGTCACGAACGGTGATTTCGTCCTTCGGGTGAGCGGCTTTCCACTGGTTGATGAAGGTTTGGGTCAGTTGACGGGAAACCGAGTCTTGCTGACGTGCGCTGCTTTCGATGATCAGAACGCGGGACATGGGATGTAGCCTCCATCTGAGAATGCTGTAAGTCGATGGAGTGAAGGTTAAACAGTGTCATATCGATGAAAAAGCGCAAATAATTGCTATAAGCTATCGATAAATTCGTTTATAAGCGGATCATGCGTTGTAGAGGCAGGCTTGCTCGCGATAGCGACGAGTAAAAAAGGGCTGTCGACTGCCCCCAACGCTGTCGTGAGCAAGCTTGCTCGTGCAGTCATTTCGGGGTGCAGGTGAGTTTGATACGCATCTTGATGATGGAACGGCTGAACTTGGCCGTCGCGGTTTTGTGTTTGCCAGCGGCCACTTCGATATTACGGGTGCGCGGCGCTTCCGGGCCGTTGTAGAAAACCACCTTACAGGTCGCATCGGTGCTGCCGTAGTTGTTCACCTGAATGGTGGCGATATCGCTATCGGTGTCATAGGTGTTGTAGTCGATGCTCAAGCCATTGAGCTGCTTTTCGACATCGATCTGATAGGCAAACGCAGTCAGCGGCAGCATCGCCAACACCACACAACAGAATTTTTTCATTCAGCAGTCTCCAATAAGGGCTGCCAGCTTAGGACAAGAGGAGCTCATCATGAAAGCGCCCCGCGTGACCCTTGATCAATGGCGAACGCTGCAAGCCGTCGTCGATCACGGTGGCTTCGCCCAGGCCGCCGAGGCGCTGCATCGCTCGCAGTCGTCGGTCAGCTATACCGTGGCGCGCATGCAGGACCAGCTCGGCGTGCCACTGCTGCGCATCGACGGCCGCAAGGCGGTGTTGACCGAGGCCGGTGGCGTGCTGCTGCGCCGCTCCCGGCAATTGGTGAAACAAGCCAGTCAACTGGAAGACCTGGCCCATCACATGGAGCAAGGCTGGGAAGCCGAGGTGCGGCTGGTGGTCGACGCAGCGTATCCGAGCGCCCGCCTGGTCCGCGCCTTGACCGCGTTCATGCCGCAAAGCCGCGGGTGCCGTGTGCGCTTGCGCGAGGAAGTGCTGTCGGGGGTGGAGGAGGTCCTGCTGGAAGGCGTGGCCGACCTGGCCATTACCGGGTTCAGCATTCCCGGTTATTTGGGAACGGAATTGAGCGACGTCGAATTCGTCGCGGTGGCCCACCCCGAACACCCGCTGCATCGCCTCAATCGCGAGCTGAATTTCCAGGATCTGGAAAGCCATATGCAAGTGGTGATCCGCGACTCCGGTCGGCAACAGCCCCGGGACGTCGGCTGGCTCGGTGCCGAACAGCGCTGGACCGTCGGCAGCCTGGCCACCGCCGCCACGTTTGTCAGCAGTGGCCTGGGCTTCGCCTGGCTGCCCAGACATACGATCGAACGTGAACTCAGGGAAGGTACGCTCAAGCTGCTACCTTTGGATCAGGGCGGCAGCCGAAGCCCTAGCTTCTTCCTGTATTCGAACAAGGACAAACCCCTGGGCCCGGCGACGCAGATTCTCATCGAACTGTTGCGCACCTTCGATACCGCACCACTGGACGCCCCCTTCGCCGCGCCTGAACAAGCCTGACACGGAGTGTATGCATGGCCTATTTCGAACACGATGGTTGCAACTTGCACTATGAGGAATATGGCCACGGTACGCCGTTGCTGCTGGTCCACGGCCTGGGTTCGAGTACCCTGGACTGGGAAAAACAGATCCCCGCGCTGGCTGCCCGTTACCGGGTCATCGTCCCGGACGTTCGCGGCCACGGTCGCTCGGATAAACCCCGCGAGCGCTACAGCATCGCCGGGTTCAGCGCCGACCTGATCGCGTTGATCGAGCACCTGAATCTCGGCCCGACTCACTATGTGGGGCTTTCGATGGGGGGCATGATCGGCTTTCAATTGGCTGTGGATCAGCCGCAATTGCTCAAAAGCCTGTGCATCGTCAACAGCGCGCCCGAGGTCAAACTGCGCAGCCGCGACGATTATTGGCAGTGGTTTAAACGCTGGAGCCTGATGCACATCCTCAGTCTCGGGACAATCGGCAAGGCCTTGGGCAGCAAACTGTTCCCCAAGCCCGGACAGGTGGATCTGCGAGAAAAAATGGCCGAACGCTGGGCAAGAAACGACAAACATGCTTATCTCGCCAGCTTCAATGCCATCGTGGGATGGGGCGTTCAGGAACGACTGTCGAAGGTATCCTGTCCAACCCTCATCGTCAGCGCCGACCATGACTACACACCGGTCTCGCTGAAGGAAAACTACGTAAAACTGCTGCCCGATGCGCGGCTGGTGGTGATCGCCGATTCGCGTCACGCCACCCCGCTGGACCAACCCGAACTTTTCAACCAGACGCTGCTCGAGTTTCTTGCCGCCGTCGATACCACCACCCTCAGGATCACTGACCCATGCTGAAAAAAATCGCCCTCGTCGCTGGCTCCGTTCTGTTTGCCGCCAACCTGATGGCCGCAACGCCCGCCAAGGCGCCCCATGTTCTGCTGGAAACCACCAACGGCCAGATCGAGATCGAACTGGACCCGGTCAAGGCCCCGATCAGTACCAAGAACTTCCTGGACTACGTCGACAGCGGTTTCTACAACAACACGATTTTCCACCGTGTGATTCCGGGTTTCATGGTCCAGGGCGGCGGTTTCACTCAACAAATGCAGCAAAAAGACACCAAGGCACCGATCAAGAACGAATCGAAAAACGGCTTGCATAACGTGCGTGGCACCCTGTCCATGGCCCGCACCTCGGTGCCGGATTCGGCCACCAGCCAGTTCTTCATCAACGTCAAGGACAACGACTTCCTCGACCAGGGCGATGGTTATGCGGTGTTCGGCAAAGTGGTCAAAGGCATGGACGTGGTGGACATCATCGTCAACTCGCCAACCACCGTCCGTAGCGGCATGAAGGATGTACCGGCCGATCCGGTGTTCATCAAGTCGGCCAAGCGCATCGACTGAGACTAAGCTGGACAAGGATGTCCGAGCCGTTGCCGGCGATGCCGGCAACGCTCATACCGTTTAAAGGAGACCCCGTTAGCGGGTGAAGAACCGATGCTTTATCGCCGTTTTGAAAAACTGATCGATGTGTTCCGCGACGCCCCGACGCCCGCTCCGCCGGATCGGGTTCTGCCGTTCTATACCTATTACCTCAAGCAGGTCTGGCCGAGCTTCGCCGCCCTGCTGATCGTCGGCCTGGTTGGCGCGCTGATCGAAGTCGCGCTGTTCAGCTACCTGAGCCGCATCATCGACCTGGCCCAAGGCACCCCGAACGTCAATTTTTTCAAGGAACACGGCCTCGAACTGACCTGGATGGTCGTGGTGGCGCTGGTCCTGCGCCCGGTGTTCGTCGGCTTGCATGACCTGCTGGTGCACCAGACCCTGAGCCCCAGCATGACCAGCCTGATCCGCTGGCAGAACCACAGTTACGTGCTCAAACAGAGCCTGAATTTCTTCCAGAACGACTTCGCCGGGCGTATCGCCCAACGCATCATGCAGACCGGCAACTCCCTGCGCGATTCGGCCGTGCAGGCGGTGGATGCGTTGTGGCACGTGTTGATCTACGCCATCAGTTCCCTGGTGCTGTTCGCCGAAGCCGACTGGCGCCTGATGATCCCGCTGCTGAGCTGGATCGTCGCCTTCATCAGCGCCCTCTACTACTTTGTGCCACGGGTCAAGGAGCGTTCGGTCGTGTCCTCCGATGCGCGCTCCAAACTCATGGGGCGCATCGTCGACGGCTACACCAACATCACCACCCTGAAGCTGTTCGCCCACACCCATTTCGAGCAGCAATACGCCCGCGAGGCGATCAAGGAACAGACTGAAAAAGCCCAGCTGGCGGGACGCGTCGTGACCAGCATGGACGTGGTCATCACCAGCATGAATGGCTTGCTGATCGTCAGCACCACCGGCCTGGCGCTGTGGCTGTGGACGCAATCGCTGATCACCGTGGGCGCCATCGCCCTGGCCACGGGACTGGTGATCCGCATCGTCAACATGTCCGGCTGGATCATGTGGGTGGTCACCGGCATCTTCGAAAACATCGGCATGGTTCAGGACGGCTTGCAGAGTATTTCGCAACCCGTCTCGGTGACCGACCGCGATCAGGCCAAACCCTTGACCGTTGCCCGTGGCGAAGTGCGGTTCGAGAACGTCGACTTCCACTACGGCAAGCAGAGCGGAATCATCGGCGGCCTTAACCTGAGCATCAAACCCGGCGAAAAAATCGGCCTCATAGGCCCGTCCGGTGCCGGTAAATCGACCTTGGTCAACCTGCTGTTGCGCCTCTACGATGTCGAAGGCGGTAGGATTCTGATCGACGGTCAGAACATCGCCGACGTCAGCCAGGAAAGCCTGCGCGAGCGCATCGGCATGATCACCCAGGACACATCCCTACTGCATCGCTCGATCCGCGAGAACCTGCTTTACGGCAAGCCCGACGCGACCGACGCCGAGCTTTGGGAGGCTGTGCACAAGGCGCGAGCCGATGGCTTCATTCCGACCCTGTCGGACGCCGAGGGTCGCACCGGTTTCGATGCCCATGTCGGCGAGCGCGGGGTGAAACTCTCCGGCGGTCAGCGTCAGCGGATCGCCATCGCCCGCGTGCTGCTCAAGGACGCGCCAATCCTGATCATGGACGAGGCCACTTCAGCCCTGGACTCGGAAGTCGAAGCCGCGATCCAGGAAAGCCTGGAAACCCTGATGCAGGGCAAAACCGTGATCGCCATCGCCCACCGGCTCTCGACCATCGCGCGCATGGACCGGTTGGTGGTGCTGGAGAATGGCAAGATTGCCGAAACCGGCAGCCATGCTGAACTGTTGGCGCTGGGCGGTTTGTATGCGCGGCTGTGGCAGCATCAGACGGGTGGGTTTGTCGGAATCGATTGAATCTTCAAATCACTCCTGCCGATAGGGCAAGGCCGTCCGCGCCTCTTCGGCATACGCCAGCACACCCAGCCGCTCCTGGTGCAGAAAGTCTTTGACCGCGGCTTTCAACCCGGGATGGCGCAAGTAATGCCAGGAATGGGTAATCACCGGTTCAAACCCGCGAATCAACTTGTGCTCGCCCTGAGCGCCGGCATCGAAGCGTTGAAAACCGTTGGCAATCGCATAGTCCATGCCCTGGTAGAAACAGGTCTCGAAATGCAGCCGATCGAACTCCGCCAGACAGCCCCAATAACGCCCGTAGAAACTGTCGCCCCCCACCAGACTGAACGCCATGGCGACTGGTCGTGAGGCCTGCCTGGCCAGCACCACGCGGATCGATTGCGGCATCCGCTCGGCCAGCAGGCTGAAAAATTCCCGGGTCAGATAGGGTCTTTGCCGGCGTACCGCGTACGTATTGGCGTAGCAGGCATAGACAAAATCCCACTGTGCTTCGCTCAGTTGCCGACCTTCGAGCCATTCGAACTCAAAGCCCTGCCCCGCCACTTGTTCACGCTCCTTGCGCATTTGCTTGCGCTTGCGTGAACTCAGGGCATCGAGAAAGTCCTGGAAATCCCGATAACCACGGTTCTGCCAGTGGTACTGACAGCCGATGCGTTGCAACCAGCCGGGCTGTTCGGCCAGTGCCGCGTCAGTGAACGGATCGGTGAAGTTGATGTGAGCGCTGGAGAGCCCTTCGATCTCCAGATAACCCGGCAGGCTCTTCAGCAGTTCGAACCCGTCCTCGACGCTGGACGCCAGCATGCGTGGCCCGCTGACCGGGCTGAACGGTACGGCGCTCAAGAGTTTGGGGTAGTAATCGATGCCGGCACGCTCACAGGCATCGGCCCAGGCATGATCGAACACGTACTCGCCGTAGGAATGCCATTTGCGGTAACCGGGTAATGCGGCGATCAGTCGATCGCCTTCGACATGCAGCAAATGTTCGGGTTGCCAGCCGGTATGCGGGCCGACACTGCCACTGTCTTCCAGCGCGCTCAGGAATGCGTGACTCAGAAACGGCTGAGTCTCGGGCACCAGGGCGTCCCACGTTTGCGGGACGATTTCGGACAGACTTTGCAGGCGTTGCAACGGCATCACCATCCTCACTCGTTCATGGCGTGAAAGCCTCGCGAGTATCGCTTATCGCCATCTTTTGCACACGATCAAATCGACGACAGCGCTCTAACTCAATAGTTCGCGACGACTCTGCATCGTCATCGACACGCCATCACATTGCCACCGCCCTGTAATAAACCGTCGCGATACTGGCGCCTGTTTTTAGAGCGCCGGGTTATAGCCCGGCCACTGTTTTCCGTCCATCAATGGTCGGTTGTGCCCTGGATGGCTATGTCATCCACTCTCATCTTCGGAGATTGATATGCGTCTTGCTTCCACGAAAACTGCGGCAGCCCTGTGCGGTGGCTTGCTGCTGGCCATGAGTGTTCCTGCCAGCGCCGCAGTTGACGCCAAACTGCTCGACATGCTCAAGGCCAACGGTTCGATTACCAACGCGCAATACAGCGAACTGCAAGCCGAGCTGGCCAAGGATCAGAAGGATCAGCAGATCGCCCGCCAGGCCCAACAGGAAACCAACGAACAAATCGCGGCGACTGCCAAGAAAACCAACGAGCTGAGTACCTTCGACCAGAAACTGGCGTGGGCTGCCAAGACCCAGTTCAAGGGTGACGTTCGCTTCCGTCAGGAAACCGTTCAAAACGACGGCGTACCCAACAGCAAGGACCAGAACCGTCAGCGCATTCGTGCCCGCCTGGGTGCCTACAGCGAAATCAACCCGCAAGTCGATACCGGCATTCGTATTGCCACCGGCAGCAACGATGACGCGCGTTCCACCAACCAGGACCTGAACAACTACTTCGACAAGAAGGCGATCTGGCTGGATCAGGGTTACGTCGACTACCACCCGGATGCGATCAAGAACCTGCACCTGATCGGCGGCAAGATGTCTCAGCCATGGGTGAGCATGGGCGACATCATCTGGGATAGCGATATCAACCCGGAAGGTCTGGCAGTCACTTACAAATACCCGCTGAGCGGCAGCACCGAATTGTTCGGCAGCGCCGGTCACTACACCCTAAAGGACAACGTCGACGGCGAGGGCGTGCAGTTCAAGCATGACCTGCGTCTGTACGCTGGCCAGTTGGGTGGTCGCTTCGCACTGACCGATAATCTGAAAATAACCCTGGGCGGCAGTATCTACGCCTACGACAACGCTGACAGCAGTGCCTGCCCTGGCAGTGGCACAGTCACCGCACCGTGCGCACTGGCCGTCAACGGCAACACCCCGGGCGAAGAATTCAAACTGTACGAAGGCTTTGGTCAGCTGGACGTGAGCGGTCTGCCGCTGCCGCTGTCGATTTACGGCCAATACGTGAACAACAGCGAAGCCAGCAACAACCAGGACACTGGCTGGCTGGCCGGCGTCAAGACCAAGGTCTACGGCTTCGCTATCGACTACAACTACCGCGATGTACAGCAAAACGCTGTGGTCGGCGCCTTCACCGACTCCGACTTCGCCAACGGTTACACCGGCTCGCGCGGCAGCAAGTTGAAAGTAAGCTACGAGCTGGACAAGAACTTCACCCTCGGTGCTACTTACTTCATGGCGAACTCGGACTACACCAACGCCAACATCAACAAGAAAGATTCGGACATCAACACCCTGCAACTGGATGCCGAAGCCAAGTTCTGATTCCCCGCCTTACGACTCGGGCAAGGAAGCCCGAGCCGCTTTTACAGCCTGGCGTTGGTTTGTCGGTCCCCATCATCCGTCCGATGGACCAACGCGAGTCTGTGTTCTCTATCCCCGCGATCTCTCTCGTATTCAGCGACGATCATCGACCCGTGAATGGCTTTTGCTCCAGTCGGTCAGCAAGCTGTACGCCACCGCGAGCAACGTCGGACCAATGAACAGGCCGATGAAGCCGAAGGCAATCAACCCGCCGAACACGCCCAGCAACACGATCACCAACGGCAGATTACCGCCTCGGCTGATCAGATACGGCTTGAGCACGTTGTCCACGCCGCTGATGATGAATGTGCCCCAGATCCCGAGGAACACCGCCATCCCGTACTCACCTTTCCAGGCCAGCCAGGCAGTGGCCGGAATCCACACCAGCGGCGGTCCCATGGGAATCAGGCTGAGCAGGAAAGTGACGATCCCGAGCACCAGGGCCCCCGGTATGCCGGCAATCAGGAACCCGATCAGCGCCAGAACCGCCTGGGCAGCCGCGGTGCCGATCACCCCGTTCACCACCCGCTGCACCGTGCCCGCCACCAGTTCGATGTAGTACCCGGCCCGTTTGCCGATCAGGCGTTCGAGCAAGCCATGGACAAACGCCGCCAATCGCGGCCCGTCCCGATAGAAAAAGAATACGAAGACAATGCTCAGGGTCAGTTCGAGAATGCCGCTGCCGATCTGTGCGCTACGTGCCAACAACCAGTTGCCGACCTGACCGAAGTAGGGTTTGAGCGACACCATCATCGCCGCCCCCTGCTGATCGACACTGTTCCAGATTCCGACCAGTCGCATGCCCACCAAGGGAACACTGCCGAGCCAGACGGGGGCTTCAGGCAAGCCATCGACCTGCACGTCCTTGATGAATGCCACGGCATCACGCACGTGGTCCGCCAGGTTGAACCCCAGCCACACCAACGGCACCGCCACCAGCAACATCCAGCCGACAGTCAATATGGCTGCCGCCAGGGACTCGCGGCCATTGAGCCAGCGCGTCAGCAAACGCATCAGTGGCCAACTGGCAAATGCCAGCACCGCGCCCCAGAACAACGCCGACCAAAACGGCGCCATCACCCAGAAACTTGCGCCAAACAGCACCAGGAGCAGGATCTGCACCAACAGCCGGTCGTTATTGATCATCGAAATCTCAAGAAAAGTCAGTTCGCAAAAAAGTAGGCGAACGCGCCGAACGCGTTCACCCGATCAAGCTTAACGCAGCAGTTCAATATGCAGGCCAGAGCCTTCGACGTGGCCGGCTTCCATCCGCGCCGCCCGTACGCCCTGCTCGATCAACGCCTGACGCCAGGCTTCGGCTTTCGGCCCGGAAAGACCGATCCGCAGGGTCGTGTCCAGATTCAGGCCACGGGAGATCAAGCGCAGCCAGGTCTCGTCAGGTGCGTCGGTCAGCTTGGGGAAATCGAGTTCGCCAGTGCTTTTGAGCTCGCGCAACAGGGTTGCGGAGGTCGGCAGCAAATCCCCCAGTGCAGCCGCGGCGTCAAACTGCTCGACGTGCAGGTAAGCTTTGCGATTGCCACGCGTGATGCTGTAGAGCGCCACCAGCGTATCGTTCTTCGGTGCCGCCAGCCGCAACAGCAAATACGCCTGCTCGTTATCGGAGCCATAGAGTTTGGCGTTGCCGAACACTTCATTGGCCCACAGGCTGCTCTCCCCGCAATCACGGGCCTGGCACCAGAACAGCAGTTGGGCGCCCTGCTTCTGCAAGGCTTCGCGGGCGTCGGTGAAGGCTTCTGTCGCCGAATGCTCCGGCGGCAACTCATAGGTCACCGACGTGGCATTGCCGCGGGCGCTGACCTGCCCATCGAAGCGCAGCTGACCGCTGATTTTGCGGATCGAACCCAGTGGATAAATCCGCTCGAGCTCGGCTGCGGGGCGATAGTCGACGATCTGCGCATCGGTCATGCGCGGCAGAATCGGCAAGTCCTGACTGCCGGGAATATCGGCGGCAAACAACAGAGGACTGAAACAGCACAGCGTCAGCAGGTTGAGGGAACGCATCGATACACTCATCGGATCAGCATGGCCTGGGCGCCCTTGACGACACTGGCGTCATCGGTGCGTTCGGGAATACGCAGTCCGCGTTGCACCGCCGGGCGCGCTTCCATTGTCGCCATCCAGCGTTGCAAGGCTGACAAACCGTCCACCGACACACCGGACCACTCGTGGCCACGCACCCATGGGAACGTCGCGATGTCGGCAATGCTGTATTCGCCGGCGAGAAACTCCACGGCTTGCAGGCGCGTATCAAGTACCTCATAGAGACGGCGGGTTTCATGCTGATAGCGGTCGATGGCGCCCTGGAGCTTTTCCGGGAAGTAGCGGAAAAACACATTGGCCTGCCCCTGCATCGGACCGATGCCGCCCATCTGGAACATCAGCCACTGCATCACCACCGAACGCCCTTTCGGGTCGGCGGGCAACAGCTTTCCAGTCATTTCAGCGAGGTAAATCAGGATCGCGCCGGATTCGAACACGGTGAAATCACCGTTAGTACGATCGACAATCGCCGGGATTCGGCCATTGGGGTTGATCTTCAGGAAGTCTGCGGACTTCTGTTCCTTTTTATCGAAACTCAACGCGTGCACCGTGTAGGGCAAGCCGAGTTCCTCGAGCACGATAGAGACCTTGTGGCCATTCGGGGTCGCAGCGGTGTAGAGATCTATCATGGTTGTCTCCCATTTCAACCCGCCCAGCCTCGACAGTTGCCCGGCGCAAGTCAAGGAACGGCGAAGAACCGATTGAAACAGTCTGCGACAAGATCGGCACCGGACTCGTCATTCAGGTGCAAATGATGGCCGCCTGGCAGCTGTTCCCGGCTAAAGGGTAGACGCTCCAGCAGCTCACGATGTTTGGCGAGCATGCCATCGGCGGCAACCACCAGTTTTGCCGGGCAACTGATTCGATCCACGAAGGCCATGGCCTGCTCAGTGGTAAGACGAAGCGGCGATGGCAGCGTGAGGCGGTTATCCGTGCGCCAGGTGTACCCCCCCGGCACTGGCATCAAGCCCCGTTGGGCCAGCAGTTCGGCGGCTTCGCGACTGACCGCCACCAGCCCCTTCATTCGCGCCTCGATGGCCCGATCGAGAGTGGCGTAAACCGGTTTGCGCTTGTCCCGCAGATCCAGTTGCGCTTGCAGGGCCATGCCCATGCGTTCGGCCGCATTTTCGGCTTTGTCCGTAGGTGGAATGATGCCGTCAATCAGCGCCAGATGAGTCACTCGCTCCGGCAACGATCCGGCGATGATCAAAGACGCGATGGCCCCCATGGAGTGTCCCAACAGCGCAAACCTCTTTAATCCAAGCTGTTCGGCGACTTGCAGGACATCGTGGGCGTAGTCCCACATCGCATAACCGGCACCGGTCGGGCGATGCCCGGAATGTCCGTGACCGGCCATGTCCAGGGCGATGATGCGCAAGCCTTTGAGCTTGGGCGCCAGGCGCGCGAAGCTGTTGGCGTTGTCCAGCCAGCCATGCAGCGCAATCACCGGCAAACCCTCTTCCGGGCCAAACAAGTGCGCCGCCAGCTCGATGTGCGGCAGGCTCAAGCGCACTTCTTCAACGACCTGGCTCATGCGCAATCCTGTTGGCGACGACCGTCCCAGCGGCTGAACAGTTTTTTCAGCAACATCGCGGTGTCTTGCGGACGTTCGAGAGGAAACATGTGGCCACCGGGCATGGTCAAGGACTCGCCCAATGGCAGGCGCCCGACCGAACTGGCGTGATGACGCATCACCACCCGGCTGCTGCGCCCGCGAACCACCGCCAAAGGCACTTTCAATTGCCGTGGTCGGCCAGGGCTGGTGTGGGGCACGCCACGGTAAATGCTGATTTCCGTGGCCGGATCGAAGCGCAGGCGCAGCTTGTCGCCCACCTTGTACAAACCGTGCTGCAGGTAAGCGTCGAAGCAGTCCGGATCGAAGCCGCGAAACAGGGTCTTGCCGGCAAAATAGTGACGGGCGCTTTCCAGATCGGCGAACTCTTCACGCCGTCCCAGGGTGCGACCGGCCGGGGTTAGCCGGTCGATGAACCCAAAGCGCTTGGCGGCCCGGATCACCCACTGATCGGTACGGGTCAGCACCGGAGAGTCGAGCATCACCACGCCGCGATAAAGTTCAGGGCAGCGCAACGCCGCGTGCAGATGCAATACGCCGCCAAAGGAATGACCGACGCCCCAGACCGGTTCCGGTTGCTGCTCCAGGTGATGGATCAGTTCGTCTACCAGGTTGTACCAATTGTCGTCTGCCGGGAAACGCGGGTCATGAGCATGCTGCTCCAGATGCGCCACCTGATACTCGGGCGCCAGCGCCGCGAACAACTTGCCATAGGTCCCCGAAGGAAACCCGTTGGCGTGGGCGAAAAATATCTGCTGCGACATACCGACGATCCATCAACGAAACCAAAGCACGATTGTCCGCAAGACTGCGCCCCGCAGCAATGACCGTAACTGACAGGAATGATGACAGTCCGGCCAAACCCATGAACCTGTGGCGAGCGAGCTTGCTCGCGTTCGGCTGCACAGCAGCCGTCATGTGCGGAGGCCCCGGGCAAGTGTGATTGGGGCCGCTTCGCGATCCAACGGGAGCAAGCTCCCTCGCCACAACACAGGGATCAACGCGCTGGTGGATTTTGTCCCAACGGCACCACGGCCATGGTCAACCGCGATACACAACTGGCCTTGCCCTCGTCGCTGGTCAGGCGAATGTCCCAGACATGGGTCGTGCGGCCGATGTGAATCGGCTTGGCCACCGCCGTCACCCGCCCGCTGCGCAGGCCACGCAGATGGTTGGCGTTGATTTCCAGGCCCACACAATAGAACTTGCTGGCGTCGATACACAGGTAACTGGCCATGGAGCCAACCGTTTCGGCCAGCACCACAGAGGCGCCGCCGTGCAGCAAACCATAAGGCTGATGGGTGCGATGGTCGATGACCATGCTCGCGGTCAGCGACTCGTCGTCAAAGGCTTCGAAGCGGATATCCAGCACTTCGCCAATGGTGTTTTTCTGGATGGCATTCAACTGCTCGATGTTGGGAGTGGTGCGCCACAAACTCATCGCTACTTTCCTTTGTTGGTTTTGTTCGTGACTCAATCCTGCCACAGCACCGCCTCGCTGCGCTCGCTCCATTCCGCGAAACGCTCACCGTAAGTGGCTTCTATCACGTTACGCTTGATTTTCAGGGTCGGCGTGAGGAAGCCGTTTTCCACCGCCCAGCTGTCCTTGACCACCACCAGACGCCGCAAGCGTTCGTGCTTGTCGAGGGCGCCATTGACCTCCTCCAGCAACTTTTCCAGGCTTGAGTGAAGGCCGGCGCGCGCCGCACCATCCGCATCCTGCTGTCCGACCGCCGACAGCACGCACAGCCCCAGTGGCGCAATCAAGCCATCGCCGACCACACACACCTGTTCAATCCGCGAATGCACCGCCAAACGATTTTCGATGGGAGCCGGGGCCACGTACTTGCCTTTGCTGGTCTTGAAGATTTCCTTCAGGCGTCCGGTCAGGCGCAGATTGCCTTCGGCGTCTTGCTCGCCCTTGTCGCCGGTGCGCAGGAAGCCATCCTCGGTAATGGTGTCGGCGGTTTTCTGCGGCTCCTTGAAATAGCCGAGCATGGTCGAACCGCTACGCACCAGGACCTCGCCCGAGTCGTCAATGCGCACCTCGACTTCCGGACAGGGCTTGCCGATCCACCCCGGTTTGTTCTGACCCGGCAGGCCAATGTGCGAATAACCGCAGTTCTCGGTCATGCCATAGACCTCCAGCACATCCAGCCCGAGCTTGCGGTACCACAACAGCAAGGCCTGCGGCACTGGCGCCGCGCCGGAGAGGGCCACGCGCAAGGCGTCCAGCCCCAGGCCGGCGAGGACTTTGTGCCCGACCCGCTTGCCAATGATCGGCAGGCCAAGGAGGAAGTCGAGACGCTTTGCCGGGATCTTGCTGTAGACGCCCATCTGAAACTTGGTCCAGATCCGCGGTACGCCAAACAACGCGGTCGGCCGGGCGCGGCGCAAATCGGTCAGAAACGTGTCGAGGCTTTCGGCAAAAAATACCGTCTGCCCGGTATAGATCGACGCCAGCTCGACGAACATCCGCTCGGCGACATGGCACAACGGCAGATAGGACAACAGTCGGTCTGACTCGTTGAGGCCGAACAATCGGGTGCCATGGGTCGTGGCAAACCCCAGGTTGCCGAAACTGTGCATCACGCCTTTGGGCAACCCGGTGGTGCCGGAGGTGTAAATGATGGTCGCCAGTTGATCGGCGGCGGGTTTGGGGTCGTCCTGGATGGGGGAACTGCGTTTCAGCTCGGCCCAACTGAAATCGAATCTGCCCGGCGGATGCAGCGGCAGGCTGATGGTCGGCAGATCCGTGCTGACTCCACTGGACATGCTCGGCCAATCGTCGAGTTTGCCAATGAAGGCCAGCGCCGCTTCCGAATGCGCCAGCACCTGGGCCACGGACTTGGCAGTCAGATTCGGGTACAGCGGCACTGATACATGCCCGGCCATCCAGATCGCCAGGTCGGCAATGATCCAGTGGGCACAGTTTTTCGAGATGAGTGCGATGTGACTGCCCTGGGGCAATTCCCGCGCCCGCAGCCAGTGGGCGGCGCATCGGGCCTGATGGCCGACGTCGGCCCAGGTCAGCGTTTCGACCTCCCCGCCCCCCACGGGCTGGACCAGAAAGCGCTGGCGGGGATGACGGGCCTCGCGCTCGTAGAAAACGTCCAGAGGCAAACGAAAAGCAGCAGACATGCGACTCGCTCCTTTATTTTGGTCTGGAGCAAGCGTAGTCAACCAAGCAAGTGCTTGGTTGACTATTTCGCAGAAAAACGTTTGATCGCATTCCTGCTAAACGCGGTTAGGGGTGTTTGATGCCCTTGAGCTTCATCGACCCGATCAGCAATTCATCGCCATTGATTTCGGCCAGTCCGGCGGTACCGACCTTCTCCGGCGGATGCCCGGCGCCATGTTGCAGGTAGCTCAGCAGGTTCCCCACCAGCGGGTTGTGACTGACCAGCAAGACATTACTCACCGACACCAGTTGCTCGGCCACCTTGTCCGGATCGGTTTCCGGCGTGAGCCATTCGACAGTACGGATCTCCGGTTCGAAACCCAGTGCGTCTCGTACAAGTTGCGCCGTTTCCTGCGCTCGCAAGTAGGGGCTGGCATAGATTGCGGTGAGCGGCTGGCCGATCAACAACGCCGCGCTGCGCAGTACTTCTTCACGACCGTGGGCGGTCAACGCCCGCTCCGAATCATGGTGTTTGGAACCGTGAGGTTCAGCTTCACCATGACGCAATACCCAGAGTTTCATAGCTTGGGTTCCTCATCTCGGGCCGGATGCGGAGCTGGCGCCACGACGTGCGGCGCTTCACCTTCCGGCGTACGCGGCGTTGGCCAGTCGGCGAACGGCCAGGGTTTCTGGTCGCTGTGAAAACTGCCGAAACGACCGATCTGGGCCAGAAACTGACTCAGGCTGTCGCCGAAATTCATCAGGCTGGCGCTCGGGGCGCCATAGATCAAACGATAGATCAACTGCACCAGCACCACGGCGCCAAGGATGAACTGCGCCACTTGCCAGACCAGCAAGAACACGATCATCCACAGTACCCGCAGCAGGATGGACTCGTATTTGGCTTCTATTTTTTGATCGCTCATGTCTCGCTCCGTTCCTGTTACATAGAGGGCTCAGTTGAAGCCGCTGGTGGAAATGAAATCGACGTCCGTCTTCGGCTCCGCGCGCATCAGCAGCTCGATTACCTGCTCCAGCGTGCGCCCTTCGAACAGGATCGCATGCAGCCCGGCGACCAGCGGCATATACACACCGACCTCCTGAGCCTTGGCCTTGAGCACTTTCAGGGTATTGACGCCTTCTGCGACTTCGCCCAGGCGATTGACCGCCTCGTCCAGGCTCAAACCCTGGCCGAGGGCGAAACCGACCTGATAGTTACGGCTTTTCGGCGACGAGCAGGTGACGATCAAATCACCCACGCCCGCCAGCCCCAGAAAGGTCATCGGGTTGGCGCCCTGATTCACCGCGAAGCGGGTCATTTCCGCCAATGCCCGGGTGATCAGCATGCTCTTGGTGTTTTCCCCCATGCCCAGCGCCACTGCCATGCCGGCGATGATCGCGTAGACGTTTTTCAACGCCCCGCCCAGCTCCACACCGAAACGGTCGGCGCTGGCGTAGACGCGAAAGGTACGACCGTGCAACGCGGCCTGAACCCGCTGACAGAGCTCTTCGTCTTCACTGGCGACCACTGTGGCGGTCAGTGCGTGCTCGGCCACTTCTCGGGCCAGGTTCGGCCCGGACAACACGCCGATGCGTGCTTGCGGAGCGATTTCCTCAAGGATCTCGCTCATCAGTTTGAAGGTGTGGGCTTCGATGCCTTTGGTCAGGCTGACCAGAAACTTGCCGCGCAAACGCTCGGCATGCGGGGCCAGCACCGAGCGCAACGCGCTGGATGGCAGTGCGACGAAACACAGGTCGCAGGCCTCCAGGGTGGCTTGCAGATCCGTGACCGGTGTCACACCGGGCAGGATCTTGATGCCTTTGAGGTAACGCGGGTTCTCACGATTGACCCGGATGGCCTCGGCCTGCTCGGGGTCACGCATCCACTGCAAGACCTGATGACCGTTTTCAGCCAGCAGATTAGCCACGGCGGTACCAAAACTTCCGCCTCCCAGGACCGCAATCGGGCGCTGTTCAGTCATATGCAATCCGTTAATCCATACCAGTGGCGATGTCGGCATTATACGGAGCGGCCCAGTGGCGGCCAGCCCCCGCGTCAATTAGCGGCGCATGTGCAAAGAAGTCCAACAAAGCCGCGGAAAATGCTGACATCGTGACTGGAAAAGTCTTACAGCTCGTTTAACATGCGCGCCATCACTCGCTAACAAGGAAGCGTCGTGCCACTGGGTTCTTCCTCACCTCGCTCGCCGTTGGTCATGGCGCTGGCTCTCAGCTCGCCATTGCAGGCTGACGACTTGTTCCTCGACAGCGAAACACTCCCGCCAGTGCTCACGGCCATTCGCCTGAAACAATCACCGGCCGCCGTGCCGGGGAGCCCCTCCCTGGATGCGCAGCAGACTGCGCGTCACAGCGGCTCCGCCGATTCGGACCACGAATGGAACCGTGCACGCCTCTACTATAGTGACGAAGCCCTCAACGACTACGGCTTTGAACGAGTCGATACTTGCATCGCCAAACACATCCGCCTGGGCAAGGCCAACCTGGAATTGGCCGGCGTGCTTGAGCAACGACTCGTCTATCAGCCCACCAGCTTCGTCGACAACCACTACGACGAGCGCCGGGTGATGCACTTCAGCGCGGAACTGGCGTTTTAAGATGCAGCATTATCGGTTGCCCAGGACGCCAACCGTTGGCCATCTACTGGTCATGTTGTGCCTGGTGGTCAGTGGCTGGATGAGCAGCCTGGCGGTCCACGCCGCGGACATTCTGCTCACCGGTATCGAAGACAACCCCGGCGTACAGTCCTTCACCCAGGCCTTGCGCGAATTGCGACCTGGCGACAACGTGCGTTTCCAGCCGCTGGCCGACCTGCCGGCACCAGGCAAGCTGCCTGGCAATATCCGATTGATTCTGCTCGACCTGCCGAGCCTCGACTGGCGCCTGCAAGACAGCCATGGTCCGGCGACACTGGTGCTGCGCATCAGCCGCCTGCAGGCGCGGCAACACCTGGGCGACGCCCTGCCGGCGCACCTCAGCCTGCTGTGGAGCGATCCGCCCTTGGGCCGTCAATTGCGCCTGATCCAAATCCTTTTGCCTCAGGTCAAACGGGTTGGCGTGCTGTTCGACAACCACAGCGAGTTTTTGCTCAAGGAACTGCGCCAGGCCGCTCTGCCATTGGGTCTTGAAGTGGTCACCGAGCGCTGGGATAACACCCTCGACAACCGTCCGTTACAGAACCTGCTGAAAAACAGCGATGTGCTGCTGGGCTTAGACGATCCGGACCTGTACAACCCGAAAACCGCGAAAAATCTGCTGCTCAGCAGCTATGCCCGACAAATGGCGCTGATCGGCCCCAATGCCGGCTTCGTCAAGGCCGGGAGCCTGGCCAGCACCTACAGTGATCAAAGCGATTGGCTGGCGATGCTCGGCGACTTGCTCGACCAGCCACCCGCCAGTTGGCCACGCACGCACTACGCGCGGCGCTTCAAAGTCTCGAGCAACGCGCAAGTGGCGCGCTCGCTGGGTATCGAACAGATAAATGAAGCAGCTGTCGCAGCATTGTTGGCAGAAGGAGAACGCCGCCCATGACCTTCCGTCGTCGTTGGGACATCAACACCCGGACCCAGCTCATCAGCCTGGGCCCTGCCCTGCTGCTGACACTGCTGTTGATCAGCTTCTTCACATTCGTACGGCTCCAGGACCTGCGCCAGGAGCTCAACCACACAGGTCAGTTGATCGCCAACCAACTGGCGCCGGCGACCGAGTACGGGGTGATATCCGGCAACAATGAAGTGCTGGACAGCCTGCTGAAGGCCACATTGGCAACGCCCAATGTACATTTTCTGGAAATCCAGGACAGCGCCAACCGGATTCTGGTGCACGTCGAGCAACCGTCGGCCCGCCCACGCCAGGTCGAAGTGTTCCAGGCGCCGGTGCGGCTGCAACGGGTACCACTGCACAATGATTTTTTCCAGAGTGGCAACAGCGCGGCCACGGCTCCTGCCGAAGACTATCTGGGTCGGGTGATCGTCGGACTGTCCAGTGACGCGTTCAGTCAGCGCCAGCAGGAAATCCTGCTCAAGGCCGGTATTCTGGCGCTGTTCGCGCTGTTGTTCACCTTTCTGGTCGCCCGGCGCCTGGCGGGAAGCCTCTCGCAACCGATCCGGGACATCGGCGACGCGGTCAAGGCGATCCAGAACGGTGACTATAAGACCCCCTTGCCCATCGTCGACGACACCGAGCTGGGCGCCCTGTCGCAACACATCAACAACCTCGCCAGCGGCCTCGAACAGGCCAGCCGTGAACAGCAGCAGGCAATGGCGCAATTGATCCAGACCCGCGAAGAAGCGGAAAAGGCCAACAACGCCAAGTCAGATTTCCTCGCCATGATGAGTCACGAACTGCGCACGCCCATGAACGGTGTGCTGGGCATGCTGCAGTTGCTGGAAACCACCGACATGACCGAGGAACAGGTCGAATACGCCGCACTGGCATCCGAGTCCACTGAACACCTGCTCAAAGTCATCAACGACATTCTGGATTTCTCGCGCATCGAACGTTCGGAACTGGAGCTGGAACATATTCCTTTCAACCTCGCGGACCTGATCAGCGCCTGCGCGCAGTCATTCCAGCACAGCGCCGTGCAGCGCGGGCTTGATCTGCAGTTGCAGATCCCCGACGACATGCGCGGGCTTCAGGTTCAGGGCGACCCGACGCGCATCCGGCAGATTCTGGTCAATCTGGTCGGCAATGCGCTGAAGTTCACCGAGCAGGGTCGCGTCACCATCGAATCGCAGTGGCAATCCCTCGATCACGAATTGTTGTGGTTTACCTGCACCGTACGTGACAGCGGAATTGGCATTTCGGCGCAAAGCCTGGAATTGATGTTCAACGCGTTCCAGCAGGCTGACAGTTCCATTTCAAGGCGTTACGGAGGCACCGGACTGGGCCTGCCGATCGCCCGCACCCTGGCCGAACGCATGGGCGGCACCTTGCGTGCCCAAAGCGAGGAAGGCCGGG
The DNA here is from genome assembly GCF_054061835.1 of Pseudomonas sp. TE12234. Lineage (NCBI taxonomy): Bacteria > Pseudomonadati > Pseudomonadota > Gammaproteobacteria > Pseudomonadales > Pseudomonadaceae > Pseudomonas > Pseudomonas sp. TE12234. The sequence continues at coordinate 49,599 of NZ_JBSSEP010000024.1, forward strand.
GCTCGGTATTCACGCTGGAAATTCCTCTGGCGCTCTACCAACAGCCATTGCCGGCACGTTCACTCCGCGCGCCCAGCGGCAAGGGTGACGGTGAGGGCCGCAATGTATTGCTGGTCGAGGACAATCCGGTCAACCAGACGGTTATCGAAGCCATGTTGCGCAGCCTGGGCTTTACGGTCAGTGTCGCGGCCGATGGTGCGCAGGCCGTGCGCAGTGCCGAGAGCCTGATTTTCGAAGCGATCCTCATGGACTGCCGATTGCCGATCATCGACGGCTACGAGGCCACTCGCCAGATCCGCCAACTGCCCGGTTGCACCGACCTGCCGATCATCGCCCTGACCGCCAATGCCTTGCAGGGCGACCGTGAAGCCTGCTTGTCGGCGGGGATGAACGATTACCTGGCCAAGCCCTTCAAACGGGTTGATCTTCAGCAAATTCTGCAACGCTGGGTGCAGTAGTACAGGCCTTTCGACCATCTGTGACTGGCGTGAAAGTCGAAAGTGCGGCAGTCTTAGGCACCCGAACAGGCCCGAAAAGGGGCTTGAATAAAAATTTCAGTGCACAAGTGTACATTCATGTCCTTGGTGCTGTGACTTTCACCACAACGCAATAGTCTATGAGTAGGCTGCCGGTTCGAGGCATGAACGCTTCGATCGGCCGGGAAGATTTGCCCCACCTGCCGCATGGGACTATTGAGGAGCTCGCATGACCAAACAAAACGCCTTTACCCGGGAAGACCTGCTGCGCTGCAGTCGCGGTGAGCTGTTCGGCCCAGGTAACGCGCAACTGCCCGCCCCCAACATGCTGATGGTTGATCGCATCACCCTGATCAACGAAGAGGGTGGCAAGTACGGCAAAGGTGAATTGGTCGCCGAGCTGGATATCACCCCGGACCTGTGGTTCTTCGCCTGCCATTTCGAAGGCGATCCGGTGATGCCGGGCTGCCTGGGCCTCGACGCCATGTGGCAACTGGTCGGTTTCTTCCTCGGCTGGCAAGGCCTGCCGGGCCGCGGCCGCGCCCTGGGTTCGGGCGAAGTCAAATTCTTCGGCCAGGTCCTGCCGACCGCCAAGAAAGTCACCTACAACATCCAGATCAAACGCGTGCTCAAGGGCAAGCTGAACCTGGCCATCGCCGATGGTTCGGTCACTGTCGACGGTCGCGAGATCTACACCGCCGAAGGCCTCCGGGTCGGCGTTTTCACCTCCACTGACAACTTCTAAGGGTTATCCGCATGCGCCGCGTCGTTATCACTGGTCTGGGCATTGTTTCGTGCCTGGGCAATGACAAAGAGACCGTCTCCGCTAACCTGCGTGCAAGCCGCCCTGGCATCCGGTTCAACCCGGAATATGCTGAAATGGGTCTGCGTAGCCAGGTTTCCGGCTCCATCGACCTTCCCCTCGAAGAACTGATCGATCGCAAGATCTATCGCTTCGTCGGCCACGCGGCGGCTTACGCCTACCTGGCCATGAAAGATGCCATCGCTGACTCCGGCCTGACCGAAGAGCAAGTGTCGAACCCGCGTACCGGCCTGATCGCCGGTTCCGGCGGTGCCTCCACGCTGAACCAGATGGAAGCGCTGGACATCCTGCGCGAGAAAGGCGTCAAGCGCGTCGGCCCATACCGTGTAACGCGGACCATGAGCAGCACCGTTTCTGCTTGCCTGGCCACGCCATTCAAGATCAAGGGCCTGAACTACTCCATCGCTTCTGCCTGCGCCACCAGTGCTCACTGCATCGGTACCGCCATGGAACAGATCCAGATGGGCAAGCAGGACATCGTATTCGCCGGCGGCGGTGAAGAAGAGCATTGGAGCCAGTCGTTCCTGTTCGACGCCATGGGCGCACTGTCCAGCAAGCGCAACGACACCCCGGAACAAGCCTCCCGCGCTTATGACGCCGACCGTGACGGCTTCGTCATTGCTGGCGGTGGCGGCATGGTCGTGGTTGAAGAGCTGGAACACGCTCTGGCCCGCGGCGCGAAAATCTACGCGGAAATCGTTGGCTATGGCGCGACGTCCGACGGCTACGACATGGTCGCCCCGAGCGGCGAAGGCGCCATCCGCTGCATGCAGATGGCGATGTCCACCGTTGATGCTCCGATCGACTACCTGAACACCCACGGCACCTCGACTCCGGTTGGCGACGTTGCGGAAATGAAAGGTGTGCGCGCTGTCTTCGGTGACAAGGCTCCAGCCATCAGCTCCACCAAGAGCCTGTCGGGTCACTCCCTGGGCGCCGCCGGCGTTCACGAAGCGATCTACTGCATGCTGATGATGGAAGGCAACTTCATGGCGGGCTCCGCCAACATCGACGAACTGGACCCGGAAGTGGCCGACCTGCCAATCCTGACCAAGACTCGTGAAGATGTCGCCTTCAACACCGTGATGAGCAACAGCTTCGGTTTCGGTGGCACCAACGCCACGCTGGTACTGAAGCGCTGGCAGGGTAAGTAATACCCCGCCGTTTCGCTGCACACGAAAACGCCCCGACTGGTTCGGGGCGTTTTTTTGCCTGGAAAACGCAAAGCCCCGTGGGCGAGATTGCTCCGGGCGCGCTCCGACGATGGCGGTGTATCAGTGATGCGTCCTCATCGCGAGCAAACTCTCTCCCATAGGGGTTCCGGCCAGTGTCGAACCGGGGGGTTATCCTCAATGCGAACATGAAGCTTTTGTCATGAAACTTAACGGCCTGCGACTGAATGTCGCGGCCTGCAAGGCCTGCGAGACTTTGCCCGATTTTGCAAAAGTCTGTTTCCAAATCGAAGAGTTTACTTAGCAAGCTAACAAAACATATAACAGAATCCTGCACACGCCTTGCTGCAGATAAACAAGATTGGAGCTAGCAGATGACTGTAAAAGTAACTGAACGCGACGATTCACATAAATCCCACGAAGGCGTAGCCGCCGGTATCCGCATCTGGGATGTGCATCAACAGGGCTTGTTGGTCGGGATGTTCCATAACGAAATCGACGCTCACAACTATAGGGCCGAACTGGAACTGCTGGAACGGCAACGAGAGCAGCAGTCCGCATAAGCCATGACAGCATTGAAAACGACAAACCCCGCCATGAGCGGGGTTTGTCGTTGTTGCAGTCGTTAACGACTTACCACATCAGATCGTCAGGGATCTGATAGGCCGCGTACGGATCGTCCTCGGCCGCGACTTCTTCGGTCTGCACATTCAGTTGCACGATACGTTGCGGATCGCGCTCCTGGATCTTCAGGGCCGCTTCACGCGGGATCACTTCATAGCCACCACCGTGGTGCACGATGGCCAGCGAACCGTTGCTGAGCTTATTGCGCATCAGGGTGTTGACCGAGATTCGCTTGACCTTCTTGTCGTCGACGAAGTTGTAGTAGTCCTCGGTCGTCAATTTCGGCAGGCGCGTGACTTCGATCAGTTGCTTGACCTGCGCGGCACGGGCTTTTGCCTCGGCCTTCTCCTGCTGCTGACGGTTGAGTTCCTGATCGCGCTTGACCTTCTCGGCCATGGCTTCCTGAGCCGCACGCTGCTGGGAGTCATCGAGTTCGATCTGGCCTTTGTGGGCCAGACGCTGCTGCTTCTGTTTCTCTTTGCTGACCTGCTTGGCCTGCTTCTGGTTGACCAGCCCTGCTTTGAGCAACTGGTCGCGGAGGGAAATGCTCATGGTGCTTATTACTCACTTAGGCAACTGCTCAACCGCAGCTGGGCAAATTCTTTTCCTGACGTTTGGCTTCGCCCCACAGGGCGTCCAACTCTTCGAGGGTGCAATCTTCCATGGGACGATGGGTGTCGCGCAATGCCTGTTCGATAAAACGGAAACGTCGTTCGAACTTGCTGTTGGCCCCACGCAGCGCGGTTTCCGGATCAACCTTGAGGTGGCGCGCCAGATTGACCACGGAAAACAGCAGGTCGCCGACCTCGTCGGCAATCGCGCCCGAGTCGTTGTCGGCCATCGCCTCAAGTATTTCATCAAGCTCTTCACGGACCTTGTCCAGCACCGGCAAGGCATCCGGCCAATCGAAACCAGCCTGCCCGGCACGCTTCTGCAATTTGGCTGAACGGGACAACGCCGGCAGTGCGGCGGGAACATCATCAAGCAAGGACAGTTGCTGGGGCGCGGATGACTTCTCGGCCCGTTCTTCGGCCTTGATCTCTTCCCAGCGTTGCTTGACCTGCTCTTCGCTCAAACGCGGGACATCCAGCGGCGCGTACAGATCGCCGGTGGGGAACACGTGTGGATGCCGGCGAATCAGTTTGCGGGTAATGCTGTCGACCACACCGGCGAATTCGAAACGCCCTTCTTCCCGGGCCAGCTGGCTGTAGTAAACCACCTGGAACAGCAGATCGCCCAACTCACCCTGCAAGTGATCGAAGTCACCACGCTCGATGGCGTCGGCGACCTCGTAGGCTTCTTCCAGGGTATGCGGGACGATGGTGGCGTAGGTTTGCTTGATGTCCCACGGGCAACCGTACTGTGGGTCGCGCAGGCGGCTCATGAGGTGCAGCAGGTCTTCGAGTGAATACATCGTTCAATCTCTGTCCGCTCCCTGTAGGAGCGAGCCTGCTCGCGATGGATCAGAGAGCGGCGCCTTCATCCAGACAGCACGCGTCATCGTTAACGTCCATCGCGAGCAGGCTCGCTCCTACAGAAAAGCGCTCCCGTTTTATGGCGTACGGTTACGCCGGGTTTCAATGATGTTCGGCAACTGGGAAATCCGCCCCAGCAACCGCCCCAGCGCATCCAGGCCCGGAATCTCGATGGTCAGGGACATCAGCGCGGTGTTGTCCTCTTTGTTCGAGCGTGTGTTGACCGCCAGTACGTTGATCCGCTCGTTGAGCAACACCTGCGACACGTCACGCAGCAGACCGGAACGGTCGTAGGCGCGAATGACGATGTCCACCGGGTAAGTGAGCACCGGCACCGGCCCCCAGCTGACCTGGATGATCCGCTCCGGCTCGCGCCCGGCCAGTTGCAGCACCGAGGCGCAGTCCTGGCGGTGAATGCTCACGCCACGGCCCTGGGTGATGTAACCGACGATCGCATCGCCCGGCAATGGCTGGCAGCAGCCCGCCATCTGGGTCATCAGGTTGCCGACGCCCTGGATCTGGATATCGCCGCGCTTGCCTGGCTTGTAACCGGTGGCCTTGCGCGGAATCAGTTCCAGCTGCTCGTTGCCGCGCTCCGGCTCGACCAGTTGCTGCGCCAGGTTGACCAGTTGCGCCAGGCGCAGATCGCCGGCGCCGAGCGCGGCGAACATGTCCTCGGCGGTCTTCATGTTGGCCTTTTCGGCCAATTTGTCGAAGTCCACCTGCGGCAAGCCAAGGCGGTTGAGTTCACGCTCCAGCAGGGTCTTGCCGGCAGCGACGTTCTGGTCGCGCGCCTGCAATTTGAACCAGTGGACGATCTTCGCCCGTGCCCGCGACGTGGTGACGTAACCCAGGTTCGGGTTCAGCCAGTCCCGACTCGGAGTGCCGTGCTTGCTGGTGATGATCTCGACTTGTTCACCGGTTTGCAGGCTGTAGTTGAGCGGCACGATGCGCCCGTTGATCTTGGCGCCACGGCAGTTATGACCGATCTCGGTGTGCACGCGGTAGGCAAAGTCCAGCGGCGTCGCGCCCTTCGGCAAGTCGATGGCGTGACCGTCAGGGGTGAAGATGTAGACCCGATCAGGTTCGATATCGACCCGCAACTGCTCCGCCAGACCGCCAATGTCACCCAGTTCCTCATGCCACTCGAGCACCTGACGCAGCCAGGAAATTTTCTCTTCGTAGTGGTTGGAGCCGGACTTGACGTCGGTGCCTTTGTAACGCCAGTGCGCGCAGACACCCAACTCGGCTTCTTCGTGCATCGCGTGGGTGCGGATCTGTACTTCCAGCACCTTGCCTTCCGGGCCGATCACCGCCGTGTGCAACGAGCGGTAACCGTTCTCCTTGGGGTTGGCGATGTAGTCATCGAACTCTTTCGGGATGTGCCGCCACAAGGTGTGGACGATACCCAGCGCGGTGTAGCAGTCGCGCATTTCCGGGACCAGCACACGCACGGCGCGCACGTCGTAGATCTGGCTGAATTCCAGACCCTTGCGCTGCATTTTGCGCCAGATCGAATAGATGTGTTTGGCCCGGCCACTGATGTCGGCCTCGACGCCGGTCGCCTGCAATTCGTTTTTCAGCTGGCTCATCACGTCGCTGATGAATCGCTCGCGATCCAGGCGCCGCTCGTGGAGCAGCTTGGCAATCTGTTTGTACTGGTCAGGCTCAAGGTAACGGAAGGACAAGTCCTCCAGCTCCCACTTGATGTGACCGATACCCAGGCGATGGGCGAGCGGCGCATAGATGTCGAAGACTTCGCGGGCCACGCGGTTGCGCTTCTCGTCGTCGGCGGTTTTCACCGCACGGATCGCGCAAGTGCGCTCGGCCAGTTTGATCAGCGCGACGCGAACATCGTCGACCATGGCCACGAGCATTTTGCGCAGGTTTTCGACCTGGCCCTGAGTGCCCATCACCATGGATTTACGCGGACTCAGACTGTCGCTGATCGCCGCCATGCGTTGCACGCCGTCGATGAGTTTGGCCACCACCGGACCGAAGCGCTGGCTGACCGCGGGCAGTTGAATCTGGCCTTCGCGCACGCCACGGTACAAGACCGCGGCGACCAGCGAATCCTGATCGAGCTTGAGGTCGGCGAGAATCTCGGCGATCTCAAGGCCGGTGCGGAAACTCGAGTTTCCTTCCGACCACAGGTTCTTCGCCGCATTGGCTTGTTGTTCGGCCTCACGAGCGTACTCGCAGGCTTCTTTCAAGGCTTCGCGATCCAGTGCCAGATCGACACTGACCGCGTGATCGAGCCAAGCCTCGAGATTGATACTGCCGTCGGTGTTGATCGGCTGGTGTGCTCTCACCTGTACCATCTTGCTTACCTTCCCTACGACGCAGATTCAATGCGTCAAAATCGCTGACCTTCGATGCCCATGAGCCCACGTCGGGCTGGTGCGCGGCTGCACGGGCGGGCCAGTCGGACCAGACGAGCCTTCCTAGCTCGCTTCAAATAACGCCATGGCCTCGACATGTGCCGTTTGAGGAAACATATCGAGAATCCCGGCACGTTTTAACCGGTAGCCCTGCTTGATCAATTCGACCGTGTCGCGCGCCAAAGTTGCCGGGTTGCACGATACATACACCAACCGTTCGGCGCCCAGAGATTTGAGCTTGCGCACTACCTCGAAAGCACCGTCACGGGGTGGGTCCAAGAGTACCGCACAAAAGCCTTCGGCGGCCCATTCGGCGTCGGTCAAAGGCTGGGATAAATCGGCCTGAAAAAACTTCGCGTTATGCAGATTATTGCTAACGGCGTTCGCGGCTGCCCGCTCGACCATCACCTGCACCCCTTCCACTGCCACCACCTCACGTACGCTCTGCGCCAGCGGCAAGGCAAAGTTGCCCAGGCCACAGAAGAGGTCGAGAACACGTTCATCCGCAGTTGGCTTCAACCATGCCAGCGCCTGGGCAACCATCGCTTCGTTGACCCCGGCGTTGACCTGAATGAAATCCCCGGGCCGATACGCCAGCTCCAGATTCCACGGTTCCAGGCGATAGCCCAACGACTGATCGGCCTCGACCGGTTGCGGCTCGCCGTCACCGTGCAGCCACAACTGGGCTTCATGCAACGCGCAGAAATCCTTGAGGATGGTCATGTCACTTTCGGACAACGGCGCCATGTGCCGCAGCAACACGGCCAACGATGAACCGCTGAACAACTCCACATGACCGAGTGCCTGAGGCTTGCTCAAGCGCCGCAGCATTTCCGGCAAACCGGCCATGATGGGCTGCAAGGGTTGTACCAGCACCGGGCATTGATCAATGGCGACGATGTCCTGGCTGCCGGCGGCGCGGAAACCCACTTCGAGTTTTTTCGCCTTCATGTCCCAGCGCACAGCCACTCGGGCACGGCGACGATAAGCGAATTCCGGACCGCTCAAAGGAGCCGCCCATTCTTCGGGTTCGACACCCGCGACCTTCGACAATTGCTCGGCGAGCATGCGCTGTTTCAGGGCAAGTTGTTCGTTGTGCGGTAGATGCTGCACGCTGCAACCACCGCAGCGGCCGGCATGGGCGCACGGCATCGGGCGGCGCAGCTCGCTGGCCTTGAACACCCGTTCGGTGCGCGCCTCGACCACTTTGCCGTGGGCACCGAGCACGCGCGCCTCGATTTCTTCACCGGCCAACGCGCCGATGACGAACCAGGTGCGGCCTTCGAAAAACGCGATGCCGCGACCGTCATTGGCCAGGCGCTCGATGGTCAGGCGCTGTTTTTTGCCGGTCGGGACTTGCGGGGCCTTGCTGCCGCCGGTGGGCTGGAAGCGCAGGCCTCTTTCGTGCTTGGCCATCAGTTGGGCGCGTCGAAAATGCCGGTCGACAGGTATCGGTCGCCACGGTCGCAGATGATCGCGACGATCACCGCGTTTTCAACTTCCTTTGACAGACGCAGCATCGCCGCCACCGCACCGCCCGAGGATACGCCGCAGAAAATGCCTTCTTCGCGGGCCAGGCGACGGGTCACGTCTTCGGCTTCGCTTTGGGCCATGTCGACGATACGGTCCACCCGATCGGCCTGGTAGATCTTCGGCAGATATTCCTGTGGCCAGCGACGGATGCCCGGGATCGCCGAACCTTCCATTGGCTGCAAGCCGATGATCTGCACGCTCTCGCTCTGCTCTTTCAAATAGCGCGAGACGCCCATGATCGTGCCGGTGGTGCCCATGGAGCTGACGAAATGGGTGATGGTGCCCTGGGTCTGGCGCCAGATTTCCGGGCCAGTGGTGGTGTAGTGCGCCTCGGGATTGTCGCCGTTGGCGAACTGATCCAGCACCTTGCCACGGCCTTCGGCCTCCATGCGCTGGGCAAGGTCGCGGGCGCCTTCCATGCCTTCTTCCTGGCTGACCAGAATCAGCTCGGCACCGTAGGCGGTCATCGCGGCCTTGCGTTCGGCACTGGAGTTGTCCGGCATGATCAGGATCATCTTGTAACCCTTGATCGCGGCAGCCATGGCCAGGGCGATCCCGGTATTACCCGAGGTCGCTTCGATCAGCGTATCGCCGGCGTGGATCTGCCCGCGCAGTTCGGCGCGGGTGATCATCGACAGCGCCGGACGGTCCTTGACCGAACCCGCCGGGTTGTTCCCTTCGAGCTTGAGCAAAAGGGTGTTGCTGGTGTTGCCAGGCAAGCGCTGCAAACGGACCAGCGGAGTGTTGCCGACGCAATCGGCGATGGTTGGGTACTGCAAGGTCATGGCGTATTCGCAATCCAGACTGCGGGGGCGCCTATCATACCGGCAAACCGGGTCAGGCCATATCACGCAAAGTGTGGTGCTTATGGCTTATGGGTATAAGGGCGGAATTTGCAGAAGGTGGGTGCTCTCGACCGCGTCATCAGCCAACAAGCGCAAATTCATCCGCAGCCCCTTCCCGGTATTCTCCGCCCAGATTGTCCCCCCCTGACGCAGCACGGCATTCCTCGCGATGCTCAACCCCAACCCAAACCCGCCATTCCCCCGCCGCGAGTCATCGAGACGAGTGAACGGCAGGAAAATCCGCTCCAGATCATCTTGCGCCACGCCACCGCCCTGATCTTCCAGCCATAAATGCCAGTAGCGGCCATCACGCCGACCGCCGAGGTGGACAATGCCGCCCGCGGGTGAATGTCGAATGGCGTTACGCAGTATGTTTTCGAGGGCCTGGGCCAGGGTGTTGAGATGGCCGCGTACCCAGCAGGACGCATCCACTGAACATCGCAGCTGCGCTTCGGGCCAGCCACTTTCATAACAGGCGTTTTCCATGAGCATCTCCCACAGCGCCTGAATCTGGATCGCTTCATCGGGCAGTCGAGTGCGCCCGGTGTCGAGCCAGGCCAGTTGCAGCGTGTCTTCCACAAGACGCTGCATGCCATCGACCTCACGGCCAATGCGTTCGCGCAATGGCTCCAGCCCCTGCTCGCTTTCACTGGCAACTCTCAGGCGACTGAGTGGCGTGCGCAATTCGTGGGACAGGTCGCGCAGCAATTGCTGTTGCAAGGCCACCGTACTTTGCAGGCGTTCGGACATGTGATCGAACGCCCTGCCCAACTCGCCCAATTCATCCGTACGATTGGTGGTGCGACTCGACAGCCGCACATTCAACTGGTCGGCACGCCAGGCATTGGCCTGTTCACGCAGGTGATTGAGCGGCACCACCAGTAAACGGTAGAGCCCCACGCACAGCAGCAGGGTGAACAGCCCAGGAATCACCCCATTGGTGATCACCCGCCAGAAAACTGTGTAGCGCCCGGGCATGTACCGCTGGGGCAATTCAATCACCAGACTGCCGGCGTACGGATCGCCGGGAAACGGCAGACGCAGCCATGGCAGGCCTTTGCGGTGAATGGGCCAATCGATACGGCGCAGAAAGGTCAGCTGCTGGACTTCTTCGTCGCTCAGGGGCTGGCTACTGAGCGACTGCAAATCTCCATCGATGACGCCAACCCAGCCGGATTCCTGCTGGCGCATATTTTTCAGCCAGCGATCGACGCCCGCCTGCTGCCCCTGCTGCCCCTGCTGCCACGCTTGCTCGGCTTCGGCGGCATAGCGTCTCAAGGTGTTGCGAGCCTCCTCCGACAGATACTGGTTTTGCTCTTCCATGTAGCGGCCCCAGGACCAGCTCAACCAAATCATCAGCAGACAGAATGCCACCAACAGGCAAGCCAGTTTCCAGAACAGCGAATGCCGTCCCGGAAAGTTACAGGTCATCGGTGGCACTCAGGATGTAGCCCTTGCCCCAGACCGTGCGCAGTTCACGCTCGGTGTAGCCGATGGCCTTGAGCTTGCGGCGAATCTGACTGATGTGCATGTCCAGACTACGGTCATGGGCGGCGTAGCCTCGTTGCAGTACATGCTGATAGAGGAAGGCCTTGCTCAACACGTCATCGCCATGGCGGTCCAGGGTTTCCAGCAGTCGATATTCACTGCGGGTCAGGCCCGCGGCCTGCCCGGTATAAAACACGTCGAAGCGTTCATCGTCGAAATGCAGGCTGTCCATCGAGGGGGTAACCGCTGTCGGCATCGGCCGACGGTCGAGCGCGACCCGGCGCAGGATCGCTTCAATGCGCACCCGCAGCTCCACCATGCTGAAGGGTTTGGGCAAGTAGTCATCGGCCCCGAGGCGAAAGCCGCTGATGCGATCCTCTTCGGCGCCAAGCGCCGACATCAGCAAGACCGGAGTGGAATGGCTGCGGCGCAGTTGCGTCAACACCGACAGCCCGTCCAGGCCTGGCAGCAAAATATCCATCAGCACCACATCGAAGGCTTGCTCGCGGGCAACCTTCAGACCTTCCTGGCCGTTCTGGCACCAGGTCACCTGAAAGCCGCTGCGACCCAAATGCTCGTGAACATATGCACCGAGGACGAGGTCGTCTTCAATGGAGAGGATACGTGGATGGCCAACTGCAATAGGCGTCATGAGTATCTGCAAATAACTCTCAGTTGATAATTATTCAAGATTGCACCGTCCACGGCAACCCAAGGGCTTGAGCTGAACGAAAAGACGCCGGGATGAGCGACGAATGACGACAACAATTTTACGAAGATTGCCTGCCTGCAAATCGCTACACTGCGCAAGTGGCGCGTGCCGGACGCACGTGCAGCTCTATAAATAGCGGGATGCAGGAGAAGTGCGTGCTCAAGAATCTTGGAATTAAAGGCCGCGTGCTGTTGCTGACTCTATTGCCGACCAGCCTGATGGCGTTGGTCCTGGGCGGCTATTTTACCTGGATGCAGCAATCCGACCTGCAAACCCAACTCATGCAGCGCGGCGAAATGATCGCCGAGCAACTGGCACCGCTGGTGGCCCCGGCCATGGGACACAAGAACAGCGAACTGCTGGAGCGCATCGCCACACAGTCCCTGGAGCAACCGGATGTGCGTGCCGTGACCTTTCTCGCACCGGACCGTACGCCGCTGGCCCACGCCGGCCCAACCATGGTCACCCAGACACCGTCGGGCGATGGTACGCAGATGCTGCGCCGCAGCGGCAGTGACGCCACGCGCTATCTGTTGCCGGTTTTCGGCAAACACCGCAACCTGGCCGGCGACCTGATTCCCGATGAAACCGACCGCCTCCTGGGCTGGGTCGAACTCGAACTGTCCCATAACAGCATGCTGCTACGCGGCTACCGCAGCCTGTTTGCCAGCCTGCTGATGATTGCAGCCGGCCTGAGCGGCGCGGCGCTGCTGGCATTGCGTATGGGCCGCACCATCAATCGGCCGCTGAATCAGATCAAGCAAGCCGTGGCTCAGCTCAAGGACGGACATCTGGAAACCCGTCTGCCGCCCCTCGGCAGCCAAGAGCTGGATGAACTGGCGTCAGGGATCAACCGCATGGCCGGCACCCTGCAAAATGCCCAGGAAGAATTGCAGCACAGCATCGATCAGGCCACCGAAGACGTGCGCCAGAACCTCGAAACCATCGAAATCCAGAACATCGAACTCGATCTGGCGCGCAAGGAAGCGCTGGAGGCGAGCCGGATCAAATCCGAGTTCCTCGCCAACATGAGCCATGAAATCCGCACGCCGCTCAACGGCATCCTCGGTTTCACTCATCTGCTGCAAAAAAGCGAATTGACCCCGCGCCAGCTCGACTACCTGGGCACCATCGAAAAGTCCGCCGACAGCCTGCTGGGCATCATCAACGAAATCCTCGACTTCTCGAAAATCGAGGCCGGCAAACTGGTGCTCGACCATATTCCGTTCAATCTGCGCGACTTGCTGCAGGACACCCTGACCATCCTCGCCCCAGCCGCCCATGCCAAACAGCTGGAGCTGGTGAGCCTGGTTTACCGCGACACGCCACTGTCACTGGTGGGCGACCCGCTGCGCCTCAAGCAGATCCTCACCAACCTTGTGAGCAACGCGATCAAGTTCACCCGTGAAGGCACCATCGTCGCCCGGGCCATGCTCGAAGAAGAACACGAAGACAGCGTGCAGTTGCGCATCAGCATTCAGGACACCGGCATCGGCCTGTCTAACCAGGACGTGCGCGCGCTGTTCCAGGCCTTCAGCCAGGCCGATAATTCGCTGTCGCGACAACCTGGCGGCACGGGGCTGGGGCTGGTGATCTCCAAGCGCCTGATCGAACAGATGGGGGGAGAGATTGGCGTCGACAGTACGCCGGGCGAGGGATCGGAATTCTGGATCAGCCTCAACCTGCCCAAGACCCGCGACGACACCGAGGACCTGCCCGGCCCACCGTTGCTTGGACGGCGGGTGGCGGTACTGGAAAACCACGAACTGGCCCGCCAGGCGTTGCAGCATCAACTGGAAGACTGCGGCCTCGACGTCACACCGTTCAACAACCTGGAAAGCCTGACCAACGGCGTAACCGGGGTCCACCAGACTGAACAGGCGATCGACCTGGCCGTGCTGGGAGTCACCAGCAACGACATGCCGCCGGAACGCCTCAACCAGTACATCTGGGACCTCGAACACCTGGGCTGCAAAGTGCTGGTGCTGTGCCCGACCACGGAACAGACGCTGTTCCACCTCTCGGTTCCCAACCCCCACAGCCAACTGCAGGCCAAACCGGCCTGCACCCGTAAACTGCGTCGCGCGCTGTCCGATCTGGTCAACCCGCGCCAATCGCGTAACGAACCCGGCGAACCGGTTTCCAGCCGTGCGCCGAAGGTGCTGTGCGTCGACGACAATCCGGCCAATCTGCTGTTGGTGCAAACCCTGCTCGAAGACATGGGCGCCAAGGTGCTCGCGGTGGAAAGTGGTTATGCCGCCGTCAAAGCGGTACAGAACGAGACATTCGATCTGGTGCTGATGGACGTGCAGATGCCCGGCATGGACGGACGTCAAAGCACTGAAGCAATTCGACAGTGGGAAAGCGAACGGCATTGCACGCCGCTGCCCATCGTCGCCCTCACCGCCCATGCCATGGCCAACGAAAAACGCGCCTTGCTGCAAAGCGGCATGGATGACTACCTGACCAAACCAATCAGCGAGCGGCAACTGGCGCAAGTGGTACTGAAATGGAGTGGCCTGGCGCTGCGCAACCAGCGTCCGGAGCGTTCGGGCGAGAGCCACGGCGGTGCCTTTGAATTGCAGGTGCTCGATCACGAAGAAGGTTTGCGCCTGGCCGCCGGCAAGGCCGATCTTGCGGCGGACATGCTGGCGATGTTGCTGGCGTCGCTGGAAGCAGACCGTGAAGCGATCCGCCAGGCGCAGGAAAGCCACGACCACAATGCCCTGATCGAACGAGTCCATCGCCTGCACGGCGCCACCCGCTATTGCGGCGTTCCACAACTGCGCGCTGCCTGCCAGCGCAGCGAAACCCTGCTCAAGCAACAGGACCCGAAAGCCTTCGGCGCTCTCGAAGAACTCGACCGGGCAATCAATCGCCTGGCCGCCCAGGCGCGTATCAATGCCTGATGCACTTTCCAGGAGGACAGCATGCGCACGATTCTTTTCAGCAGCCAGACCTATGACCGTGACAGCTTTCTCGCCGCGGATCTGCCCGCCGATATCGAGCTGCACTTTCAATCGGCACGCCTGAGCCTCGATACCGCAGCATTGGCGGAGCACCACGAGGTGGTCTGCGCCTTCATCAATGATGACCTCGGCGCCCCGGTGCTCGAACGCCTTGCCGCTGGCGGCACTCGCCTGATCGCCCTGCGCTCGGCCGGCTACAACCATGTCGACCTGGCGGCGGCGAAACGCCTGGGGCTGGCGATTGTGCGCGTCCCGGCCTATTCGCCGCATGCGGTGGCCGAACATGCGGTAGCCCTGATATTGGCGCTTAACCGTCGCTTGCACCGCGCCTACAACCGCACCCGCGAAGGCGATTTCAGCCTGCACGGCCTGACCGGCTTCGACCTGGTGGGCAAGACTGTCGGCGTGGTCGGCACCGGACAAATCGGCGCGACCTTCGCCAGAATCATGAACGGTTTCGGTTGCAAACTGCTGGCCTACGACCCCTTCCCCAACCCGGAAGTCGAGGCACTGGGCGCTCGTTATCTGAGCTTGCCGCAACTGCTGGCCGAGTCGCAGATCATCAGCTTGCATTGCCCGCTCAACAAAGAGAGCAAGCATTTGATCAACCGCGAATCACTGGCGCACATGCAGCCGGGGGCGATGCTGATCAACACCGGACGCGGTGGCCTGGTGGACACGCCAGCGTTGATCGACGCCTTGAAGGAGGGTCAATTGGGTTATCTGGGGCTGGATGTCTATGAGGAGGAAGCACAGCTGTTCTTCGAAGATCGCTCCGACTTGCCATTGCAGGACGATGTGCTGGCGCGACTGCTGACGTTCCCCAACGTGATCGTGACCGCACACCAGGCCTTCCTGACCCGCGAAGCCCTGGGCGCGATTGCCGCGACCACCTTGCGCAATATCTCGGCATGGATGGCCGGCAACCCCGAAAACAGGGTCGAGGGCGACTGAACCTGATCGAAGGTCATATGCCCGCGCCATGCTGCGCGTATGCCCGTGCTAGCATATCGCGCATATTTGGAGGACCCATGGTCGAACACGATTTCCGCTACAGCCTGATGAACCCGCAACACACCCTCACCGAATGCCGCGCCCTGGTGCCGGGGCGTTATCAAGTCACCGGCAACGGCGGCTCGATTCGCAACAACGACGTGCTGATTGTGACCCTCAAAGGCGCCAAGGACTTGTCCATGCGCCTGACCGTCGAAACGGTTCGCCACCTGATCAACCCACCGGGCCAATGGGTCGCGGTGGCCAGTGGTCCCGTGTTCGGCGAATTGGCGATCCACACCTGGCAAGTGAATTGCGACAGCTGCGCCAAAGAGCTGAGCTTCGAATTCGCGGTCGACGCCAAACTGGGCAATAAAGCGGAAAAACCAGCGGCCTCTGCGCGGATTGCCGAGTTGGGCTGGAAGTCGGTTGGTGAGAAACACCTGTGCCCGAAATGCCAGGAGCCCGCGTGATGAAACGCCTCGCTCTGACCGCGATGGTCGGTGCCAGCCTGGTTGGCTGCGCCGCCGAACCGGTGCAATTGCAACAGAACCGCAGCTACATCCTGGAGTGGATCGGCGAACGCCCGCTGATGGACTACAGCCACCTGACCATCACCCTGGGTGAAGACGGTCGGGCCTACGGTAACGGCGGCTGTAACCACTGGTTCGCGCCTTATACGCTCGAAGGCGACAAACTCAGCTTCGGCAAAGTCGGCAGTACCCGAAAACTCTGCGCTCCAGCGTTGATGGAACAGGAAAAACGTTTCCTGCAAGCGCTGGAAAACGTACAGCGTTGGGACGTCTCGCCGATCGACCAGATGCGTTTCTGGCCGGCCGAAGGCAAGCCACTGCGCTGGTGGCTTGAAGAGGGTTGATCCCCTTCCCCTGTAAATACTCTGTTCCCGGTCAAGCTTTCAGCAGGTGCTTATCGCTGAAAAGCTTGGCCGTGATCCTTATCCTTAATTTTTAGCTTGCAACGCCTCCAGCTTCGCCATCACCCCCGCCGCCGTCTGCTCGCCCATCAATTGTTCGCGCACCTTGCCTTTGTTATCGATGATGTACGTCACCGGCAACGCTTCGCTGCGCGGTAAATCGAACAATTCGGCAGGATCCTGCGCCAACACGGTGAACTTGATCCCGAGTTTTTCGCTGGCGCCTTTGAGCTCTTCGCCCTGCACATTGTCGAAGTTGACCCCGAACACTCCGATCTTCTTGTCCTTGATCTGATCGGCCAACTGGTTCAGTTCCGGGATTTCGGTACGGCACGGGCCGCACCATTCCGCCCAGTAATTAAGCACCAGCCACTTGCCGTCCAGACGATCGGAGGCGATTTTCTGACCGTTCTGGTCAATGCCATAGTCATTACCGCAGCCCCCCAGCATCAACGCTCCGATGATCGCCAATGCCGCTGCCAGTCGCCTAGTCATGTTGTGTTCCTTGTCAAAAATTGAATGCGCCTGCGACCCATCGCCTCCCGAGGTTCTGGATTGCGCGCTGCACAGTTAGAATAGCCGCCACCTTACGCAAGATGCGACCCGCTCATGACCGATCTGACGCTTTATCACAACCCGCGCTGCTCGAAATCCCGCGGTGCGCTCGAACTGCTTGAAGCCCGTGGCCTGACGCCGACCGTGGTGCGCTACCTCGAAACGCCACTGGACGCCGCGCAAATCCAGAGCCTGCTGGGCAAACTCGGGATCAGTGCCCGGCAACTGCTGCGCACTGGCGAGGACGAGTACAAGACCCTCAACCTGGCCGACAGCAGCCTGAGCGAAGCGCAATTGATCGCCGCCATCGCCGCTCACCCGAAACTGATGGAGCGACCGATTCTCGAAGTCGGCGACAAAGCCGTCATCGGCCGTCCGCCGGAGCAGATCCTGGAGCTGCTGCCGTGACTGCACCCTATATTCTGGTGCTGTACTACAGCCGCAGTGGCTCGACCAATGAAATGGCCCGACAAATTGCCCGCGGCGTCGAACAGGCCGGCCTTGAAGCCCGGTTGCGTACGGTGCCGGCGATTTCCACCGAGTGCGAAGCCGTTTCGCCAGAGATTCCCGATGAAGGCGCGCTCTACGCCACCCTCGATGACCTGAAGAACTGCGCCGGCCTGGCGCTGGGCAGCCCCACCCGCTTCGGCAATATGGCGGCACCGCTCAAGTACTTTCTCGACGGCACCAGCAATCTATGGCTGACGGGCGCGCTGGTGGGCAAACCGGCCGGGGTCTTCACTTCCACCGCGAGCCTGCACGGCGGTCAGGAAACCACCCTGCTGTCGATGATGCTGCCACTGCTGCACCACGGCATGTTGATCACCGGCCTGCCGTATAGCGAATCGGCGCTGTTGGAAACCCAGGGTGGCGGCACGCCGTATGGCGCCAGCCACCATGCAGGCGCCGATGGCAAAAGCGGTCTGGATGCCCATGAAGTGGCGTTGTGCCGCGCGCTGGGCTCACGCCTGGCCAAGACTGCCCTGAAACTGGAGCGCTGAAGTGGCCAAGAAGCCGAAGATCCTGCCTTCCATCGAATGGCTCGAACCCCGGGTTCGAGCCATGCGCGTCATCAGCCTGCTGTGCTTTTTCGGCTTGGCAGGCCTGCTTTGCGTCTACTACTTGATAGTTGCCGATCTGCATGGCGCGCGACCGTGGGTGATTCTGCTGATCGAACTGGTGCCTTTGCTGTTACTGGCACCGGGCATGATTATCGGCAGCGCCCGTGGGCATTCGTGGATGTGTTTTGTGGTGAACCTGTATTTCATCAAAGGCGCTTTGGCTGCCTACGACCCGAACCGGCAGATTTTCGGCCTTCTGGAGATGGGCGCGAGCCTGGCGGTATTCTGCTCGGCACTGCTGTATGTGCGCTGGCGGTTTCAGTTGAACCGCAAGCTGGCGGGCGAAGGCGAAATCGCTGCCGCCTGATCTGTCGCCATCGCAGGCAAGTCGAATCGCCGTACTTGCCCGCGATGGAATCGATTCGGTCTCAATGATTCACGGTGTAAGCCAGCATCATCGAAATCTGACTCATGGGCCGCCCGCCACTTTCTTCATGCCACTGGTTGAACACATCCTGCACCAACGCCAGATCCCGCAGACTGCCGGGCACCTTGTCGATGATGTTCTGCGCATTCAATGCCGCCACCACGTCGTAGCTCGGCACAAAGGTGTCCTTGCCGACCATGCGCAAGAAGCGCGGCGCCGAAAGACCGCCCAATTGAGAGCCACGCTTTTTCAGGAAGGTCCAGAGCCCGACGATATCGGTCACCGGCCAATCGGCGATCATCGCACCGAAGCTGCCCTGTTCATGGGCCACATCCAGCACGAATTGCGCATTGCGCGGTACGCTCTTGAGTTTGCCCAGGTGGCGGATGATCCGTGCGTCCTGCATCAGGCGCTCCAGATGTTCAGCGCTCATCAGCACGACTTTTTCCGGATCGAACTTGAAGAACACCTCTTCAAAGGCCGGCCACTTGGCATCGACCAGGCTGTGCTTGAGCCCGGCGCGAAACACGCGCAATGCCATGGTCGAGAGATAGCGATCGTCGCTGATTTTGCGCAATTGCGCCGGGGTCTTGGGAACGGGCAGATGGGCTTCCAGTTCAGCCGCCGAACCGAAACGGTTCAAGCAGTATTCGTTCAGCCACTTGTAGTCGCGCATGCCCTCTCCTGAGGATTGAAACGAAAACCAAAAGTGGGGGCGAGCTTGCTCGCGATGGCGATGTGTCAGCCGGTAGTGTTGTCGACTGTCACGACGCCATCGCGAGCAAGCTCGCTCCCACCGTAATTGTGGTTAGAGGTTAACCACATTGACGAAGCGCGATGCAGCGCTTTCGTCGATACGCAGGTTGGTGAAGTCGAACAGGTTGCGGTCCGCCAGCTGCGACGGGATCACGTTCTGCAGACTGCGGAAAATGCTTTCGGTACGGCCAGGGGTCTTGCGCTCCCAGTCCTGCAGCATTTCCTTGACCACCTGACGCTGCAGGTTTTCCTGGGAACCGCAAAGGTTGCACGGGATGATCGGGAATTGCTTGAGGTCCGAATAGGCCTGAATGTCTTTTTCGTTGCAGTAGGCCAGCGGGCGAATCACCACGTTGCGGCCATCGTCGGCACGCAGTTTTGGCGGCATGGCCTTGAGCGAGCCATTGAAAAACATGTTCAGGAAGAACGTCTCGACAATGTCGTCACGGTGGTGACCGAGCGCCATTTTGGTCGCGCCGATTTCATCGGCGAAGGTGTAAAGCGTTCCGCGACGCAGACGTGAACACAGTGAGCACGTGGTCTTGCCTTCCGGAATCAGCTCCTTGACCACCGAGTAGGTGTCTTTCTCGACAATGTGATACTCGATGCCCAGCTCTTTGAGATAGGCAGGCAGTACGTGCTCAGGGAAGCCCGGCTGCTTCTGATCCATGTTCACGGCCACGATCTCGAACTTGATCGGCGCAACCTTCTGCAAGTGCATCAGCACATCGAGCATGGTGTAGCTGTCCTTGCCACCAGACAGGCAGACCATGACCTTGTCGCCGTCTTCAATCATGTTGAAGTCGGCAACAGCCTCACCGGCCTGACGGCGAAGGCGCTTTTGCAGTTTGTTCTGGTTGACCGTAAGAGTGCCCATGACGCGAAATCCGTGAGGTGTGACGAAAGGCCGGCATTTTACGCAAAAACGCCCCGCTGGCGAAGGCCCTCGGAATCCTCCTGGCAAGGGAGCTTGCCTGGTCGCCGCAAATCCGGTCTCGCACAGACCCCATGGCGATTAAGACCCTTGTTTACAGCGCGATTTGCTCTAATGACCCTACTCCTTCCAGGGAAACTCCTTCCTATACTGCGACATAAGGTCGCATTCATATCCAGACCTAGAACTTACTTGGCCTGCTAGGCCCGTAGGCGCTCCACTGGGGGGCGACGGTAAAAAAAGAGGAGTGACTGGCATGATCCATCACGTAGTGGGGCTTTTCACCCACCCTGATCAGGAATGGAAAGAAATCCGTGGCGACCAGGAGGAAAGCATCAGCCACATGTACCTGACGCACACGCTGATTCTGGCGGCGATCCCTGCGGTGTCGGCGTTTATCGGCACCACACAGGTCGGCTGGGTCATTGGCAATCGAGCGCCGGTGATGCTGACCCAGGAGAGCGCGCTATGGATGACCATCATGTCGTATCTGGCCATGCTGGGCGGTGTGGCGGTCATGGGCGCATTCATTCACTGGATGGCCCGTACCTATGACGCCAATCCAAGCCTGGCACGCTGTGTGGCGTTTGCGACCTACACGGCGACTCCGCTGTTCATTGGCGGCCTCGCAGCCCTTTACCCGCATATGTGGCTGGGAATGATCGTCGGCACCGCAGCGATCTGCTACACGGTCTACCTGCTGTATGTCGGGCTACCGACGTTCATGAACATTCCATCCGACGAGGGCTTTCTGTTTTCCAGCTCGGTACTTGCCGTAGGCCTGGTGGTGCTGGTGGCCATCATGGCGTTCACCGTGATTGTCTGGGGACTCGGCGTGGGGCCGGTCTATACCAATTAGCAACACCCCCCAAAAAAACAAGATCTGCCAACACAGGCCGCCGCAAGGCGGCCTTTTAATTCTTCAGCCTGGAGAATGGCAACGACCATTCGGCGCTTCGGCAATTCGCAAGGCCCGAGGGTTGCGGCATACTCGACGTCTCTGGAGATCCATCAAGCATGCCCGAGCAACTCAATTCCCGCGTCGAAGACTGTTTCCAACAAGCCGAATCCTTTTTCAAACGACCTTTCAAACGCCCCGTGGTGAGCCTCAAGCTGCGTGGGCAAAAAGCCGGCGTCGCGCATTTGCACGAGAACTTGCTGCGCTTCAATCCGCAACTGTATCGGGAAAACACCGAAGACTTCCTCAAGCAAACCGTGGCCCACGAAGTCGCGCACCTGATCGCCCATCAGCTGTTCGGCGATCGCATCCAGCCCCATGGCGAAGAGTGGCAATTGATCATGCGCGGCGTGTACGAACTGCCGCCCAACCGTTGCCACACATATGACGTCAAACGCCGCAGCGTGACCCGTTACATCTATAAATGCCCGTGCGCAGACAGCGATTTTCCGTTTTCAGCGCAGCGCCACAGTCTGGTGAGACAGGGCCGGCGGTATTTGTGTCGGCGCTGTCGGAATACGTTGGTGTTCAGTGGGGAAATGCGGGTCGAGTAGTGTTTTTTGGGTACCCGTGCTGGCCTCATCGCGGGCACTAAAGGACCACTTTGGCACGCCGTAATTCAGCAATCCGCTCAGCGCTATACCCCAACTCATCCAACACCTGATCCGTATGCTGCCCCAGCGCCGCGCCAATATGTCTGGGTGGCGGCAAACCTTGCGAAAATTTCAATGGGCACGCCATCTGTGCTTGATTCGTACCGTCCCCCCGTGGCACCTCGGTCACCAACTCCCGCGCCTGCATTTGCGGATGCTGCACCGCCTCGCTCAGGCTCAATACCGGTTCGACGCAGGCATCCAGCTCGGCAAACAACGCACACAATTCGGCAAAATCGCGCTTCTCGAACTCGACCCTCAGCGCCTCCTTGAGGCGCTTTTGCTGGGCCGGTTGCGGCGATAAGCCGAGACTGGCCAGTTTCTCCAGCCCCAACGCCGTACATAGCTGCTTCATGAAATCCGGCTCCAGGCTGCCCACCGACAACCAGCGCCCGTCCCGCGAGCGGTAATAGTCGTAGAAACTGCCGCCATTGAGCACCTGGTCTTCCCGACCCGGCTCGATACCGCATGCCAGATACCCGGCGCCCGCCATGGCGTTCAGGCTGAACGCACAATCGGTCATGCTCACATCCAGATATTGCCCCTGACCGGTTTGCTGTCGGGCGATCACCGCCGCCAGCAGACCGATCACCCCGTGCAGCGAGCCTCCGGCGACGTCCGCCACCTGAGCGCCCAAGGGCAACGGGCCACTGTCGGCGCGGCCGGTGTAGCTCGAGAGCCCGGCCAGGGCCAGGTAGTTGATGTCATGCCCGGCGCGATCCTTGTAGGGGCCGGTCTGGCCGTAGCCGGTGATCGACACGTAGATCAGCTTCGGGTTGATCGCTTTCAAGGCTTCATAGCCCAGGCCCAATCGTTTCATGACGCCTGGACGAAATTGTTCCAGGACGATGTCGTAGTCCTGCAGCAGCTGCTTGATCACTTCCAGCGCCTCGGGCTGTTTGAGGTCCAGTGCCAGACTGCGCTTGTTGCGATTGAGGTAAGCATGACTGGCGGAAACGCCCCGGTCATGGGGCGGCAGCACGCGTAGCAGGTCCATGCGAGTCGGCGACTCGATGCGCAGCACCTCCGCGCCCATGTCCGCCAGCAACAACGAAGCGAATGGCCCCGGCAACAATGTCGAGAAATCCAGAACCTTGAGAGATGCAAGTGGACCGGGCATGTGCGTTCTCCATTGACGATGCACCAGCCTAGGCAACCGGCCGCCATGCAGCAATCACCTTATGCGCCAGTCGAGCTGACCGTTGTGCTCAAATCCCGGGCATGAAAAAACCCGCCGAAGCGGGTTCTTTCATCATGCCAAGGTTTACTTGGCGCTAGTCGGGGTTGCCCCTTCGACGTGGCCCAGAACATCATCTTTAGGCTCATCGGCAATGCCGCGACCGCCCGAGGCCAGTTCGGCGTGCATCACGTCGGTGTCCAGCTCCTTGACCCACTTGGCCACCACCAGAGTGGCAACGGCGTTGCCCACCAGGTTGGTCAGCGCACGGGCTTCGGACATGAAGCGGTCGATACCAAGGATCAGCGCCAGACCGGCAACCGGCAGGTGGCCAACGGCAGACAGGGTAGCGGCCAGCACGATGAAACCACTACCGGTCACGCCCGCAGCCCCCTTGGAGGACAGCAGCAGTACCACCAGCAGGGTGATCTGGTGAGTGATGTCCATGTGGCTGTCAGTCGCCTGGGCAATGAACACGGCCGCCATGGTCAGGTAGATCGCAGTACCGTCGAGGTTGAATGAGTAACCGGTCGGGATCACCAGACCCACCACGGATTTCTGCGCACCCAGACGCTCCATCTTGATCAGCATGCGAGGCAGTACCGATTCGGAGGACGAAGTACCCAGCACGATCAGCAGTTCTTCACGGATGTAGCGAATAACTTTCAACACGCTGAAGCCGTGGGCCCGAGCGATAGCGCCCAGCACGATCAGGATGAACAACAGGCAAGTGATGTAGAAGCAGGCCATCAACTGACCCAGTTGCACCAGCGAGCCGACACCGTAGGCACCGATGGTGAACGCCATGGCGCCAAAGGCACCGATCGGGGCGAGCTTCATGATCATGTTGATGATGTTGAACATCACGTGGGCAAAACGATCGATGAAGTCCAGGATCGGCTTGCCATAGGCCCCCAGGCGATGCAGGGCGAAACCGAAGATCACCGAAAACATCAGCACTTGCAGGATGTCGCCCGTGGCGAACGCGCCGACGATGGTGGTCGGAATCACGTTGAGCAGGAAGCCGACGACGCTTTGATCGGCACCGGCCGCCACATAGGTGGCGACTTTGGAGGCGTCCAGCGTGCTGACGTCGATGTGCATGCCAGCGCCTGGCTGCACGATGTTGACCACGACCAGGCCCACCAGCAGGGCGATGGTCGAAACGATTTCGAAGTACAGCAGCGCGTAACCGCCGGTCTTGCCGACCGACTTCATGTCCTGCATGCCCGCGATACCGCTGACGACGGTGCAGAAGATGATGGGGGCGATGATCATTTTGATCAGTTTGATGAACCCGTCACCCAGTGGTTTAACCGCCACACCGAGCTGTGGATAGTAGTGACCGAGCAAGATACCGATGACAATTGCAACGATCACCTGGAAATACAGGGATTTGTACAGTGGCTGACGAGTCGTCATTGCAAAGTTCCTCAAGAGTGCGCGGTGACAACATCCATCTGTTGTCCACGACACCTGAATTGCGAACCCTCCTGCACTGGAGGGATTTGTTTTTCGAGCTGCGCGACGGCAAGCATCTACTCGTTGTATCGCAAGGCCCGTGCCACGTTCCGCGAAAACCCTGCAAGCCTTTTGACATCAAGGTTTGCAGGCATTCCCTTGTCACCCGTCAGTTACAAAGCAGTGGCGGATTTCCGCCCATCCGACGGATCGCGTCCTGCAAATTGGCGGATATCCGCCCTGTTCATCAGCAATTCCCGCAGCTACCATCCGTCGCTCAATGGATGGGCTGTCTTCTATGCGCGAACGTACCATCGCCAGTCATTTCGCCCGTGCCGCTCTTGGTGGTGCGCAGCGATGCGGCTACGACTATTCGGGTCTGCTGCAGCAGTTGGGGATCAGCCCCGAATTGCTCGACGAGCCGCGGGCGCGCATCGCTCCTGAACAGTTCGCCCAACTGATCCAGGCACTGTGGCAGGCACTGGACGATGAGTACCTGGGTTTCGGGCAAGGCCCGAGCAAGCCGGGCAGCTTCGCGATGATGTGTCATGCCGTGATCCACTGCCGTAATCTGGAAAAGGCACTTAATCGTGGCTTATTGTTTTATAGCCTATTCCCCGATGCCCCGCGCCTGACCCTGACGCGCGAAGATGAAATGATCCGCCTGAGCCTGGAAGATGCGCATCTGTGGGATCCAGACCATTTCCTCACCGAGAGCCTGCTGGTGATCTGGCATCGATTCGGCAGTTGGCTGATCGGCCAGCGCATACGCCTGGAGCAGGCCACGTTCAGCTATCCGCGTCCGGAGCACGGGGCCGAATATGATTTGCTTTTTTCCTGCCCACTAGAATTTTCAACCGCCCACAGCAGCCTGCTGTTTCACAGTCGCTACCTGAACATGCCGCTGCTACAGGACGAGCGGACGCTCAAGCATTTCCTTGAGCGCTCCCCTGCCGATCTGCTGTCGCGCCCCGACGATGGCGACAGTTTGAGCAGTCAGCTGCGCAGGCTGCTCAGTCGCGACAGTTCGCGCTGGCCGGATCTGGAAGCCGTGGCCGCGCACCTGCACATCAGCCCGCAGACATTGCGCCGCCATCTGCGCGAAGAAGGCAGCAGTTTTCAGGAGTTGAAGGATCAGTTGCGTCGCGACATCGCGATTTATCACTTGAGTCGCGCCGACCTGTCGTTGCAACAGATTGCCGAACAGCTGGGGTTTTCCGAGCCCTCGGCGTTTCATCGTGCGTTCAAGAAATGGACGGGGCTGACGCCGGGGGCGTACCGCGCTCAGGGAAATTGAACGAGCCTGCAGAAGCCTGGGCTCGCGAAGCTTGAAACGAGGATCAAACCGCCGGAAAGTGAATCCGGAATGCCGCGCCCCCCATCGGTGAGTCGTCCAGGGTCAGTTTGGCGCTGTAACTTTCAATGATGTCCTTGACCACTGCCAGGCCAATGCCCTGTCCCGGATGTTGCCGGTCAAGGCGCTCACCGCGTTGCAGGATTCGAGCGCGCTGGTCGGGCGGGACGCCGGGGCCGTCGTCTTCGACGCACAACTCGATACCACTCAAGGTCTGACGCACGCTGATTCGCACTTCGCCAAGGCACAGGCGATAGGCATTCTCCAGCAGGTTACCCATCATCTCCAGCAAGGCGCCCTGCTCTATTGGCATGTAACACTGCGGCGGCAAGTCCATGGCGACTCGCACGCGCTTGTCACGATAAACCTTGTCCAGAGTGTCACACAGACTTTGCAGCACAGGCTGCAGGCGCACCTGATGCCGTACAAGACCGCTTTTACGCAGGCTGGCGCGCTGCAATTGATAGCTGATCTGCTGACTCATACGCTCGATCTGGTTTTGCAGGACCCAGGCTTGCTCGCGATTTTCGGCGCGTTGCGCCATGTCTTCACTGACGCCTTGCAGCACCGCCAATGGGGTTTTCAGGCTATGCGCCAGATCGTCAAGGGAATCACGATAACGACTACGCTGTTCGCGTTCGCTGTGTAGCAAGCGGTTCAGAGAACCGGTCAAGCGCAACAGTTCGCGAGGATGTTGTTCGCTGAGGCTTTCGCGAGTGCCGCCTTCGATTTCGTCAAGCTCCTTACTTAGGCGGCTCAATGCCTGCAAGCCCCACGTCAGACCAATCCAAAGCAAGGCCAGCAGCACCAGCAATGCCGCGCCGAAGCCCAGATAGAGGTTTTCCCGCAGGCCTTCCAGGGTGTGTTCGTATTCGCGCACCGGTTGCAGCGTGACAATACTGAACGCCGCGTTTTTACCACCGAGCAGCTTGACCTCGACGTCATAGACGAAGAACTCCTGGCCATTGGCTTCGCGGATTCTTGCGAACTCATTACCGTGCCCGTCATAGCGCGGTTTGTAATTGATGTTTTCTTCCTGAGTGCCCTTAGACCGCCAGACCAGATTACCTTCACGGTCATAGATATAACCGAGCAAACGGCCATCGGTGAGGTTGAAGCGCTCGTCGGGCAATTGTGCCGGCATCTGCAAGCGGTTGTTCTCCACTCGCGCAGCGGAAATCAGCGTCGTAACGTCCGACGCCAGTCGTTGCTCGATAGAATCCTGCAGTGCCAGGCTGAACGCACCCTGCATCGCCGGCAGCAACGCGAGCATGAACAACACCGCCAGAATGGTGGCGGCGAGCATCAAGCGGACGCGCAGGGAACGAATCAACTGCAGCGCTCATTGAACAGGTAGCCGAGGCCCCGCACGGTATCGATCGGCTTGAAGCCCGCACGACCTTCGAGTTTTCGTCGCAGGCGGCCAACCAGCACTTCGATCACATTTGGATCACGCTCATCGTCGTCCGGATACAGCTGCTCCATCAGACGATCCTTGGCCACGACTTGCTGGTGATGAAGCATCAGGTATTCAAGAATACGGTACTCGTATGCTGTCAGCGCCAGCGGCTGCTCATCAAGGCTTGCCTGTTTTCGATTGAGGTCGAGCAGCAATGGGCCCGCGACAATGGTCGACTGGGTGAAACCACTGGACCGACGCAGCAACGCATTGAGCCGGGCATCGAGCTCTTCAAACTGGAACGGCTTGACCACATAGTCGTCGGCACCGGCGGCGAGGCCTTCGACCTTGTCCTGCCAGTTGCCACGCGCCGTGAGGATGAGGATCGGAAAGGTCTTGCCGCGCGAGCGCAGTTGGCGAATCAGCTCGAGCCCGCTTATGCCCGGCAGGCCGAGGTCGATCACCGCCAGGTCATGATTGAACTGTTCGGTCTGGTACAAAGCCTCTTCGGCATTGGCCACAGACTCGACGACATGGCCACTGTCCGTCAGCCGGGTTTGCAGGTGATGACGCAACAGAGCCTCATCTTCAACGACCAGCAGTTTCATAACGCGCTCCAAGGCAAATCAATTTCTCCAGAGGTACGAACAGCGCACCTCGATAGTTTACGGGCCGGCCCCGGTTCAACCTCCTGGTTGATCCGGGGCCGGCCTGTCGCGAACGC
The DNA here is from genome assembly GCF_054061835.1 of Pseudomonas sp. TE12234. Taxonomy (NCBI): domain Bacteria; kingdom Pseudomonadati; phylum Pseudomonadota; class Gammaproteobacteria; order Pseudomonadales; family Pseudomonadaceae; genus Pseudomonas; species Pseudomonas sp. TE12234. The sequence continues at coordinate 77,483 of NZ_JBSSEP010000024.1, forward strand.
TTTTTTCAGAACGCGTAGTTGGCGGAAACGTATGTCTGGGCGCTACTGGTCAGGCTTAGCGAACCCTGTTTGCTACCACCGCGCTCGCTCATCTCGGTGCTGGCATTGCTGCGCAGATAACGGTACCCCAGTTCAACGGACGTATTTCGCGAAATCTGCTGTAAAACTCCCGCCTGTCCACCCAGCGCATAACCGATGTTGCGATCGCGACTGAAGCCTGGCGATTCCTGGGTCATCTTGGTCAGTCCGGCGGAGGCGCCGCCGAACAGCCTGGTATCGCCACCCACCGGGTAGAACAGATCGTAACTGCCCAGGAGATTTTCCTGACGAAGTTTAATGCCATTGTGCGAGCCCGACACGTTGTCGTAAGTGGCGTAATAGCGGCCCTGGCTGTTTTGCTGCCCCAGGCGCACACCCCAGGTGTTGTCCTTGCCAATCACGCCGTCGGCGTTTGGATGGTTAAGGTTGTCGTTCAGGGCGTGGGACTTTTTGATCTTGTCACTGGTCTGCCCAAAGGTAAGGCTGCCGAAAGTATCGTCGGATGCAAACGCTGCCGAGCTTGCGCTCAAAACGGTGAATGCCAGAAGCAAGTTTTTGAATCCATTCATGGTAGAACTCCATGTGAGCTACTTGTTTGTTGGCTACGGGGCAAGACTACTCACGCCGCCCTGAACTCACCCTGAACGCGGGCTTAACCTAAGCTGAACCAACTCGCCCCGAGTATTACGATGAGCTTCAACAGGAGATTCGACCATGCGTATGTTCCTTGCTCTCGCCTTGCTGACCCTGAGCGGGCTCAGCCAGGCCGCCATCAAGACTCAGGAAATTCCTTATCAGAGTGCCGACGGCACGAAACTGATCGGCTATTACGCTTACGACGATGCAATCAAGGGTCCGCGCCCTGGTGTCGTGGTAGTGCATGAGTTCTGGGGGCTGAACGACTACGCCAAACGCCGGGCCCGGGATCTGGCCGGCCTGGGCTACAGCGCCCTGGCCATTGATATGTATGGCGATGGAAAGAACACCGAACACCCCAACGACGCGATGGCATTCATGCAAGCGGTATTGAAGGACAGTGCAGCGGCCAGTGCGCGGTTCCAGGCGGGGCTCGATCTGCTGAAGAAACAGCCGCAAACCAACCCTGATAAAATGGCCGCCATCGGCTACTGCTTCGGCGGCGGCGTGGTACTCAATGCCGCGCGTCAGGGTGTGCCATTGGCGGGTGTCGTCAGTTTTCACGGTGCACTGGCGACCAACACTCCTGCTACGCCGGGCAGTGTGAAAGCAAAAATTCTCGTCGAACACGGCGCCAAGGACAGCATGATCACCTCCGAAAATGTCACTGCGTTCAAATCCGAAATGGACAAGGCCGGGGCTGACTACACGTTCGTCAGCCTAGACGGTGCCAAGCACGGTTTCAGTAACCCTGATGCCGATCGCTTGAGCCACGGCGATCATGGCGGGCCGGACATCGGTTACAACAAGGCGGCGGATGAAAAGTCCTGGGCGGACATGCAGGCGTTTTTCAAAAAGATATTTAGCTGACACACCCAACGTCGGGAGCCGAACATGCCTGTGGCGAGGAAGCTTGCTCCCTCGCCACAAAGCCCTTAACTACTACCCAGCGTCAATCCAACCCGGCAAAATGCCCGACATGAACTCCGTCCCCGCCCTGCCCGCTTTCTGCTCCCCACTCGATGCTCATTGGCCGCTGCCGTATGTGCTGCCCGACACCGTGCTGCTGAGCACGCACTTCAATACCTCACAACTGCTCAGCGATGATTTCCAGCGCAGCGCCATTGAAGTGCCGGCGACCATCCAGCGCTCGGTTGCCAAGCGCCAGGCCGAGTTTCTCGCCGGTCGTGTCTGCGCCCGTGCCGCGCTGCAGCAACTGGGAGGTCTGAACCTCAGCCCGGCCATCGGTGAAGACCGGGCCCCAGTCTGGCCGGCACACATTTGCGGCTCGATCACCCACAGCACGGGCCGCGCCGCCGCTATCGTCGCGAAGAAAAGCCATTGGCGCGGCCTGGGGATGGACCTGGAAAACCTGCTCAACGCCGAACGGGCCGAGCGTCTGGCCGCAGAGATCCTCACCCCGCCGGAACTGCAGCGCATGGCGGCCGGCCGTCACGATCAACTGGCGTTATGGGTGACCCTGACGTTTTCGGTGAAAGAGAGCCTGTTCAAGGCGCTCTATCCGATCGTTCAGCAGCGCTTCTACTTTGAACACGCCGAAGTACTGGAGTGGACCGAGCGTGGAGACGTGCGGCTGCGATTACTGACGAACCTGTCCGCCGAGTGGCGCAATGGCACCGAGCTTGATGCGCAGTTCGGGGTCAGGGACGGGCAGTTGTTGAGTCTGGTGAGTATCCGGGCCTGAGGGCACCATCGTCGGCAAGCTGGCGCCCGCAAGTTAGCGGCGCATTCACTTCTGTTTTGGACGACTTGCCGGCGATGGCGGCCCGTATCCAGCGCTCATCTCATCGCTTCTCCTGATTGCGCGGCCAACTCAAACTGAAACACGCGCCCCCCAGGCTCTTGCTTTTGCCGATCAACGCCCGGCCATCGTGCCAATGAATAATGCGCCGCACGATGGACAGCCCCAAGCCATGTCCACCCGATGCGCGGGTACGGCTGTCATCCAGACGCAGGAACGGGGTAAAGATTTTCTCCCAGGCGATTTCCGGCACGCCCGGTCCGTCATCCTCGACATCGACACGACAGCGTTGCTGGCCAACCTGATAACTGATGGTCACCCGTGATTGCGCATGACGCATGGCATTGCTGACCAGATTCTGCAGTGCCCGATGCAGGTAGCGCGGCTCGGCCTCGACCCAGGCGTCGTCGCAATCGGCCGCCGACAGGCACAACCCGCGCTGCACCGTGACATCGGCACGCAACGGCGCCAGCTCCTCGATGACCTGATTGACCAGCGCATCCAGGTCGATGCGCTGGAAGTTCAGCGCCGGCGAGCCCTGCTCCAGCCGTGCGTAAGTGAGCATTTCGTCAACCAGTCGGTCGAGATCCTCGATGTCGTGATCCATGCCTTCACAGTATTTTTCCAGCGCTTGCGGCGTGGTGGCCGAACCGATCATCTCCAGGCCGAAACGCAGGCGCGCCACCGGTGTCCGCAATTCGTGGGAAACGGCGCGCACCAGCTCACGCTGGATCGCCAGTAACTGTTGCAAGTGCTCGGCCATACCATTGAACGCCGACGCCAGACGCCCTACCGAGTCAGCACCGCGCGCCGGCACGCGGGTTTCCAGACTGCCCTTGGCGATGCGCGTGGCTGCTGCTTCAAGACCGCGCAAGCGGCGCTCCAGTTGGCGAACCAGCAGGTAAACGATCAAACCGATCAGGGTCAGGCCCAGCGCGGCAATCAGCACCAGCCACTCCGGCGGATAAGGATTCATCTGATACAAAGGGCCGATTTCCAGTACCCACGGCGTGCCGACCATCCCCGCAAACACACGGATCGAATCGCCCTCCTTGCCCAGCGCCATCACCGTGTCGCCTTCGGAAATGCGTCGACTCTGGTCCTCGTCCATGTCCGCCTCATCGACCGTGACCAGACGCAAATCGAAACCAAAGCCCTTGTCCTGCTTCAGTTGCGCCAAGCGCTCGGGTTGCTCGGCCACTGGTACGCGCACCAACTCGTCGGTCAACAGGTAAATCGTCGCCCGGGCCAGTTGCTCGCTGATTTGCTGGACTTCCCCTGTGAGCACCAGTTGTTCCTTGTCGCTGACCAGTCGGTACACCTTGGCCGCATGCGGGCCGGTCTGCTCCACCAGCGCCTGACCATGCAGCACGCGGGTGCGTTGGGTCAGGTCAAGGTCGGTCTGACTGAAGGTTTTCAGCGCCAGCGGAATTCCCAGCAACCGCTCCCACACCAGCAAGGCACGATGGCGTTCGGTCTCGTTCATCGGTTGCAGGTTGTCGGCCATCAGCGAAAACGTGCCATGGGCCAGGCGCTCGCGGTACTGCTCGCTGCGTACCTGGTTGAGCATGTGCAACGCCAGCACCCCGAGCACCGCCACCAGGATCAGCGCGGCGCACATGCCGCCGTAGATACGCAGGAAGATCGAGTTCACAGGGACGAGTCTACGCAGGCCTCTGGGACGAACAGATAGCCTTTGCTGCGTACTGTCTTGATCAGCCGCGGGTGATCCGGGTCATCGCCGATTTTCGGGCGAATGCGCGAAATGCGTACGTCGATGGAGCGGTCCTGGCCGTCATAGCCGATGCCACGCAAGGCGGTGAAGATCTCTTCCCGGGATAGAATGCGCCCGGCGTTGGCCACCAACAGCCAGAGCAGGTCAAATTCGGCGCTGGTCAATTCGATGCCCGTATCGTTGAGCCAGGCTTCGCGCAATGCGTTATCCACGACCAGTGGGCCAAATTGCAGGCGACGTTGTTTTTCCGGCGCTGCTTCCGGCGCCTCGCTGCGCCGCAATAACGCCTGGATGCGTGCCAGCAGCAAACGCGGACGCACCGGTTTGCACACATAGTCATCGGCGCCCAGGTCGAGGCCGAGAATCTGGTCAGTGTCGTCGGTACGGGCGGTGAGCATGAGGATCGGGCCGTCATAACGGTCGCGGACCTTGCGGCAAATGCTCAGGCCATCTTCACCGGGCAGCATCAGGTCAAGGATCACCAGGTCCGGTTTTTCCTTGATGATTCGGGCTGCGGCCAGGGCGCCATCGCCCTCGATGGACACGCGCAGGCCATTGGCTTCCAGGTAATCGCGGGTCAGTTCGGCCAGACGCTGGTCGTCCTCGACAATCAATACCTGCCAGGCTTCTTGCTCCACGGGGGACCTCTATTTGCCAAGAACTCTAATAAGGAAGGGTCCTCCCGTCTTTTTGTAATGATTGGGGAGGATAAATTGTCTACATGCTGGCCGATTGTATAAACGTCGCTCGCGCAGAACACAAGCCGGCAAATGCGTTCGGACAAGTCGGTTTTTTGTGATAGGGTTCGCGCCCTTAAAAATCCACCCGGCCGTTTTCGATCACTGAAAATTGATGAAAAAAGGTTCGGTCCAGCAGCATTGCGGCCTACACGCCGATTCGCTCTTTCACACACAATTTACGCACAGGTTTATCCACAGGTAGTACGTTGCAATCCCCCCCTAAAACGCATTATCTTGTACCCCGGCGCCAAAAAAACCCTAGATGTAGGGTTTTGCGCAAAAAACCAAACACAAACCGGACACCAATTTCAAGCGCTTTTCTTGCCACCGTCCGGTTGAACCAAACGTAATTTCGAAAGCCCAAACCGCGCGTGCGGATGGTTACTGTATTTCGGCCCATAAGGGTGAAAACGGTACGGGTGTTGCAGTCCCCAACTGTCACCTCAAAGGACCCCGGCCTCTCGCCCAAGGCGTGCGGCCAAAGACTTCGGCATGGAAGCGGCGCCCAAATAGCACCCTTCCTACTGTCCCGAAGTTGTTATGCCCGGCATTCGCCGGTTGTAGTGCTTCAGGACGGAACGGTGGGCACCGTGATGGTGCCCAAACAAACATAGAGAACGTGGAGACACCCATGCAAACCGACACAACTCGCGAGAACCCGCAGGGCACCTTGCCGCAGGCCGCTGATTCGAATTCGGATCTGTCCGCCACCGCGCCGGGCCAGCTTCGCGTGATCAAGCGTAACGGCACTGTCGTTCCTTACACCGATGACAAAATCACCGTCGCCATCACCAAAGCGTTTCTCGCAGTTGAGGGCGGCACCGCTGCCGCTTCGTCGCGAATCCACGACACCGTTGCCCGCCTGACCGAACAGGTCACCGCAACCTTCAAGCGTCGCATGCCATCGGGCGGCACCATCCACATCGAAGAAATCCAGGACCAGGTCGAACTGGCCCTGATGCGCGCCGGCGAGCAGAAGGTCGCTCGCGACTACGTGATCTATCGTGATGCCCGCTCCAAGGAACGCGCCGTACGTGCCCCGGCCGAAGAAGCGGTCAACGCTCACCCTTCGATCCGCATCACCCGTGCCGACGGCAGCCTGGCGCCGCTCGACATGGGCCGCCTGAACACCATCGTCACCGAAGCGTGCGAAGGCCTGGAAGAAGTCGACGGCGACCTGATCCAGCGCGAAACCCTGAAAAACCTGTACGACGGCGTGGCCCTGACCGACGTCAACACCGCCCTGGTGATGACTGCCCGTACGCTGGTCGAACGTGAGCCGAACTACTCGTTCGTCACTGCCCGCCTGCTGATGGACACCCTGCGTGCCGAAGGCCTGGGCTTCCTCGGCGTCGCCGAAAGCGCCACTCACCACGAAATGGTCGACCTGTACGCCAAGGCCCTGCCTGCCTACATCGCCAAGGGTATCGAATTCGAATTGCTGAACCCGGTTCTGGCCGACTTCGACCTGGAAAAACTGGGCAAGGCGATCAACCACGAGCGCGACCAGCAGTTCACCTACCTGGGCCTGCAAACCCTGTACGACCGTTACTTCATCCACAAGGATGGCGTGCGCTTTGAACTGCCGCAGATTTTCTTCATGCGTGTGGCCATGGGCCTGGCGATCGAAGAGAAGCAAAAGGAAGACCGCGCGATCGAGTTCTACAACCTGTTGTCGTCCTTCGACTACATGTCCTCGACTCCAACGCTGTTCAACGCCGGCACCCTGCGTCCGCAGCTGTCGAGCTGCTACCTGACCACCGTGCCGGATGACCTGTCGGGCATCTACCACGCGATCCACGACAACGCCATGCTGTCGAAATTCGCCGGCGGCCTGGGCAACGACTGGACACCTGTTCGTGCATTGGGCTCTTACATCAAGGGCACCAACGGCAAATCCCAGGGCGTTGTACCGTTCCTGAAAGTCGTGAACGACACCGCCGTCGCCGTTAACCAGGGTGGCAAGCGCAAAGGCGCTGTCTGTGCGTACCTGGAAACCTGGCACATGGACATCGAGGAGTTCATCGAGCTGCGCAAGAACACCGGTGACGATCGTCGTCGTACCCACGACATGAACACCGCCAACTGGATTCCTGACCTGTTCATGAAGCGTGTCTTCGATGACGGTAAATGGACCCTGTTCTCGCCGTCTGAAGTTCCGGATCTGCACGACCTGACCGGCAAGGCCTTCGAAGAGCGCTACGAGTACTACGAAGCCCTGACCGAATACCCTGGCAAGGTCAAACTGTTCAAGACCATCCAGGCCAAAGACCTGTGGCGCAAAATGCTGTCCATGCTGTTTGAAACCGGCCACCCATGGCTGACCTTCAAGGATCCGTGCAACCTGCGCAGCCCGCAGCAGCACGTCGGCGTGGTCCACAGCTCGAACCTGTGCACCGAAATCACCTTGAACACCAACAAGGACGAAATCGCCGTTTGCAACCTGGGCTCGATCAACCTGCCGAACCACATCGTCAACGGCAAGCTGGACACCGCCAAGCTGCAACGCACTGTGAACACTGCCGTACGCATGCTCGATAACGTGATCGACATCAACTACTACTCGGTGCCACAAGCGAAGAACTCCAACTTCAAGCACCGTCCGGTCGGCCTGGGCATCATGGGCTTCCAGGACGCGCTGTACCTGCAGCACATCCCTTACGGTTCCGACGCTGCCGTCGAGTTCGCCGACAAGTCGATGGAAGCGGTCAGCTACTACGCGATCCAGGCTTCCTGCGACCTGGCCGACGAGCGCGGCGCCTACGAGACCTTCCAGGGTTCGCTGTGGTCCAAGGGCATCCTGCCGCTGGATTCGCAACAGATCCTGATCGAGCAACGCGGCCAGAAGTACATCGACGTTGACCTGAACGAAACCCTGGACTGGGCCCCAGTGCGCGCCCGCGTTCAAAAAGGTATTCGTAACTCCAACATCATGGCCATCGCACCGACCGCAACCATCGCCAACATCACTGGCGTATCGCAGTCGATCGAACCGACCTACCAGAACCTCTATGTGAAATCGAACCTGTCGGGCGAATTCACCGTGATCAACCCGTACCTGGTTCGCGACCTGAAGGCTCGCGGTCTGTGGGACTCGGTCATGATCAACGACCTGAAGTACTACGACGGTTCCGTGCAGCAAATCGAACGCATCCCGCAAGAACTCAAAGAGCTCTACGCGACGGCCTTCGAAGTGGACACCAAGTGGATCGTTGACGCGGCAAGCCGTCGTCAGAAGTGGATCGACCAGGCACAGTCCCTGAACCTGTATATCGCCGGCGCTTCAGGCAAGAAGCTGGATGTGACCTACCGCATGGCCTGGTACCGTGGTCTGAAAACCACTTACTACCTCCGCGCCCTGGCCGCGACCAGCACCGAAAAGTCGACCATCAACACCGGCAAGCTGAACGCTGTTTCCAGTGGCGGCAACCACGGCGACGACTCGGTCCTGGCTGCGCCAGCAGGTCCAGCGCCCGTGCCGAAGGCCTGCGCCATTGACGAGCCGGATTGCGAAGCTTGCCAATAAGCTGAACCTGCAAGCGTCGTAAGGTGCTTGTCTGAAACCCCCGGTGGGCCTCTGGCCGATCGGGGGTTTTCTTTTGCTTCTCGCAGGAGCGAACTTGCTCGTGATGTACTCGAAAGCAACACGGTTAATCAGCAGGAACGCGTGATCGTTAACGTCCATCGCGAGCACGCTCGCTCCTACAGGGTCGACCAATTCAGCTTCCACAAAAAAGCCCCTCTGACGAGGGGCTTTTTATGCAGCGCTATCCAGTATCAGGTCATCTGAATGATGGTCTGCATGATGGTGCTTTGGGTGGAGATAGTCTTGGCGTTCGCCTGGTAGTTGCTCTGCGCCTTGATCAGGTCAACCAGCTCGTTGGTCAGATTGACGTTGGACTCTTCCAGAGAGTTGGAAACCAGCGAGCCCAGAGTACCGGTCTGCGGTGCATCGTAGCCTGGAATACCCGACGCGTAGGTCTCTTTCCAACTGGTACCGCCAACGGGCTGCAGGCCTTGTTCGTTGGTGAAGCTGGCCAGCGAAATCTGGCCGATGGGCTTTGTTTGGTTGTTACTGAAGTTGGCCAGCAACACACCACTGCCGTCGATGGTCAGGTTGGTGATCTGGCCGGTGGCGTAACCGTTCTGCGACGGAATCGAACGTGCGGTGTCAGCGTTGAACTGAGTGGTGTTGGCCATGGCGATGGTCACACCTGCCGGATCGGCAGAAGCCCCATTGGCTGCCCACACGCCATTGGTCACGGTACCCGGCGTCCAGTTGCTGATCTTCAGGTCACTGCTGATGACCGGACCAGGAGGTGTACTGACCGATACCAGCTTTCCGCTGCTATCGAACGTCATCGTCGATGCTACCGGAGGCGTCGCGGCAGCAGTAGGGTCACTGCCGTCCGGGTTGCGACCATCGATCAGGGTATAGGTATCCCAAGTGTTCGCCCCAGTCTTGACCATGTATTGATCCATGGTGTGCTGGTTGCCCTGAGTATCGTAAATCGGGGTACTGAACGACTTGGTGAACGTCGCGGTCTTGGACGGATCGAAAGCGTTCGCCGCGACTGTCTGGTCGATTACCGGCGACGTCGAGTTCAGGTTGATGGTCGATGAAACGCTGCTGGTGGATTTTGGTGCCAGGTTGGATGTATCGATTCGCAGGTCGGTCAATACACCATTGACGATCTTGCCATTGGAGTCGACGCCGTAACCTTGCAGGCGTGCAGTGCCGTCGCTGTTGGTGACGTAGCCGTCCTTGTCGGTCTTGAACGTACCGGCACGGGTGTACGTCAGCGAACCATTGTTGCTCAGGACGAAAAAGCCGTTGCCCTGGATCCCCATGTCGAGCACGTTACCGGTGTTGTTCACATCACCCTGGCTGAACTGCTGAGAGACGTTGGCCAGACGTACGCCGTTGCCGACGGTCTTGCTGCCAGTACCCAGGCGAGTCGCAGAGTACACGTCTTCGAATTCTGCACGGGACGATTTGAAACCGGTGGTCGCGACGTTGGCGATGTTATTGCCCGTTACGTCCAGTTGTTTGTTGGCTGCAAAGAGACCGCTAAGGCCGATGTTGAAAGACATAATCCACTCCTTTGTGCCGGGTTAGTCGGCTTTACATACCAATGGTTTGTACTTTGGACAGGGCGACGCTGCCCAGCCCGGCCAGATTGAGCATCAACTCACCGCCGGTTTGGCTGATGGTCACACTGTTGACCGTGGCGGGCAGATTGGTGACAAGCGATACGGACTGACCGTCGATCGTGCTCGCAGCCCCGAAGCTATAAGTGCCCGCAGGAACCGTTACACCGGAATCGTCCTTGCCGTCCCAGATGAAGCTGGCATTGCCCGCGCTCTGAGACCCCATGTCGATGGTGCGTACGGTCTTGCCGTCGGCATTGGTAATTTTCAGGCTGACGTCCGCGACCGAAGACGGAACGACGACCGTACCGCTGAGACTCTTGGTGGTGTCGACCACAGCCTTGTCGCTCGGCGCGATGACCGAACGCCCCACCAGCGAGGAAGCCTGCAGGGCTTGCGACGAGTTGTAGTTGCTGGCAAGACCGCTCACGGTGGTGTTGAGCGTGGTGATCCCCTCCAGGCTGCTGAACTGGGCCAACTGGGCCACGAACGCGCCGTTGTCCTGCGGCTCCAGCGGGTTCTGGTTTTTCAGCTGCGTGACCAGCAATTGCAGGAACGCGTCCTTGCCCAAGGCTTGGTTGCCCGTAGCACTGCTGGTTGCTGACGCCAGACCATTCGTCGTGGTGTTGGTCTTGATGGAGGAGTTGGCCAGGATATCGTTGAGGCTCAAACTGCTGGTGGTATCGCTAACACTCATCTGAATCGCCCCTTATCACTGACCGAGGGTCAGGACTTTCTGCATCATGGTTTTGGCCGTGTTCATCATTTCGGCGTTGGTCTGGAACGAGCGGCTCGCGGAAATCATGTCCGCCATCTCTTCCACCACGTTGACGTTCGGGTAATAGACGTAGCCCTTGGCGTCGGCGGCCGGATGGTTCGGCTCGTAGCGCGCCTCGAGGTTGCTCTGGTCTTCGACCACGCCCATGACCTGCACGCCTTGACCGGCAGCGTCCTGGTTCTGGAACAACGAATCGCTGCCGCCGCTCTGACCGCCCTGGAACATGGTGGCGAATACCGGGTGACGCGCGCGGTAGGTCTGGTCGATGCTCGACGAGACGGTTTCGGCGTTGGCAATGTTCGAAGCGACGGTGTTCAAGCGAGTGGTCTGCGCACTCATGCCGCTACCGGCAATGTTGAAAACACTGGATAGAGACATGGCTTACTCTCCACGCAGGGCTGACACCAGCCCTTTGAATTTACTGTTGAGCAGGGTGAAGCTGGCCTGGAAGCCAATCGCGTTTTCCGCGTAGTTCGACTGTTCCAGCTGGGCGTCCACGGTGTTCTGGTCAATCGACGGTTGCATCGGCGTGCGGTACATCAGCGATTCGTCACCATTGCCCAGCCCTTGCGCTTCGATATGACGGCTGTTGGTCATGTTCAAGGCGATGGTGCCGTTTTGGTTTTTCTCGCTCTGTGCCGCGAGCACTTTGGAGAAATCCAGATCCCGGGCCTTGTAGTTCGGGGTGTCGGCGTTGGCAATGTTGTTGGCCAGGACTTCAGCGCGCTGGGCGCGAAAGCCCAGTGCCTGTTCGTGAATACCGAGCGCTTTATCGAAGCTGATGCTCATGTCGGGAAACCTTCGGGTGACCTGATTTTTCGTACGATGGACATAGCAAGCGTCATGCCAAGTCAGAAAACCCCGTAAACCGGGGCTTTGCGGGCAGAGGCTAGGCGGCAATGCCAGAAAAGCGGCAACGGGTTTCCGCCGGATGCCGCTTTTCTGCCGCCTGGCATCCAATCCCGAGTACACCACTTGCCAGCTCCTGGCGCGGTACTCGCCAGACACAAAAAAACGGGAGCCCCATAAGGACTCCCGTTTTTATGACGCCGACAAAATCACTTCGCCTGATAAATGATCCCAGGGCTGCACTGGACCATCTGGTAATGATCCGGCAATCCGTTCAGCGCTTCTGAAGCACCAAGGAACAGATAACCGCCAGGCTTCAACGTGCTGTGAATACGCAACAGGATGTCCTTCTTCACTTCGGCAGAGAAGTAGATCAGGACGTTGCGGCAGAACACGATATCGAACTTGCCCAGGCTGGCGTAGCTGTCCAGCAGATTGAACGAACGAAACTCCACCCGACTCTTGATCGGTGCCTTGATGACCCAGCGCCCCGGCCCTTTCGGGTCGAAATATCGCTGCAGTCGCTCGGGCGACAGACCGCGACCAATGGCCAGGCTGTCGTACTCGCCGGTCTTGCAGTTGGTCAGCATGGTGCCGGAAAGATCGGTGGCAACGATTTGCACCCCCATCCTCAACTGGCCCATGTTGACCCGCTCGAACTCATCAATGGACATCGACAGCGAATACGGCTCCTGTCCCGACGAGCATGCCGCCGACCAGATGCGCAAACGCTGTCCGGGACTGGCCTTGATCGCTTCGGGCAGTACCTTGTTCTTCAAGACTTCAAAGGGGTAGGTATCACGAAACCACAGGGTTTCGTTGGTGGTCATGGCGTCGACCACCTGCTCGCGCAAACCGCTGCGCGGCTGGGTCTGCATGCGCTGGACAAGCTCACCCAACGACTTGATACCCTGCTGCTCCATCAGTTTGTTGAGACGGCTCGATACCAGATACTGCTTGTTTTCACCGAGCAAAATGCCACAGGCTTTTTCCAGGAATACCCGGAACTGTTCGAAATCCAAATTACCCGTTGACAATGCTGCCGCCTCTTAAATCGTGTTGACTGCCGGGGGCCGAACGCCCCTAGCTAATGTCTGCTGCTTTGATCCGGTCGACTACCCGGGATGCCAGGTCATCAGGACGGAATTTGGCGAGGAAGTCATCGGCACCGACTTTCTTGACCATCGCCTGATTGAACACACCCGACAACGAAGTATGCAGGATGATATGTAGCTTTTGCATGCGAGGGTCGTTGCGGATTTCCGCCGTCAGGGTGTATCCGTCCATCTCCGGCATCTCGATGTCGGAAATCATCATCAGGAACTCTTCCTCCGGCTTCTTGCCCTCGTCGACCAGTTTGCGCAGGTAATCCAGCGCTTGCCGACCGTCGTTCAACGCCACCACTTCGACGCCAACCGTTTGCAGGCAGCGCGTGACCTGTTTGCGTGCCACCGACGAATCATCGACTGTCAACACACGCAGAGAGAGCGCCTTGTGCTGGGTTTCGACATCCACCACACCAACCGAAATCGCTTCCGGTGTCGGCGCCACTTCCGCCAGCACTTTCTCGACGTCGATGATTTCGACCAGTTGATTGTCGACGCGAGTCACGGCCGTCAGGTAGTGATCGCGGCCAGTGCCCTTGGGTGGCGGATGAATCTCCTCCCAGTTCATGTTCACAATGCGTTCCACCGAGCGCACCAGGAACCCCTGGGTCTTGGTGTTGTACTCCGTGATGATCACGAAAGGGTTGTTCTTGTCTTTCAAGCCCCCGGAGCCGGTCGCCATCGCCAGATCAAGGATCGGAATGGTCGCCCCCCGAATATTCGCCACGCCGCACACGACAGGACTGGACTTGGGCATCAGTGTCAGTTGGGGGCATTGCAGCACCTCCCGGACCTTGAACACGTTGATCCCATAGAGCTGCTGGCCGTCAAGACGGAACAACAACAGCTCAAGGCGATTCTGCCCCACCAGTTGCGTGCGCTGGTTTACCGAATCCATTACACCAGCCATGCCCAGACTCCTACACCAACGCTAAGTGTTGTTGCGACGCACATTCATCTCTAAACGGCACGGCGCTTGCTTTTTATCTCTCTATGAACAGAGAACCGACATTTTTTCGACGCCTTACCACACCCTACCGCAGATTACTCGGCGTGCTGGCGACTGTGTGCCTGTTCAACGCTGGCAGCCCTGCCCTTGCTGACCCGGTTACCTTGCCTGACATGCTTATCGGCGTCACCCAAGGCTTTCTTGAGTTCACCGTAGAAGACTATCTGGCCACCAGTCAAACGGAAGGTCGCTATGAAATCCAGGTTAACCAGCTCGATCCGCGCATGCGCATGCCGATGTGCGACAAGGAATTGACAGCCTCGCTGGAGAGTCCGGCCAAGCCACTGGGCCGGGTAACGGTCAAGGTCCGGTGTGAGGGAGCATCCCCCTGGACCGTCTTCGTACCCGCTCAAGTACGCCTGTTTCGTGACGTTGTGACCACCACCCGCCCCCTGCGCCGCGCCGGTATTGTCGAGCCTGGAGACGTGACATTGCGTGAGCGCGATATCAGCATGATCAACCAGGGCTATTTGACCTCGATGGATCAGGCGATCGGGCAAAAACTTACCCGACCAATGGTCGCCGACCAGGTCATTACCCTGGTGCACATGGAGCAAGCGGAAGTCGTTCGCAAGGGCGATCAGGTGGTGATTACCGCGCGCAGTGGTACGCTCAGCGTGCGAATGCCAGGCGAAGCGCTGGCCAACGGTGGCTTGAATGAACAGATCCGGGTCAAGAACCTCAACTCGCAGCGGGTCATCAAAGCTCAGGTCACCGCGCCGGGGCAGGTGGAAGTAGCCATGTAGGGCTCCCTGTTCATGAAGATGGCGCTTCCTGAGGCTGTTCCCTAAACTGTGCTCCATGCGGGGCAAGCGCCGACGCGCGCAAGCTCCCGGATAAATGGGCCTAAAGTTTTGCAGGGGATGGCCGAAAACAGGGCAAGCGTCCAAATTCCCAGAGGTTTTTTATCATGGTCATCGATTTCAGCCGTTTGAACAGCTCCTCGTCACTTACGGGCAGTACACGTACCAGCGCGAGCAAGGAAACGGCCGACGCCGGCAAGTCCGCAGCGCTGAATACCCCGGCCGAACAGGCCAGCACCGTTAAGAGCGGGGAATCGGTACATCTCAGCAATGAGGCTCAACAGTTGCAAAAGGTCACTGATACGCTGCGCGATCAGCCTGTCGTCGACAACGCCCGCGTGGCCGCGTTGAAAGCAGCGATTGCCGATGGCAGCTACAAAGTCGACAGCAACCGTGTAGCCAGCAAACTGCTCAACTTCGAAGCCCAGCGCTAGGCCCACGGCCTGCGCCAGGCTTTTGGACGCTTAAAAACCAAGGCCAGCCATGCACGATACTAATTTACTGCAACTGATCACCGACGATTTTGCTCCAGCGCAACAATTGCTGGAGTTACTGCAGACCGAGTCCCTCGCCCTGCATGGTCGCGACATGCCCCTGCTCGAAAACGTTCTGGCACAGAAACAGGCATTGATCATTTTGCTCGAACAGCATGGCCGCAAGCGCAGCGAAATTCTCGCCAGCCTCAACTTGCCAACTAACCGTAGCGGGCTGGAGCAGTTGGCCAGCCATTCGAGCATTGGCGAACAGTTGCTGGCGCAGAGCGACGTGCTGACCAACCTCCTGGCCCAGTGCCAGACCACCAATGCCAGCAACGGCCAGTCGATCCTGATACAGCAAGCCGCTACGGCTACCCAGCTGAAAATTCTTACCGGCGGCGAACCTCCTGCGCTCTACGATGCCAGCGGATCATTCTCCAAGCTTGTGAAACCGCGCCCGCTCAGTCAGGCTTAAGCTTGTCGATGAGCACGCTCTATCAAGACGCGAAACATGCTGGCAAAATGCTGGCTAGCCGTAGTCAAAACTTGTCTGGAGATTGATTAACCGTGTCCAATGCCTTAAATGCGGATGATGCTCCGCAGCCACCCAAGGTGCTTAGCACGCCTCTGGAAATCTCCAGCAACCTGCGCCAGCTGCAAGAAAGTCATGACCCGCTGATCATTACGTTTCATGAGCGCAGCCAGCGCTTCCAGAGCTATCTGGTGGACGTTGATCGTGAAAGCAAGATGATTGCCCTGGACGAAATGATTCCCCGAGACGGCGAACGTTACTTGTTGGCCGGCGAACCCTTCAAGGTCGAAGGCTTCCACGAAGGCGTGCGTATTGCCTGGGAAAGCAACGGTCCGCTGACCATCGACGAATCCGGCGGTACTCGTTGCTATCGCGGCGCACTGCCCGAT
Organism: Pseudomonas sp. TE12234; assembly: GCF_054061835.1. Lineage (NCBI taxonomy): Bacteria > Pseudomonadati > Pseudomonadota > Gammaproteobacteria > Pseudomonadales > Pseudomonadaceae > Pseudomonas > Pseudomonas sp. TE12234. Next base: position 93,488 of record NZ_JBSSEP010000024.1, read on the forward strand.
GAAGTGGTCTACCATCAGCGCCGCAATGCGTTCCGCGCTGCGTTGAAACTGGCACAATTGGTCGACGTCGACCTGGATGGCGAGAAACTCAAGGCACCGATCAGCGGCAAGTTGCTAGACATCTCGGCTACCGGTTGCAAGCTGCGCTTCTCTGGCGACATCTCTGGCAGCCTGCAATTGGGTCAAGTCTATGACCGCTTCGTGGCCGCCCTGCCTTTTGGCAAGATGATGGCCCCGGTTGAGTTGCGTTACTTGCACTTTGAAGAAAAGATCTCCACTACCTTCGCCGGTGTGCGCTTCCATAACATGAGCGGATTGGTGCAACGGCAGGTCGAGCGGTTCGTCTATCAGCTGCAACGCGAAGCGCGGCGCTTCGACAAAGATGACTTCTGAAACAGAAGTCTGAATAAAAGCGGGCAGTCCCTTGCGGTGACTGCCCGTTTTTTTTGCCTCAATGTTATGGCCTGGCCTCGGTGAAACTTTTTTCGCTGCCCGTGTCCGGCTGCTCCGGAGGCGTATCTGCTTCAGGCTCCGATGCAGACTCCGGTTCGGAAGGTATCGGGTTCTGCATCTGTTCCTGCACCATCTGCTCATCCACCCGCGGATCGAGTGCAGCCACCAGTGGCGAGCTCGACATACTGTCCGGCATGGCAACGTGGTGCAGCGGCGCATCTTCCACCTGGTGCAGGTTGGTCACCGCTTTTGGACGAATTCGCCACACCAGGACCAACGCAAAAAAGCTGAAGAATGCGTAAAGCATCTGGCTGCCGAACAACTTCATTAACACCCCGGCAACCAGCGGTCCGATGCTGGCACCAACCCCGTAGGTCACCAGTAACATCGCAGTCAGCGATACCCGACGATCCCCCTCGATGTGGTCATTGGAAAATGCCACGGCCAACGGATACAGACAGAACTGAACCAATGAGCAGAGAAAACCGGCGATAAACAACACCTCCAGCGGCACCCGCTCCATGATCGCCAGCGGCAAAGCGGCCAGCGCCAGACTGAAAGCGAAACTGCGGATCAACAGCGCCCGGTCATAGCGATCGGACAACCACCCCAGAGGCCACTGCACCAGCAACCCGGCAAAAATACAGCTACCCATGAACAGACCGACCTGTTCGGTGGACAACCCCTGCTGCGAGGCATACAGAGGTGCCAAGCCATAAAACGAGCCGACGATCAGCCCCGCTCCCAACACCGTACTCAACGACTGCGGCACCCGCTTGATAAAGAACCGAGGCTCCATCGGTGCCGGATGCAAGGGTGCCGGGTGAATGCGTCGGGTCAAGGCCACCGGCACCAGGCACAAGGTAAAACACAGAGCGACCAACATCAGCAGCTCGAGCCCCAGTCCTGGGTGCATGACCAGAATCAGTTGTCCAAGCACCAACCCCAGATACGAAGCAATCATGTAGCCGCTGAACACCATCCCGCGCTGCTTGGTGTCGGCCTGTTCGTTGAGCCAACTCTCGATGACCATGTATTGGCACATCATGCCTAGGCCGACGATCACCCGCAGGAAAAGCCAGGCAGGCAACCAGTTCACCAGGCCATGGCCCAGCACTGCCGCGCCAACGATCCCGGCACAGGCCGAATAAGCTCGAATATGACCAACCCGGGCGATCAGTCGATGGCCGATCTTGCCACCCAGCACAAGACCGAAATAGTTGGCGGCCATCAACGCACCGACCCAAAGGCTATCGACATGGTCGGCAGCCAGGCGCAACGCCAGGTAAGTACTCAACAAGCCTGAACCGATCAACATCATCAGCGAGGCGAAATAAAGCGCTCGAAAGGATTTCCAGATTTGGCGCATCGGCGTTCCGAGCGGCTCCTTGCAGTGAGAAACGGGCTATCCAAACGATAGCCCGATGTCGACATTTCGTCAGGCCTGGGCCGCTAGAACACGCCTTTCCCAGGGAGTAATTTCATCATGGAAGCTGGTCAGCTCCAGGGTCTTCGAAGCAATGTAGCCTTCGATGAACTCCGAGCCGAACAGTTCCTTCGCCAATTGGCTACGTTTCAGACGCACCAGAGCTGCATGCAAGGTACAGGGTAACGAAAGATTGTCTGGCACTTCAAATTCGCCCTGGATCGGATCGCTCGGTTCCAGTTGTCGTTCAATGCCATAGAGTCCCGCCGCCAGGCTTGCGGCAATTGCCAGATAAGGGTTGGCATCAGCCCCCGGCAAGCGATTCTCGACCCGACGAGCGTCCGGCGAACTGACCGGAATACGCAAGCCTGCCGCCCGGTTGTCATGGGACCAACAGGCATTATTCGGGGATGCGAAGGGATGGAACAAGCGCTGATACGAGTTCACGTTCGGTGCAAACAGCGCAGTGAAATCGGCCATGCAGATCTGCAGTCCGGCAATGAAATGATGGAAGGTCGCCGTCGGTTGATCGTCTTCGCCACTAAATACATTACGTCCGCTATCGATATCAACGATGCTCTGGTGAATATGCATCGAACTGCCTGGCGTGTGCGCCAACGGCTTGGCCATGCAGACAACCGTGAGGCCGTGTTTGAGCGCCACTTCTTTCAGCAAATGCTTGAACAGGAAGGTCTGGTCGGCCAATAGCAGCGGATCGCCGTGCAGCAAATTGATCTCGAACTGGCTGACGCCCATTTCATGCATGAAGGTATCGCGTGGCAGCCCCAAAGCCGCCATGCATTCGTAGACCTCACTGAAGAAGGGTCGCAAACCGTTATTGGAACTGACACTGAACGCTGAATGACCGTCCTCGCGACGTCCATCCAGCCCCCTCGGCGGCTGGAAAGGCTGAGTCGGGTCGGTATTGGGGGCGAAGACAAAGAACTCCAGTTCGGTTGCCACAACGGGTGCCAGACCAAGGGCGGAGTAACGCGCGATCACTGATTTGAGTTGACCGCGAGTCGAAAGATTGGAGCCGGTGCCGGTCAGTTCGACTGCATCGCAAATGGCAAATGCGCGTGGTTGCTTGCTCCACGGCAAACGGTGAATCTGCGCAGGATCAGCAACCAGCGCGAGGTCGCCGTCATCGCTTCCGTAAAAACGTGCTGGTGGATAACCTCCCATGATGCATTGCAGCAAGACACCCCGCGCCATCTGCAAACGCCGACCTTCGAGGAATCCCTCGGCGGTCATCACTTTGCCCCGCGGCACACCATTCAAATCGGGCGTGACACATTCAATCTCATCAATACCCGTCAATCGTTGCGCGAGTGACCTCAGGTCATCCGTTGTCATGACGCAATCCTTGTTTTTACGCGAGCCGTGAACGGCGACCCGTACAAAATAGGCTCCGCGCGTTCGGAATATCAAGCAGCGCCGAACAAAAAGCTGTATGCCCAAGCGGCAAGATCAGGGCAAGTAAAGACTGAACACGCCTCCCCCCAACGGGCCGCCGTTGCTGATTCTGGTATGCCCGCCGACGCCGTTTCGCTGATGCAAGGCCGCGATCCGTCCCGCAAAGTAAAGACCCAAGCCCGTGCTACCACTACTTTGATTGATGCCCTGCACGTATTCCGCCTGCCGCTCGATCATCTCGGTCGGATAACCTTCGCCGTCGTCGTTGATGGTCAGTACCAATTGCCCAGCCTCGTCACTGACCGTGATCAATAGCGCATGCCGGGCATAACGAATGGCGTTGTTGATGCTGTTGGCCAATACCGATGCAATCAACTCTCGATCGAAGAAACCCAGAGGGCTCAGCGGATCGACCTCAAAAGAAGCGGCAATACCACGACTGGCGAACACGTCCTGATGACACGCTAATTGTGCCTCGATGAAGTCATCCAGTTCATGGTAGGCCGGTTGCAGGGGCATTTGATTGACACCCAACTTGTACAGTCCGAGCAACTGCACCAGCATGCCGTTGAGATGAGCGAACTCGAACTCGATCACGCCCTGCTCCGCAGAATGACGGGCCGTGTCGGGCAGATTCGCCAACCATTGGCTATGGGCCTGCATCAGCATCGCCAACGAGTTCTTCATGTCATGTACGGTGGAAGCAATCACCGTAGAAAAATCCAACGCCTGCTGGTTGTCGTTCATTCGCCAAACGCCTTGCTTTTAAGCTTCTTATAACGCGGATAACGGGTATCGGTGTCAGGCATCAAACCAACCATTTTCAGGCAGGTCCGACATTCTTCGAGCTCGGCAGATGGCACGTTGGTATCAGTGCCATGCAGCAATGCCTGCGCCAGGTTCAACGCGATACTGATGTTTTTCGGCTGTAGCGCCAGGGCTTTGCGGAACACTTCCCGGGCCTCGACCAGATTACCGGTCTTGTACACGCGTACGCCTTGGCGGTTGAGGTCGGCAGCAGCGTTACCGGAGTTGAGGATAGCCGGATCGTCGGTCAGCTTGGCGATGCCCTTCATGACGGTTGGATCGTCACCATAGATTTCCGCACAGTTTTTCAACATGGAGGCGCCTGCGCTGGGTTGTCCGAGCATCTGTAGTTGCTTGGCTACCAGAAGTGCAGCTTCCGCGCTCATGAATTGCTCCATGCCTTCAAGGCGCATCATTGCTTGTTCAGTAAGCTTTTCAGCAGTTTCGCCGTCGTTGAGCAGAAGACTGGTAGCCTTCATTAACCGCGCACGAATTTGCAGACCGGGGTCGGACGGATTTTCCTTGGCCACAGCGCTCAGTGTCGTATTGATCTCCAGGCGAGTTCGCGTATCCAGACCCTTTTCACTGCCTTTGCTGATCAAGGCATGGGCCAGCCCGAGGTTGCTTTCCGCATCCTTGAAACGTGACTGCGCTCCTTGGCTGACAGCCTGACGATAGGCTTTGGAGGCTGTGTCAAAATCTTCGTTGGTCATCGCCAACTTGCCCAACTGCGCTTGTCGGCGCACCGCCAGTGGCGACAAGCGAATCGCTTCTTCCAACACCGCCTGCGCGGCCTTGGTATCACCTTCGGCGACCAGCACATCCGCCATCCCGTCGTAAAGCGCCGGCATCATCGGGAACACTTTCAGTGCCTTTTCGTAGACGCCTTTAGCTTGCGCAACCTGACCCCGCTTGAACAGCAATTGACCTAAGCCGGCAAAGGCCCAAGGCAAAGGGCGATCTGCAATGATGCTGTCGTAGAGGCGCTCCAGCGCCTCATTCTGATTGAGGTCGCGCAGGGCATCAGCCCGATAGCGCAGGCACAGTGGCGAGTAACGGATGTCTTGCTTGCACAGGGCAATGCAGGCGTTGAGGACTTCAACCGGCTTGCCACGATCAAGAGCTTGAAGGATCGGCTTGAGCAAGGTTTTGCGCTGCTCCAGTCGCTCCAGGCGCTGAGCCAGGCCAGAGCGGTTGAAAGGCTTGGTCAGGTAAGCATCGGGCTCATGCTCCAGAGCGCTGAGCACCATTGCCTGGCTGGTTTCAGCGGTGACCATGACGAATACACTTTCATGGCTGATCAGCTTTTCGATCATCAGGTCTTCGAGTACCTGTTGGCCGTTCTTCTTGCCATCTCCGAGGTGAAAATCCTGCAGGATGAAATGGTAGGACTTCTGCGAACACATGCGCAGCGCCTGCTCACCGGTATCGGCAGTGTCCACATCCTTGACACCCAACTCCCGCAACATGGATCTGACCGAACTGCGGAAATCCGAAAAATCATCGACGATCAAAAAGCTCTTTTGGTGATACGACAGCATCGAAGATTTCCAGGCAATTTAAGAAGAAAAACCACAAGGCCAATACGCAAACAAGAGCAGACTCAATGCCTTTTTCGGCGCGCAGATGATAGCGAGTAGCCATTATCTAGCAAGCGATTTTCTCAGAACGAAGCGACGAAAAGAGATGGCGAGAAATCAAGCTCACTGCGCCCAAATGAGTTATCGGCCAGTGGTGCCATTCTCTTGAAGCGGCGGGAGGGTAATTGCCCTTTTTCGTTGCGAAACAGGCTTCTAATGCAATGCCTCGGGAATCTGGCACAACCGTCAGGCGCTCTCTGCCCATCACGGCACTTTCCTGCGCGCAAAAACAAAACCCCTACCTGCATACGCAGATAGGGGTTTCGGAATTTAATCTTGACGATGACCTACTCTCACATGGGGAAACCCCACACTACCATCGGCGATGCATCGTTTCACTTCTGAGTTCGGGATGGGATCAGGTGGTTCCAATGCTCTATGGTCGTCAAGAAATTCGGGTACCGAACCGTCTTTCGACGCTTCAGCAAATTGGGTATGCGATAGTTTGTGTGTTTGTGCGAACTTTCGGTTCATTGCGTCTCACACACCGCAATCTGGTGCTCTTTCGCTTTTCAGCTCGAAGCAAGCAAATTGCTTGGGTGTTATATGGTCAAGCCTCACGGGCAATTAGTATTGGTTAGCTCAACGCCTCACAGCGCTTACACACCCAACCTATCAACG